>NZ_JARVRN010000003.1:0-332789 GCF_030209655.1 Curtobacterium sp. MEB011 | reverse complement strand
ATGGTACTGCAAGGGGGACCTTGTGGGAGAGTAGGACGCCGCCGGACTTAACGTAAGAAAGATGTGGCCATCGGCCCTCCATCGAGAATTCGCAGGGGAAACCCTCGTTCTCGGTCGGGGCCGGTGGCCATTTCTGTTTCTGCCGCCGTTCACTCGACGCCGGCTCCGGTTCGTGATGGACTGGAACCACCGTCGGGCGACCGACGCGGCACCCAACACAACGACACAGCGGATGAACGCCCGAGGCACTGCACCGGGCACGCGATGAGGAGCAACGGTGGCGAACGACGACGATCAGCGGCGGAACGACGGCGACCGCGGAGATCGACCCCGGCGGGACGGCGATCGTTTCCCCCGTCGTGATGGTGCTCCGCGTCGTGACGACCAGAGCAACGGCCGATGGTCCTCTGGTCCTCGTGAGTTCGAGCGTCGCGAGGGTGACCGTCGCGATCGTCCGCAAGGTGGGGACCGTCCGTTCCGCGATGGTGCTCCCCGCCGGGACAGCGCTCCGCGTCGTGACGGCGATCGTCCGTTCCGGTCAAGCGACCGCAATGACCGACCCTCGTGGCAGGGTGATCGTGGCGCCGCAGGCCGTCCGCCGCGCGGGGATGGTCCGCGTGGTGCCGATCGCCCGGGTCGTGACGGTGACCGTCCGTACCGTGGTGGGTCTTCGGATCGTCCGGCTCGTGATGCTGACCGTCCGTACCGTGGTGGGAGCTCTGACCGTCCGCGTCGGGACGGTGACCGCCCGTACCGCGGTGGCTCGGATCGTCCCGCTCGTGATGGTGACCGCCCGTACCGCGGTGGCTCGTCCGATCGTCCCGCTCGTGATGGCGATCGCCCGTACCGCGGTGGATCGTCCGACCGCCCGGCTCGTGATGGCGATCGCCCGTACCGCGGTGGCTCGGACCGTCCCGCTCGTGATGGCGATCGTCCGAACCGTGGCGGGTCCTCGGACAGGCCGCGCCGTGACGGGGACCGACCCTTCCAGGGCGGTTCGGACCGTCCGCGTCGTGATGGCGATCGTCCGTACCGCGGGGGATCCTCGGACCGTCCGGCTCGTGATGGTGACCGTCCGTACCGTGGTGGCTCCTCGGACCGCCCGCGTCGCGACGGCGACCGTGGCGGCTCCTCCGACCGTCCGTTCCGTGGCGGGTCCTCGGACCGTCCGAGCCGCGATGGTGGCGAGGAGCGTCGTCGGTTCGGCGACGGCTCCCGGCACGCCGGTGCACGCTTCGGCGAAGCGGCCCGCGACGACTGGGAAGACCGCGATCCGTACGGCACGAAGTCCATCCGTCCGCGTCACGAGGACCCGGAGATCCCCGAAGAGATCGATGCGCGTGACCTCGACCCGGCCGCCCGCATGGAGCTGAAGACCCTCAGCAAGGACAACGCGGACTGGGTGGCTCGTCACCTGGTGGCTGCTGCGCTGTTCGTCGACGACGACCCGGAGACGGCGAACCAGCACGCGCTGAGCGCGGCTCGTCGTGCTGGTCGGGTCGGTGTCGTCCGTGAGACCGCTGCCATCACCGCCTACCGTCTCGGCGACTTCGCCACGGCCCTGCGTGAGCTCCGCACCTACCGCCGGATCTCGGGTCGCAACGACCAGCTGCCGATGATGGTGGACTGCGAGCGCGGCCTCGGACGTCCGGAGCGCGCGCTCGAACTCGGCCGCTCGGTCGAACGGTCGGCCCTCGAGACACCGGTGCAGGTCGAACTCGCGATCGCCATGTCCGGCGCCCGTCTCGACCTCGGGAATCCCACAGCTGCGCTCGGCGAGCTGGAGATTCCACAGCTCGACCCGTCCACCGCCTACACGTGGTCCCCGGCGCTCTACAGTGCTTACGCGGCCACGCTCGAGGAGCTCGGTCGACAGGACGAGGCCGACGAGTGGTGGGCCCGAGTGGACCGCGCGGCAGCGGCCCTCGCCGAAATCGCGGACGACAACGCTTGGGAGACAGTTGATGTGGTCGAGGAAACGATCGAAGTCGAAGTACACGGAGACGCCGGAGACGCCGGAGACGCCGGAGACGACGACGCCGAAGACCTCGGAACCGACAACGTCGCGACCGACGCACTCGACGGCGACGACGACTCCGCCGACGATGTCGACGACGACCTCGACGACGAACCAGCCTTCGACGACCTCGACGACGACACCTCGGCAGCCGACGAGCCCGGCGAGATCGACGACGACAACCCCCGCGACGTCGACGGCTCCGCAGCCGGCTGAGCACCCGGCGGCGCTGACCGACGGCGTCGACGTGGTCCTCACCGACCTCGACGGCGTCGTCTACCGGGGCCGCAACGCGATCCCGCACGCGGTCGAAGCACTGACCCGGGCATCCCTCACGGCGCGGGTCGGCTACATCACGAACAACGCATCGCGCCGCCCGATCGACGTCGCTGAACACCTCGAGCGCTACGGGCTCGAGGTGTCCGAGGGCGACGTCGTCACCTCGTCGCAGGCCGGCGTCCAGCTGCTCGCGACCCTGGTGCCGGCCGGGTCGACCGTCCTGGTGACCGGCGGGCTCGGCCTGTCCAGCATCGTCGAGGCAGCCGGGTTCACGGTGACGTCGAGCGCCGAGGACTCTCCGGCAGCGGTGATCCAGGGCTTCTCGCCGGATCTCGGCTGGAAGGAACTGGCCGAGGCGTCGTTCGCCCTGGCCGACCCGGACGTGCCGTGGGTGGCGACGAACATGGACTGGTCGATCCCCGTCGAGCGCGGCATCGCCCCCGGCAACGGGACGCTCGTGTCCGCCGTGCACCAGGCCGTCGGTCGCATGCCCGTGGTCGCCGGCAAGCCCGAGCGGCCGATCTTCGACACCGCGGTGGAACGCTTCGGCGGCGGTCGGACCCTGTTCATCGGTGACCGGCTGGACACCGACATCAAGGGCGCGAACGACGTCGGGATCCCGAGCGTGCTCGTGCTCACCGGCATCGACCAGGCCAAGCAGGTGCTCGCGGCCGACCAGCGCTCGCGTCCCACCTACGTGCTGGAAGACCTCCGCGGCTTGTCCCAGCCGTACCCGGAGACGGTGCGGCGCGAGGACGAGGACGGCACCCGGTACGTGACCGTCGGAACCTCGACGGTGGCGATGCGCGGGCACGTGGTCCGGGTGCTCGACGCCGGGACGGACATCGATCGACTGCGCGCCGGCTCCACGATCATCTGGGAGTCCGAGTTGGCCATCTACGGGCTCGACGTCGACCCGCAGCTGTACGGCGGCGAGTAGCGTGTCGGACGTGCCGAACTCCGAGCAGCCGTCCGCCGAACCCGAGCAGCAGGACGCCTTCGCCGCGCGGACCGCCGAGGCAGAGACGCTCCCGCTCGTCGATCGCGCCGACGCCTTCTCCGCGCTGCACGACGAGCTGCGGACGCGGCTCGAGAGCGGCGGCTCCGCGAGTGCCTGAGCCGGACGGAGCCGTCCCCGACGCGACCCCGGTCCGCCTCGACGCGCTGCTCCCTGCACGCGGACTCGCTCGGTCGCGCACCGTGGCCAGCAAGCTGATCCAGGACGGCCGAGTGCTCGTCGGCGGGCGTGCCGTGCTCAAGCCGTCGACGCCGGTCGCGCCAGACGCCGAGATCGAGGTCGACGCCGCGGACGAATGGGTGTCGCGTGCAGCCCGGAAGCTCGTCGGTGCGCTCGACGCCTTCGACGTCGACCCTGCCGATCGTGTCGTGCTCGACGTCGGCGCGAGCACCGGCGGGTTCACCCAGGTGCTGCTCGCACGTGGTGCGCGCCGTGTCATCGCGCTCGACGTGGGCCACGGACAGCTCCACCCCACCATCGCGCTCGACGAACGCGTCGCCGTGGTCGAGGGGACGAACGCCCGGAACCTCACGCGCGCCGACTACCTGGCGCTCGACGACGCAGCCACCGACACGAGCCTCGTGGTAGGGGACCTGTCCTTCATCTCGCTCAGACTCGTGCTGCCGGCGCTGGCCGAGGCCGTCCCCGCGGACGAGTTCGTGCTGCTGGTGAAGCCCCAGTTCGAAGTGGGTCGTGGCGGTGTCCGCGAGGGCATCGTGCACGACGCCGGGCTCCGGAACGACGCGCTCATGAACGTGCTGTGGGCGGCGTGGGACCTGGGCCTCGGCACCAGTGGGCTCGCCGCGTCCCCGATCGTCGGGACACACGGCAACCACGAGTACCTGGCCCGCTTCCAGCGCGGTGTCGGGGGCAATCCGACAGAATGGAGAGTCCGGGCGACCGAACTCACGGAAGGGTCTTCATGAGCGACGAACGGCACATCCTGCTCGTGTCCCACACGGGTCGCCGCGACTCGATCGACGCCGCGGTCGAGGTCTGCGACCTCCTGCACGCCGCCGGTCTCACGCCCGTCATGCCCTTCGACGAGTACGCGGACATCCGCCGCGCCGAAGCGTCGGTGGGCAAGGTCGACATCCTGGGCGTCGACGTCCAGCCGAACCAGCTCGAGATCGTCATCGTGCTCGGCGGCGACGGCACGATCCTCCGCGCCGCGGAACTCGTCCGGAACACCGGTGCTCCGCTGATCGGGGTGAACCTGGGGCACGTCGGGTTCCTGGCAGAGAGCGAGCGCGACGGTCTTGCCGAGACGGTCGAGCGTGCGCTGTCCGGCGAGTACAACGTCGAGGAACGCGTCACCCTGCAGGTCGACGTCGTCCTGGGCAACCAGATCGTCTACTCGAGCTGGGCGCTGAACGAAGCCACGATCGAGAAGGCGTCCCGTGAGCGGATGCTCGAAGTCGTGACCGAGGTCGACGGCCGCCCGCTGTCGTCCTTCGGTTGTGACGGTGTGGTCGTGTCGACCCCGACGGGCTCCACGGCGTACTCGTTCTCGGGTGGTGGCCCCATCGTGTGGCCCGATGTGGACGCACTGCTCATGGTGCCGCTGAGCGCCCACGCCCTGTTCGCCCGTCCGATCGTCGTCGGGCCGGACTGCACGCTCGCGATCGAGGTCCTGCGGCGAACGAGCGGCGTCGGCGTGCTCTGGTGCGACGGACGCCGCACCCACGACCTGCCCCCGGGTGCCCGCGTCGAGGTCCGGCGTTCGCCCGACCCGGTGCGCGTCGCCCGGCTCAAGAACGCCCCGTTCACCGACCGGCTGGTCGCGAAGTTCCAGCTGCCCGTCGCCGGGTGGCGCGGCCCCCAGAGCGACGAGGACGACCGATGAGCACGGAGGACGACCGATGATCGAGGAGATCGCGATCCGCGACCTCGGTGTCATCGGTGAGACCACGCTCGAACTCGGGCCGGGCTTCACCGTGGTCACCGGGGAGACCGGTGCGGGCAAGACGATGATCGTCACCGCACTCGGGCTGCTGCTCGGTGCGCGGGCCGACGCCGGTTCGGTTCGCCGTGGCGCGTCGAGCGCGGTCGTCGAAGGCCGCTGGCACGTCCCCGAGCAGGACGCGGTCGCCGAACGTGTCGAGGACGCCGGCGGCACCGTCGAGGACGGCGAGCTCATCCTCACCCGCACGGTCTCCGCCGAGGGGCGCAGCCGTGCCACGGTCGGCGGTCGCAGTGCCCCCGTCGCGGTCCTCGGTGAACTCGCCGACCAGCTCGTCACCGTGCACGGGCAGTCCGACCAGATCCGCCTGACCTCGGCCACCGCGCAGCGGGCAGCGCTGGACGGGTTCGGGGGATCCTCGCTCGAGAAGGCCCTTGCCCGGTACGTGGCCGCGTACGACGCCTGGCAGCAGCACGCCGGTGAACTCGAGGTCCTGGTCCGTGACCGGGACGACCGGGTGGCCGAGGCCGAGCGGATCCGTGCGGCCTCCGACGAGATCGAAGCCGCCGACCCGCAGCCCGGGGAAGACGTCGAGCTGGCCGAGCGCGCCGAGCGCCTGGGGAACCTCGAGGAGCTCCGGCTGTCGGCTGCCCTGGCGCACGAGGCACTGTCCAGCGAGTCCCTCGACGGCGTCTCGGACGTCGTCGGCCTGGTCGAGTCCGCGCGCCGTGCCGTCGAGCGTGTGGTGTCGTCGGACAGTGCCCTGCAGCCGGTGCTCGAGCAGCTCACGGAGCTGGGCATCCAGGCGGCCGAGGCGTCGGCGAGCATCTCGAGCTACCTCGGTTCCCTGGAACCCGAAGCCGGGCACGACCTCGAACTCATCAACGAACGCCGGGCGTTGCTGGCCGGCCTCACCCGCAAGTACGGCGAGACGGTGGACGACGTCATCGCCTACGGTCAGCGCGCGAGTGACCGGCTGCTCGAACTCGACGGCGACGACGACCGGATCGCGGCGTTGCAGCAGTCGGTCGAGCAGGATGAGCAGGCGCTCGAGTCCGCCGCCGCAGCGCTCACCACGGCGCGTACCAAGGCGGCGGCCGACCTGGCGAAGCGTGTGACGGCCGAGCTGAAGACCCTCGCGATGGGTGGCGCGACCCTGGTGGTCGAGGTCACCGACGCGGGGGAGTACCGCCGCCACGGCCGTGACCAGGTGACGATCCTGCTCCAGCCGCACTCCGGCACCGACCCCCGGCCGATCGGCAAGGGGGCGTCCGGTGGTGAACTGTCGCGCGTCATGCTCGCGATCGAGGTCGTCATGGCCGGCAGCACCACCGTGCCGACCTTCGTCTTCGACGAGGTCGACGCGGGTGTCGGTGGGGCGGCGGCCATCGAGATCGGCCGGCGGCTGGCGAAGCTCGCCGAGCGCACGCAGGTCATCGTCGTCACGCACCTGGCCCAGGTCGCCGCGTTCGCGAACAACCACCTCAACGTCGTGAAGGACGCCAGCGGTGCCGTGACCTCGTCGAGTGTGCGACGGCTCGAAGGCGAGGACCGGCTGCAGGAGATGGCTCGGCTGCTCTCCGGGCTCGGCGACAGCGCCAGCGGCATCGAGCACGCTCGCGAGCTGCTCGACGTGGCCGGCCAGCGGGCCTGACGGCCAGACCTGCCTGATCCCGGTGACTCGGCCACGGCACGGTGACCCGGCCACGGCTCGACGACCCGGCCACCCACCCGCGCAACGCCCACGGCGAACCGGGGTCGCGCCTCCCGGCAGTTCTGACGTACGATGGAATCCCGTGGCGGACACTCTCAGCGGCGGTACCAATTCTTCGAACTCGACCCCGAAGGTGACGAAGCAGATCTTCGTGACCGGCGGGGTCGTCTCGTCTCTCGGCAAGGGCCTGACGGCGGCCAGCCTCGGCAACCTGCTCACTGCTCGCGGCCTCAAGGTCGTCATGCAGAAGCTCGACCCGTACCTCAACGTGGACCCGGGCACCATGAACCCGTTCCAGCACGGCGAGGTCTTCGTGACCGACGACGGCGCGGAGACGGACCTCGACATCGGGCACTACGAGCGCTTCCTCGACATCAACCTGTCGCAGGCCGCGAACGTCACGACCGGTCAGGTGTACTCGACGGTGATCGCCAAGGAGCGTCGCGGCGAGTACCTCGGCGACACGGTGCAGGTCATCCCGCACATCACCGACGAGATCAAGCGCCGGATGCGCGAGCAGGCGCAGAACGACCCGCAGCCCGACGTCATCATCACCGAGGTCGGGGGCACCGTCGGCGACATCGAGTCGCAGCCGTTCATCGAGTCCGCCCGTCAGGTGCGGCACGAGCTCGGCCGAAGCAACGTGTTCTTCGTGCACGTGTCGCTGGTGCCGTTCATGAACGCCTCGGGTGAGCAGAAGACCAAGCCGACCCAGCACTCCGTCGCCGCGCTCCGCTCGATCGGCATCCAGCCCGACGCGCTCGTGCTGCGGAGCGACCGTCCGGTGTCGGAGTCGAACAAGCGCAAGATCGCGCTGATGTGCGACGTCGACGAGGACGCCGTGGTGAACGCTGTGGACGTCCCCTCGATCTACGACCTGCCGACGCTGCTGAACAACCAGGGTCTCGACCAGGTCATCGTCGAGGCGCTCAAGCTCGACGCCGGTCCGGTCGACTGGACCGCCTGGACGCCTGTGCTGAAGGCCGTGCACGAGCCGAAGAAGGACGTCACGATCGCGCTGGTCGGCAAGTACATCGACCTGCCGGACGCCTACCTGTCCGTCACCGAGGCGCTCCGTGCGGGTGGCTTCGCGCACGACGCGAAGGTCACGCTGAAGTGGGTCGTGTCCGACGACTGCACCACCCCCGAGGGCGCGGCGAAGCAGCTCGGCGACGTCGACGGCATCTGCATCCCGGGTGGGTTCGGCGTGCGCGGCATCGAGGGCAAGCTCGGCGCGCTGAAGTTCGCGCGTGAGCAGGGCATCCCGACGCTCGGCCTGTGCCTCGGCCTGCAGTGCATGGTCATCGAGTACGCCCGCCACGAGGTCGGTCTGACCGACGCGTCGAGCACCGAGTTCGACCCGGAGACCTCGACGCCGGTCATCGCGACGATGGCGGAGCAGGTCGACATCATCGCCGGTGGCGACCTGGGCGGCACGATGCGCCTGGGCCTGTACCCGGCGTCGTTCACCGAAGGGTCGCTGGCGGCGGAGCTGTACGGTGCGCCCGAGGCCTCCGAGCGGCACCGTCACCGCTACGAGGTGAACAACAAGTACCGCGAGCAGATCGCGGATGCCGGCCTGGTGTTCTCGGGCACGTCGCCGGACGGCACGCTGGTGGAGTACGTCGAGCTGCCGCGCGACGTGCACCCGTTCTACATCGCCACGCAGGCGCACCCGGAGCTCCGCTCGCGTCCGACCGATGCGCACCCGCTGTTCGCGGGGCTCGTCGCGGCCGCGATCGAGCGCCACGAGGCGTCCAGCCTGTTCGACCCGCAGACCGAGGAGCAGGTCGCGTAGCGCGAGTGGTCTCTGACTGGAGGCGCGGTGCCAGCTGGCGCCGCGCCTCCCGTCCGTCTGGGGGCGCGTCCACGGCACCTGATTCCGGACACGGAACCACGGAATGACGCGGTGCTGTGTCCGGAACCTGGTTCCGACGGGGCGTCCGGCGCGCGCGTGCTTGGATGGAGCCGTGACAGACGCACCGATCGCCGACGAGTCCGCCTCCTTCGAGGTCACCGAATCCACCGTCGTCTACGAGGGCGCCGTCTGGGACGTGCGTCGCGACACCGTCGCGTACAACGGTGACGCGATGGTCCGCGAGTACATCGACCACACCGGCGCGGTCGCGGTGTACGCCGAGGACGACGAGGGCCGCGTCCTGGTCATCCAGCAGTACCGGCACCCGGTGCGGATGCGTGACTGGGAGCTGCCCGCCGGCCTGCTCGACATGGCGGGCGAGGACCACCTGACCGCCGCGAAGCGCGAGCTGGGCGAAGAGGCCGACCTCGAAGCCGACACGTGGGAGCCGCTGATCCGCTACAACACGTCGTCCGGCGGCAGCGACGAGTTCATCCAGGTCTACCGGGCGCGCGGCGTGCGGTCGACCGGGTCCGCGTTCGAGCGCGAGGCGGAAGAGGCCGACATCGTGACGCGCTGGGTGCCACGGGCGGAGCTGCTCGACGGGATCCTGGGCGGTCGGCTCAACAACTCGGCCCTCGTCGTCGCGACGCTCGCGGTCGAGGCCATCGAACAGCGCAGCAAGTGAGCGGGGCAGCGGTCGACGGTCTGCGTGACCTGGTCGGCGCCGGTGCCTGGACGCACGAGCCGCAGGCCTCCGTGCTCGACGGCGACGTGTTCCGTGTCACCGCCGTCGAGGGCAGCGATGCCTGGCGGACCACCTCGTACGGGTTCGTGCACGACTCGGAGCACGCGCTGCTGCAACCGACCGACGGCCCGTTCTCGGTCGAGGCGTCGTTCGTGCTCGACTACACCGAGCAGTTCGACCAGGCCGGGGTGTTCCTGCGCGTCGACGAGCGGACGTGGATCAAGGCCGGTGTCGAGTTCTCGGACGGTGCTCCTCAGCTCGGCGCCGTGGTCACGCGTGGGTTCTCCGACTGGTCCGTGTCGCCCGTGCCGGAGTGGGTGGGCCGGGTGGTGACCGTCCGCGCGAGCCGCGACGGTGACGCCGTGACGATCCGGGCGTGGGCCGAGGGCGACGAGCCCCGGCTCGTCCGGGTCGCGTACCTGGACCCGGAGGCCGTCGTGTCCGCGGGGCTGCTGTGCGCCGGGCCGACGCGAGCTGGCTTGACCGTGACGTTCACCGGCTTCCGGGTGGGCGCGCCGGACGAAGCGCTGCACTGACGGGCAGGTGGCCGTTCGCCGGTTAGCCTGCTGAGGTGATGCCCCTCGATCGTGCCGTGGAGACGTACCTGCGGCACGTCGCGATCGAGCGGGGACTCTCGCAGCACACGCTGTCGGCGTACCGGCGGGACCTCGCCGTGTTCGCCGAGTGGCTCGGCGTCGCACCGGTCGTCGAGTCGGACGGCGCTGACCGGGCCGGAGGCTCCTCGGTGCTGCAGGACGTCGCTCGCCTGGCGCGGGCGGACGTCTCGGGGTTCGTCGAGCACCTCGCCACGCGACCATCGGGACCGTTGGCGCCGCGGTCGATCGCGCGCATGCTCAGTTCGGTCCGTTCGTTCACCGCCTTCGCCGCGGGAGAGGGCTGGCTGCCGCTCGACCCCGGCACCGCCGTCCGACCGCCGAAGGCTCCCATGCGGCTGCCGAAGGCGATCCCCGTCGAGGACATGGAACGGCTGCTCGGGGCGGTCTCCGTCGACGCGAACGACCCCGTCCAGCTGCGGGACAAGGCCCTGCTCGAGCTGCTCTACGCCACCGGTGCGCGGATCTCCGAGGCGGTGGGGCTGTCGGTCGACGACGTCACCACGCTGTCGGACGCCGCTGCCGACGCTCCGGGCCCGGGCCCGGGCCCCGGTGCGGACGGGCTCGCCGTCGTGAAGGTCACCGGCAAGGGCAACAAGCAGCGGATCGTCCCGCTCGGCAGCTTCGCGCGGGCCGCGATCGACGCGTACCTGGTGCGGGCACGGCCGGTGTTCGCGGCACGGGGAGCGTCGACGCCGGCGCTGTTCCTCGGCGCCCGTGGTGCGCGGTTGTCGCGACAGAGCGCCTGGCTCGTGATCCAGGCCGCTGCTGCCGCCGCCGACCTGGAGGCGCACGTGTCACCGCACACCTTCCGGCACTCGTTCGCGACGCACCTGCTCGAGGGCGGTGCTGACGTCCGCGTGGTGCAGGAGCTGCTCGGGCACGCGAGCGTCGCCACGACGCAGATCTACACGATGGTCACGGCCGACATGCTGCGGGACGTGTACCAGACGGCGCACCCGAGAGCGCGGCGGCAGGCGCTGCCAGATGGGCGCGACGGGCGCGCTTCGTGAGCAGCACGATGGGGGGAGACGGGCGTGCTTCGTGAGCAGCAATGGTCGGGTCGCGGCATCGCACTCGACATCTCCTGCTCACGAAGTGCCGTCTCCCGGTGCACTACGGTCGGGGCGTGCCCTCGACGCTCGACGACTTCTGGACCGCACGACGCCTCGAGCGACCGGACCTTCCGGTGGACATGCCGGAAGCCTGGTCGTTCGGTGCGACCCCGGAGCAGGCGGACGCGCTCCTGCAGCTCGTGCTCGACGGGGTCAAGGTCGGCACGGCGTCGTCGCTCTGGGACTACGAGGCGACCGGTGACCCGCTGCCCGCAGTGGACGAGTTGAGCATCGTGACCGACGGCTCCGATGCGCCCCGCGCGGTCATCGAGACGACGCTGGTCCAGGTGGTCCCGTTCGATCAAGTCGATGCTGACCACGCCTGGGCCGAGGGTGAAGGCGACCGCACGCTCGAGCACTGGCGGGCCGTGCACGAGGCGTTCTGGCGTGCACACTCCGAGCACCCGCGCGGGTTCGCGCCGGACATGCCCGTCGTGTGCGAGCGGTTCCGGCTGCTGTGGCCGAACGGCTGAGGCCGATCCCGAACGGCTGAACCGGATCCCGATACGGGGTCAGGCGGGGACCGGCTCCGCGTCGACCTCGGTGAAGACGTCCTTCACGGCCGCGAGCAGCCGCGCGTTGAACTCCACACCGAGCTGGTTCGGCACGGTGACGAGCACGGTGTCGGCAGCGCGCACGGCCTGGTCGGCCGCGAGCTCCGCGACGAGCTGTTCGGGCTC
Organism: Curtobacterium sp. MEB011; assembly: GCF_030209655.1. NCBI lineage: Bacteria > Bacillati > Actinomycetota > Actinomycetes > Micrococcales > Microbacteriaceae > Curtobacterium > Curtobacterium sp. MEB011. The sequence continues at coordinate 320,843 of NZ_JARVRN010000003.1, read as the reverse complement.
ACCGATGTAGGAGCGGCCGAACCGGGCGAGCCCGCCGTCGAGGTGCCCGACCTGGTCCTGCCCCTCGACCTGTGCACGGATGCCGAAGTAGTGGCGCGACTCGTCGTCGATGATCGGGATGATGCTGCGCGAGACCGACACCCGTGGGGTCCGCTCCCAGCCCGACTCCGCCCACACCCGGCGGAAGCGCTCGATCTGCTCGGCCTGCAGCTGGTCGAACGGCACACCGGTGTCCTCGGTCAGCAGGGTCGAGGACATCAGGTTCATGCCCTGCTCGGCCGTCCACTCCGCGGTGGCGCGGGTGCCGGCACCCCACCAGATGCGGTCGCCGAGCGAGTCGGACAACGGGGAGATCGGCAGGGACCCGACCGATCCGGTCATCTGCGGGTTGGCGTTGGCCATCGGCTCGCCGGCGATCGCACGGCGGAACACGCTCGTGTGCGCTCGGGCCATGTCGCCACCGTTCTCATCGGAGGCGTCGGGCACGTAGCCGAACTGCTGGTAGCCGGCGACGGCGGTCTCGGGTGATCCCCGCGAGACGCCGAGCTGCAGTCGCCCGCCGGAGATCAGGTCGGTGGCCGCGGCCTCTTCCGCCATGTAGAGCGGGTTCTCGTAGCGCATGTCGATGACGCCGGTCCCGATCTCGATCCGGCTCGTCTTCGCGGCGATGGCGGCGAGCAGCGGGAACGGTGCGGCCTGCTGCGGCGCGAAGTGGTGGACGCGGAAGTAGGCGCCATCGACGCCTGCTTCCTCCGCTGCGACGGCGAGGTCGATCGCCTGCACCAGGGCCTCTCGCCCGCTGCGCACCTTCGACCCCGGCACGTCACGCCAGTGTCCGAACGACAGGAACCCGATCTTCGTCATGTCCATGCGAACGCATCCGGGGGCGGGGTCATTCCGCCGCGACTACCGTGTCCGGGATGGAGGACCCCCGCCCCGCACTCGAAGCCGAACGCGCCCGCAACGAACGGCTGCTGACCGAGGTCGAGCGGAGCATGCGTGACGTCAGTGACGCCCGGCAGGATGCCAACTCCGACGACGAGCACGACCCCGAGGGTGCGACCCTGGCGTGGGAACGTGGCTCGCTCGGTGCGGTCCGCGACGGTGCGCAGCTGCGGATCCGCCAGGTGGACGCCGCGCTCGCACGGATCGACGAGGGCACCTACGGCCGCTGCACGGTCGGCGGCGAGCCGATCCCGGAGGCCCGGCTGGCCGCCGTCCCGTGGGCGGCGACGTGCGTCGCGCACGCCTGAGGGGTGGGCGGACGCTGCCGCGTGACGGACTGGAGGCGCGGCGCAACCCCGCCCCGCGCCTCCCGGCCTGCGCACCCCGCGTCCACCGCGTGCGCCGCTGATTCCCAGCCGCGCGCCCTACGTTTTCGGCATGGACGGCGACCCGAACGACCGACCCGGCGACGCCCGGGCCGATGGTGCGGCCCGACAGCGCTTCCAGTGGTTCCACCGCCTGCGCGCCTGGATCCACGAGCGGCCGCACGTGCACCTGTTCTACAAGGTGCTGGTCGGTCTGGTCGGCGGGCTGGTCGTCATCATCGGGCTGATCCTGGTGCCGCTGCCGGGCCCGGGGTGGCTCGTGGTGTTCATCGGTCTCACCGTGCTGGCGAGCGAGTTCCACTTCTTCCACAAGATCATCACGTGGCTCAAGGCGCAGCTGCACCGCTTCTGGGACTGGGCCAAGCGGCACGGGCCGAAGCGTCTGCGCGATGCGGCCGACCGGGGCAAGGCCGACGTCGATGCTGCGCACACCGGAGCGGCGCGGACCGTCGGGGTCCGTGCGCGCGCTCGCGGGGCGAACTCGGCACACCCGGGCCACTAGTCGGGCCGTCGCAGTCGGCACCGTGCGGTGCTGGTCACCGCGTGCGAGGTTGACGCCTCCGTGCGGCGCTGCAGGCTCGCACCGAGCGATCAACCTCGCACCGAATGGGCAGCGCCGCACCGTGCCGGGCGCGCCTACTCGGCCGCGACCCGGACCGAACCAGTCGCGGTGCGCTCGATGACCTCGGCAGCGCGCTCCTCGACCTCGGCGGCGTCCTTCGACGACAGCTGCAGCACGAGGGCGACGACCGCGGCGAGCACGATGAAGCCGCCGTAACCAGCGATGACCGGGACGAGGCCGATCGACGGCTCGAGCAGGCCTCCGATGACCGAGGGCACCCCGAACGCCAGGTAGCTGACGACGTAGATCGTGGAGAGCAGTCCGGCGCGGTGGGTCGGTGCAGCTGTGGCGAGCAGCATCCGCAGCGGTGCCTGGAACCCGGCGCCGAAGCCGACACCGGCGACGGCGCTGCCGACGACCATGCCCGGCAGGGAGTGCGCGAACACGAACGACACGGTGATGATCGGGCCGAGCACGAGCGCCACGAGCCCGAGCAGGACCGCACGTCGGGTGTCCATCCGCTGGATCGCCAGGCCGGTCAGGGCGCCGACACCGGTGACGACCGCGATGAGCGCACCGGCGGCGAAGTGGTTCGTGATGCCGAACACCGCGCCGAGTGCCGAGGGGACGAGCGACAGGAACATGCCGCCCAGCGCCCAACTGGCCACGAGCGATCCGGCGACGCCGCGGAACAACCGACGCGATGACCGCGGCACGCTGATCGTCGGGCGCAGGGAGCGGAGTGCTCCTGGGCGACGCTCCACCTGCTCGGGGACGACGGACAGCGCGAGGACGAGCAGCACGAGGAGCGCGCCGAACAGCAGGTAGACGAGCTGCTCCGGCGCCGGACCCCACTGCACCAGGGCGCCGCTCGACAGCGCGCCGGTGGCCAGGGCGATCGGCGGGATGACACCGTTCAACACACCCGCCATGGTCGGGTGGCGTTCGAGGGAGTTGTCGATGAGGGCCGCGCCGAGAGCACCGATGAGCAGTCCGACCGAGACGCCCTGCACGATCCGGTCCACGATGAGCGCGACGACCCCGTCCGCCGCCGCGAACAGGCCGAGCGACAGTGCGACGCCCAGCCCGCCGACGACGAGCACGGGCTTCCGGCCGACGTGGTCGGACAAGCGCCCCGCGATGAGCAGGCTCGCCAGCAGGCCGGCGACGTAGATGGCGAAGACCCCGGTGAGCATGAGCGGCGTGAGGTGCCACTCGGCGGCGTAGACCGGGTAGATCGGCGACGGGACGGCCGACGAGGCGACCGAGACCAGGAGCATCGCCGCCAGGATCCAGAACCCGGCGACCGAACGAGCTGACTGGTGCATGCGCACCCCTTTCCATCTCCGTGCAGTACGACTGCATTCGTACCGCACTCGAACAGTACGACGCAAGTCGTACAGCAAGCCGAACGGTGGTAGCGTCCCGTCCATGCCCGCGCACGTCGATGCTCCCGAACGGTTGCCGCAGCCGTCCGTGGCCGAGATGGACCTCCCCGTCGTCATGGACGCCCTGAGCGACCCGATCCGGCTCGCGATCCTGCACCGCTACCTGGTCGACGCGGCCGGCGGCGAGCGCAGCTGTGGGTGGGTCGGCATCGACCGGCCGAAGTCCACGCTGACCCACCACTTCCGGGTCCTGCGCGAGGCCGGGTTGCTCGAGCAGCACCTGGAGGGCCTGACCCGCGTCAGCCGTGTCCGGGTGGCGGACGTGCAGCAGCGGTTCCCCGGGCTCCTCGACCTGGTGCTCGACTGGCAGGTCCCATCGGCCCTGCTCCGCGAGGGGCTCGCCTCGTGAGCGGCGAGCCCGACGCCGCCCCGAGCCCGACCGTGCACACGCTGCCGTCGATCGTCGCAGACCCCGCCGTCGCCACGGCGCTCGCCGCGGACCTGACGGCCGCCGGCTTCACCGTCGACCGGCTCGACTCCCTGTGGGGCGCCGAGGCCGCCGCATCGCTGCACCGCGGTTCGCGGGTCGCTGCGCTCCGTGCGCTCGCCGCCCGCGAGACCACGCCGCTCAGCACCCTGGCGACGCTGTTCGTGCTCGGGCTGCCGGTGGCGCGCGCTGAGGCAGCCGCGGCGTTCCCGACCGCCGGGCTCGACGCCGTCATCGCATCGGGTCTGCTGCGCAGCGAAGGCGAAGGCGAAGGCGACGGCGAAGGCGACGGCGGCGCCCCGCTCGTCCACCCCACCGTCGACCTGCGCCCCTACGCCTTCGTCGACGACCTCGGCGCCGGCAGCTGGTGGATCGTCTCCGACCTGGGCGAGCTCGCCCTCGGACACGAGATCAGCGAGGAACACGTCCTCGGCATCGGCGGCGCCACCACGACGCTGAGCGGCCTGCAGGTGCCCGTGCCGGTCGAGCGGGTGCTCGACCTCGGCACCGGCTGCGGGATCCAGGCCATGCACGCGCGGCGGTTCGCCGACCACGTGGTCGCCACCGACATCTCGCGCCGTGCCCTCGACATCGCCCGCTTCAACGCGCAGTTGAACGGCATCGACGGCATCGACTTCCGGTTCGGCTCACTGTTCGAGCCGGTCGCGGGGGAGCGCTTCGACCGGATCGTCTCGAACCCGCCCTTCGTCATCACGCCTCGTCGCGAAGGCGTCCCGTCCTACGAGTACCGCGACGGCGGCATGGTCGGTGACGCCCTGGTCGAGACGGTGCTCCGGGGCCTCGGGGACCACCTGGAGCCCGGTGGCACCGCACAGCTCCTCGGCAACTGGGAGTACCACTGGGGCGTCGACGGCCTGGACCGCGTGCGCGCCTGGTTCGCCGACACCGGCCTCGACGTGTGGGTGATCGAGCGCGAGCGGCAGGACCCGACGTCCTACGCCGAGACCTGGATCCGCGACGGCGGCACCAAGCCCTGCACGGACGGGTTCGACACCCTGATGGGCGCGTGGCTCGACGACTTCGCGGATCGCCGCGTCACCGGCGTCGGCTTCGGTTACGTCGTGGTGCGTCGACCCCTGCCGGGAGGCCCGTCCGGCCTCCGCCGGTTCGAGCGCGTCCCCGAGACGCTCGGCTCCAACCCCGCGGGTCTGGGGGCGACGGTCGCCCGCGTCCTCGACGCGGCCGCCTGGCTCGCCGCCCACGACGACGCCGCGCTCGCTGCCGCCCACCTGGCGGTGGCCGGTGACGTCACCGAGGAGCGGTACTACTGGCCGGGCAACGACGACCCCACCGTGATGACGCTGGTGCAGGGCGGCGGGCTCGGGCGCCGGGTGGACGCGGACACCGCACTCGCGGCGTTCGTGGGTGCGTGCGACGGTGACCTGTCCGTCGCGGCGATCATCGGCGCACTCGCGCAGATCACCGGCGTGGACGAGCAGGCCCTGGCCGCCGACCTGCTGCCGGCGGCGCGTGACCTGGTGCTCGACGGGCTGCTCGTCCCCGCCGCCTGACGATCAGGCGCGGTGGTCGCGCCAGCTGTGCTCGGGCGTGTAGCCGAGGAGTTCGCGGGCCTTCTCCGACGACAGCAGCGAGCTGACGCCGTCGATGTCCGCACGGCGCTCGATGTCCGGCACGAAACGCTCGACGAGTTCGATCGTCGGGGTGTCCATCACCGTGTCGGGGCTCGCGATGACGAACGCCTCGAACCCGGTGAGGTCCGCCTCGAGCGCACGGCGGACGGCCTGGGCCCCGTCGCGCGAGTCGATGTACGACCACAGGTTGAACGTCTTCGCCTCGGGGGTGGCGTCCCACGGGAACGCCGGGTAGTCGGTCTCGTCCATCACGTTCGAGAAGCGCAGCCCGATCATCTTCAGCTCCGGGTCCCAGCGCGTGAAGTGGCGGGCCATCTCCTCCTCGACCGCCTTGCCGAGCGAGTACGACGACTGCGGGCGGACGGCGAACTCCTCGTCGACCGGCAGGTAGGGCGGCAGGTGTTCGCCCATCGGGATGCCGAGCAGGGTCTCGCTCGACGCCCACACGACGTTCTTGATCTTGGCGGCACGGGCGGCGTGGAAGACGTTGATGGACGAGGTCACGTTGTTGGTGATCAGGGCCACGTCGGGCACCTGTCCCGGGGCCGGCACCGCCGCGAGGTGCACGACGGCGTCGACGTGGTCGTACCGGTCGTCGATGCCGAGCAGGGCGTTCAGGACCTGGCCGTGGTCGGTCAGGTCGATCCGCACGAACGGGACACGCTCGGGCTTGTCCGGCGAGGGGACACGGTCGAGCAGGACCACGTCGTACCCGTGCGCATCGAGGTCGCGCACCACCGCTCGTCCGAGCTTGCCGCTGCCACCGGTCACCACTACACGCGTCATCGCGTCACTCCACATCGTCGTCGGAACACGCCCTGGCGGGCATCGACCATCCTGCCCCGCCTGCCCTGACACGACCAGGCCCTGTCCGTACCCCACTGCCGGGGCGGGGGTCTCTCAGGCGGTGGGGGCGACCTGGGCGATCGCCAGACGGGCGACGAGCTCGACGTGCTCGGCCATGTCGCGGGTGGGGTCGAAGAGCCACTGGATCTGCATGCCGTCGGACACCGCGAGCAGCACGCTCGTGAGCTCGTCGGGGTCGATGTCGGACCGCAGCCGACCGTCCTGCTGCATGGTGCGGAAGTCGGCAGACAGCACGCGGCGGCTGCGTTCGTAGCGCTCGCGGAAGTACTCGTGCGCCGGGTGCTCGGCGTCGGTGGCGGCCGCGGCGGACAGGTTGACGAACATCTGCACCAGCCCCGGGACCTCGGCGTTGTGCCGCACGATCGCGGCGAGCAGGGCTGCCGGGTCCGCGGCCTGCCAGTCGTGTGCCAGGTCGAGCTCGTCGCGGCGGCGGAGGATCTCCACCCAGAGTTCGTCCTTCGAGTCGAAGTAGTGCAGCAGGCCGGCCTGGGTCAGGCCCACGGCGTCGGCGATGTCCTTGATGCTCGTCCGCCGGAAGCCCTGCGACGCCACGAGGTCCAGCGCGACCGTGAGGATCTCCTCGCGCTTCGCGATGCCCTTTGCGTACGAACCCCGTCGTGCCATGGCCAGACTGTACCGCCCACGGGAGACCCCAGAAAACCAACCAGCGGTCGGTTTTGGGTGGTACGGTGCAGGAGCTGCCAGCGCGGGCGGCGAACCCGGTGGATGGTGGGTGTGGGCGACGAGGCCCCGGCCGTCCAGGCGGCGCCCCGCGGCCCTGAACGAGAGGACCGACCACCGTGACCACCGTGAACGACGCGAGCACCGCCTCCAGTCCGTCGACGCCGCTGACCGAGCGCATCGATGCGCTCCTCGGCCAGTTGACCACCGACGAGAAGGTGCAGCTGCTCACCGGACGTGACTTCTGGACCACCTGGCCCGTCGAGAAGATCGGGCTGCGCCGGATCCTGATGTCGGACGGGCCGTCCGGCGTGCGCGGCGAGGTGTGGGACGAGCGTGACCCGTCCCTGAACCTGCCGTCGGCGACCGCGCTGAGCGCCTCGTGGGACCGCGCGATCGCGAAGCGCTACGGCGCCGCCGCTGCCGTCGAGGCCCGTCGCAAGGGCGTCGACGTCGTGCTCGGCCCGACCATCAACCTGCACCGGTCCCCGCTGGGTGGCCGGCACTTCGAGGCGTTCAGCGAGGACCCCGTGCTCACGGGCGACCTGGCCGCGTCGTACGTCGACGGTGTGCAGGAGAACGGTGTCGCCGCCACCCCGAAGCACTACATCGCGAACGACTACGAGACCGACCGCTTCACCGCGTCGACCGAGGTGTCCGACCGCGCGCTGCGTGAGCTGTACCTGCTGGCGTTCGAGAAGGCCGTGACCGAGGCGCACGCCTGGGCGGTCATGTCGTCGTACAACGCGATCAACGGCGTGACGGCATCGGAGAACGACCTGCTCGAGACCCCGCTCAACTCGGAGTGGGGCTTCGACGGCATCGTCGTGTCCGACTGGACCGGAGTGCGTTCCGTGGACTCCGCGAAGGCGTCGCAGGACGTCGCGATGCCCGGACCGAACCCGTGGTGGAGCGAGGGGCCGCTGCTCGCCGCCGTGCAGTCCGGCGAGGTGCCGATGGCAGCGATCGACCGCAAGGTCCGCCGGATCCTGACCCTGGCCGCCCGCGTCGGCGCGCTCGAGGGCTTCGAACCCGTCGCCGCGTCGCCCGTGCACGTCGAGGACGGCATCGCGTTCGTCCGCGAGGCCGAGGCCGAGGGCACCGTCCTGGTCCGCAACACCGGTGTCCTGCCGCTCGACGCCCCCGCCGTGTCGCGCATCGCGGTGATCGGCCACAACGCCGACCAGGCCCGCACGCAGGGCGGTGGCTCGGCCACGGTCGTGCCGTCGCAGGTCGTGTCGCCGCTGGACGGCATCCGTTCGGCGTTCCCCGGCGCGAGCGTGGACTACGCGATCGGCGCCGTCGTGCAGGAGGGCATCGCGGAGTTCCCGCTGTCCACCATCACGAACCCCGGCACCGGTGAGCCCGGAGCGCGGGTCGCCTTCGTCAAGGACGGCGAGGAGCTGTTCGTCGAGGACCGCCGCGCGACGGCACTGTTCTGGTTCGGCGGTGACGCGCCGACGCGCGAAGCCGACCGGCTCGACATCACCACCACCTACACCGCCGAGTCGACGGGGACCGTGCGGTTCGGCATCGGCGCGGCCGGACGGTCACGCATGTGGATCGACGGCGAGCTGCTGCTCGACGAGGACGTGCCGTACGAGGGCGACCAGCTCGGCGCCGCGTTCCTGAACCCGCCGGCGCGGTCGGTGCCCGTGTCGGTGACCACCGGCCAGCAGGTCGCGATCCGGATCGAGTACGACGTCATCCAGGACGAGACGCTCGGCGGGGTGCTGGCGTACCAGTTCGGTACCGAGCCGTCCGACGACGACCCCGCCGTGCTGATCGACGCAGCGGTCGAGGCCGCTCGTGGTGCGGACGTCGCCGTCGTCGTGGTCGGGACGAACTCCAAGGTCGAGTCCGAGGGCTACGACCGCTCCTCGCTGGCGCTGCCCGGTCACCAGGACGACCTGGTGCGCGCGGTCGCCGCCGTGAACCCGAACACGGTCGTCGTCGTGAACGCCGGTTCGCCGGTCGAGATGCCGTGGCGGAACGACGTCGCCGCGGTGCTGCTGACCTGGTTCGGCGGGCAGGAGTACGGCAACGCCCTGGCCGACGTGCTGACGGGGCGGCAGGAGCCCGGTGGACGCCTGCCCACCACGTGGCCGGTCGCGATGGCCGATGTCCCCGTGCTCGACGTCACCCCGGTGGACGGCAAGGTCTCCTACGACGAGGGCGTCCACGTCGGGTACCGGGCCTGGCTGCGGGCCGGCACCGAGCCGGCCTACCCGTTCGGGCACGGCCTCGGCTACACCACGTGGTCGATCGACGGGGTCTCCGCGACGCCGACCGTGCGCGAGGGCGACGCCGTCATCGTCACGGCGACCGTCGCGAACACGGGCGACCGCGCCGGCAAGCACGTCGTGCAGGTCTACGCGTCCCGTGCGGAGTCGGCGGTCGACCGCCCGGTTCGCTGGCTGGTCGGGTTTGCCCCGGTCCGGCTCGGTGCGGGGGAGTCGACGGAGGTCTCGATCGAGGTCCCGGCACGCGCCTTCGCCCACTGGGACGGTTCGTGGCAGTACGAGTCGGGGACGTTCACGCTGCACGTCGGTGCCTCCGTCGTCGACGACGCCGGAACCGCGTCCCTCGAACTGGAGTGACGAAGTCGTCCGGTTTCCGCGCAGCTCCCGACTCTGTTCAGTAACATCGTCGTGCGCGAGTCGGCTGGTTACCGTCCGCGCACGCACCGACTACGGGGTCGCTGGGTGAGCGATTCGGCCTCCTGATCCGGCCGTTGTCGCCCTGGCTTCCCCGGTGCGTCCCAGAATGCGTCCCCGCGTCCGCGCGGGGGCGCATTCGTCGTTCCGGGTCGGAGCCGCATCGGTGCTCCGTGCCGGAACCTCGTTCCGCGGATCGTCCCGGACTCGGTGCGCACCGGTGAACCGGTTGCCGGACTTCGTGCTGGTCCGCAAAAACGAGTGACACTTGGTCAACTTCTTTGCTCCAGGGACGCAGATCGGTGTGACAAACCGGTCGGTAGGTGGAACGATGGGGGCACCATCTCGTGCGGATCAGGGACGAGATGGTCATCCGGCCGGGCTCTCGGGCTTCACCAACTCGATCAGAGCCCCGCCGGATGCCCTCGACTCTCGGTGGCGGCAGGGCCGCAGGCGATCAGGCTCCAGGCGTCTGCCCGCGTCGCTGGCCCTCAGGCCCGCAGCGCCGGAGCGACCTCCTCGGCCACGATGCGCAGGATCCGCTCGTGTGCCGCACGGTCACCGTTCGCCGGCAGGGTGATGACGAGCTCATCGGTGGCGGTGACAGCCGGGTCGGCGAGCAGGGCGTCGACGATGGCCGCCGGTTCGCCGGACACGACCTTGCTGAAGCGGAACGGCGGCGTGCCCGACAGCGGTCGGCCCTCGTCGTCCATCCCGGACGCGTACCCGGTCAGGAACTCCTGGTGCACGGCGCGGTCGTGGTCGTCGAGGAGCGGCACCACGATCCGGCCCACGGCGACCTTGGACTCGCGGTGCGGGTGCAGCTCGGCGAACCGCTCGCGGTAGGCGGCGATCTGGTCGGCCTGCGCCTCGGCGAACGGCGCACCCGTGTCCTCGGTGTTCAGGGTCGAGCAGTGCAGCAGCAGCCCCTTCTCGGCCGTGCGCACCGCCGTGCCCATGCTGCCGCCACCCCACCACACGCGGTCGCGCAGGCCCGGGCTGAGCGGCTGCAGGGTCAGGTCGGCCCCGGCGGGGATGCTCTCGTAGCCCTTGCCGGCACTGCCCAGGGGCTCGCCCTGCAGGACCTCGAGCAGCCGTGCTGCGCGGGCCTCGGCCTCGTCGCGGAAGCTGCGGTCGACGGTGCCGAACACCGGGTCGAGGATCGGCCCGTACCCGGCGATGCCCGTGCTGATGCCGAGCTGCACACGGCCGCCGCTGAGCAGGTCGACCGTGCTGGCATCCTCGGCCAGGCGCACCGGGTCCTCGTAGCGCATGCCGAGCACGGCGGTGCCGAACGCGATGGTGCTGGTGCGCTGCGCAGCGGCCGCGAAGAAGGTCATCGGGCTCGTCAGGTACGGCTCGAAGTGCCGTCCACGCACCCAACCTGTGCCGTAGCCGAGGGACTCGGCGGTCTCGAACAGGCGCAGGCCGTCCGCCAGGGCGCCGGCGGCGCCGTCGGTGCCGCCGTGGTTCGGGATGAAGGAGAGGAAGCCGAGTTCGCGCATGGCGCGAGTCTATGCGCACGTATCGAAATGCGCCTGAGTCGGCGACGGGGCGGACGGGAGGCCCGTGGCGGGCTGGCACCGCGCCTCTCCCCACCGGCACGGCCGGTCCGCCGCTGGCGCGTCGCCCCGGGACCGGCGGCGTGGGCCCAGTCCGTCATGGCCGCACCTGGGAGGATGGGCGCATGACAGACGTCACCGCCCCGCCCCCGCTCGTCGCCGCGATCCCGGCGGCGGTGGACGGCGTCGTCGACCCCGACGAGGTCTACGAGGCCTTCGCGGCCTGGGCCGCCGAGGGCGGCCGGCCCCTGTACCCGGCGCAGGACGAAGCGGTCATCGAGCTCGTCTCCGGCGCGAACGTCGTGCTGAGCACGCCGACCGGTACCGGGAAGTCGCTCGTCGCGGCCGGCGCGCACTTCGCCGCGCTCGCCGAGGGCAAACGGAGCTACTACACGGCGCCGATCAAGGCGCTGGTGTCCGAGAAGTTCTTCCAGCTCGTCGAACTGTTCGGTGCGCAGAACGTCGGCATGGTCACCGGCGACTCGAGCGTCAACGCCGACGCCCCCATCGTCTGCTGCACCGCCGAGATCCTGGCGAACCTGGCGCTGCGGCAGGGACCGGACGCCGATGTCGACGTCGTCGTGATGGACGAGTTCCACTTCTACGGCGACCTCGACCGCGGCTGGGCGTGGCAGGTACCGCTGCTCGTGCTCGAGCGTGCGCAGTTCCTGCTCATGTCGGCGACCCTCGGCGACGTCACCACCATCGCCGACGACCTGTCCCGCCGGACCGGCCGGCCCACCGCCCGCGTGACCGGTGTCTCGCGACCCGTGCCGCTCGAGTACCAGTACGTGATGACGCCCGTGCAGGAGACGGTGGAGCGGCTGCTCGAGGAGGGCAAGGCGCCGATCTACATCGTGCACTTCGCCCAGGCTGCCGCACTCGAGCGGGCGCAGTCGCTGATGTCGGCGAAGGTCGCCTCGCGCGAACGCCGCGACCAGATCGCCGACGCCATCGCCGGCTTCCGCTTCAGCGCCGGGTTCGGGCAGACCCTGTCGCGCCTGATCCGGGCGGGCATCGGCGTGCACCACGCCGGCATGCTGCCGAAGTACCGACGACTCGTCGAGCAGCTCGCCCAGCGTGGCCTGCTGCCCGTCATCTGCGGCACCGACACCCTGGGCGTCGGGATCAACGTGCCGATCCGCTCCGTGCTGTTCACCGGACTGACGAAGTTCGACGGCACCAAGATGCGCCAGCTGTCCGCACGCGAGTTCCACCAGATCGCCGGCCGCGCCGGACGCGCCGGGTACGACACCGAGGGTGACGTCGTCGCCGAGGCCCCCGAGCACGACATCGAGAACGCCCGCGCCGTCGCCAAGGCCGGCGACGACCCGAAGAAGAAGAACAAGATCAAGCGGAAGAAGGCGCCCGAGGGCTTCGTGTCATGGGGGCAGGCGTCCTTCGAACGGCTGATCGCGGCCGAGCCCGAGCCGATGGCATCGCGCATGCGGATCACGCACGCGATGGTGCTGTCCGTCGTCGCCCGTGGCGGGGACGCCTTCGCCGACGTCCGGTCGCTGGTCTACGACAACCACGAACCGCGCTCCCGGCAGCTCGCCATGGCCCGGCGGGCACTCGTCATCGCCCGGACCCTCATCAACGCACGGGTGATCGAGAAGGTCGACGGCGCCTACCGCCTGACCGTCGACATCGCACCGAACTTCGCGCTCAACCAGCCGCTGTCGCCGTTCGCGCTCGCCGCGTTCGAGTTGCTCGACCCTTCTTCTCCCACTTATGCACTGGACATGGTCTCGGTCGTCGAGGCCACGCTCGACGACCCGCGGGCGATCCTGTCGCAGCAGCAGTTCAAGGAGCGTGGCGAGGCCGTCGCCCGCATGAAGCAGGAGGGGATCGAGTACGAGGAGCGGATGGAGCTGCTCGAGGAGGTCACCTGGCCGAAGCCGCTCGACGAGCTGCTGACCGCCGCCTACGAGGCCTACGCCGCCGAACAGCCCTGGGTGCTCGACTTCCAGCTGTCCCCGAAGGCCGTCGTCCGCGACATGTACGAACGCGCGATGACCTTCGGCGACTTCGTGCGCTTCTACCAGCTCACCCGCTCCGAGGGGCTCGTGCTCCGCTACCTGTCCGACGCGTACCGGACCATGCGGCAGACCATCGCCGAGGAACAGCGGACGCAGGAGCTCGACGACCTGATCGAGTGGCTCGGCGAGGTCGTGCGGCAGACCGACTCCTCACTCGTCGACGAGTGGGAGGCGCTGCTCAACGGCGACGTCCTGCTGGCCTCCGAGGAACACGAGGAGATCGCGCCGCCGCAGCCCGCACGGCTCACCGGCAATCCCAGGGCGTTCCGGGTGCTCGTGCGCAACGCCCTGTTCCAGCGGGTGCTGCTCGCCGCGGCCGACGACATCGACGGGCTCGGGGAGCTCGACGCGACCGCCGGGTTCGACCGGTCGGCGTGGGACACCGTGCTCGAGGAGTACTACGAGGAGCACGACAGCATCGGCACGGACGCCGACGCACGGTCCATGCAGTACCTGGTGCTCGACGAGAGCGGTGCCACGGCATCACCGCGGGTCTGGAAGGCACGGCAGATCTTCTCCGACCCCGAGGGCGACAAGGACTTCGGGTTCTCGGCGACGATCGACCTGGACGCCTCGGACGAGGTCGGCGAGGCCGTCGTGCGGGTCACCGAGATCGGTCGGTTCGACGGGTGGGCCGAAGTCGACGTCGACTGATCCGCGCGGGGGTTGTCGGACGTGTACCGTCTGCCGCACCACCCCCACCCGAGAGGACTGCGTCATGCGCATCGGATCCAGCATCGCCCTGATCGTCATCGGCGCGATCGTCGCCTTCGCGCTGAACATCCAGCTCGCCGGCGTCGACCTGCGCCTGATCGGCTACATCCTGATGGCAGCCGGTGTCGTGCTGCTCATCATCAGCCTCGCCGTGGCCTTCGGTGGTCGCCGCACCACGACCACCACGCGCTCGGGCGTCGACCCGGCGTCGGGGGAGCAGATCACGCAGCAGGAGCGGCGCGACGGGACCTACTGACCCGCAGTCAGCGCTCCGGCAGGTACTCGTGCCGGAAATCGGCGACTGCGTCGGCGATGTGGTCGTAGTCGCGGTCCGAGCTGAGGACGGTGGCCCCGTTGCGCACGGCGTAGGCAGCGATGTGGACGTCGATCGGTCCGGCTCCGCGGACGTGGCCGTTGTTCCAGAGGGCGTTATGGATGCTCGTGACATCCTGGATGTCCGGGTGTTCTGAAGCCTCGAGGAAGGCGTCCATGTCGTCGCGGTACCCCTGGTGGTCGGGTCCGGTGCGTGCTGCATGGCAGTACTCGAGGACCGGCGGCGGGCAGGTCATGATCAGGTCCTGCGTCGCGATCTCGCGAAGCCGCTGTGCGATGCCCGCTGAACGGTGTGCCTTCCACCAGACGGAGTTGTCGACGATGTACGTCGCCATCAGGGATGCAGCTCGTCGGCCGCAGAAGGGTCGGCGCTGAAGTCTCGCGCGATGATGCGTTCGACGGCGGCGGGCTGTCGCCGCACCGCGATGAGGGTTTCGAGTGCTCTCTGCACGACCTCGCGGTTGGAGCGGGCGCCGGTCAGCTGCTTCGCATCATCGAGCACGCGTGGATCAAGATCGATCGTCGTCACTGCCAAGCCGATCACCTCCGTTATACAGGGGAGTACATAACCGGGCGGGCTGCTGGCGGAAGGGTCAGAAGAGGGTCGCGGGCGGGGTGGCGTCGGGCAGCGCGGACGGCTCGGGGACCTCGACGTTGGGCCAGCCAGGACCGTGCGGCACGTCGGTGCCGTTCTGGAACGCGGTGGCAGCACCACGGGCACGGACGTCGGCAGCTTCGTTCATCTCGTGACCGACGTGGCCGCGGACCCACTCGAACGTGACCTTGCGACCCTGCAGTTCCGCGTCGAGTTCCTTGATGATCTCGACGTTGAGGACCGGCTTGCCGTCGGCCTTCCGCCAGCCCTTGCGCTTCCAGCCGGCGAGCCACTCGGTGCAGGCCTTGATGGCGTACTGGCTGTCGCACAGGATGTGCAGCGGCTCGCCGGTGTCCTTCGTGGCACGGAGCAGCTGCAGCACGGCGGTGAGCTCGCCGATGTTGTTCGTCGCGCGGGGCCAGCCGCCGGCCGCCCACCGGTCGTCGTCGACGTACCAGGCCCAGCCGGCGGGGCCGGGGTTGCCGAGGGCTGAGCCGTCTGCGGCGGCGACGATCGTCACGATGGGACCTCCTGGTGGTGCCGAGTGCTCGCGAGTGCTGGTCAACCGTAACCGACCGTACGGACGGGCTCCGTCCGGCGGGGCGGCGACCGGATCAGCGCGCTGCGGGATCCAGGTTGAGATCGGTGTCCGTGATGAGCTGGTCGTCCGCGCCGGTCTGCAGCGACGGGTTCAGCCAGCGGAGTTGCGCGACGGTGATGCCCAAGCGCTCAGCGACCGTCACCTGCGCGTCGTCGCTCGACACCTGGTACGACACCGGCACGCCGTCACGTTCGTGCACCCAACCGTTCGCCCCGGGCCGCGATGCGCCCACGTCGACCTGCAGGTCCGGGTACGGGTCGGGGATCGTCCAGTGCAACGGAGCGATTGCGAGCACGGAGCCGATGCCGGTGCGTCCGGAATCGTCCCCGTCATCAGACGGCGCCGGCACGAGCGCGACGCTGTGCAGGAAGTCCGGAGTGGGGCCGGCGTCTGACAGCCCGACCGAGTCCGGAGCGCCGGTCTCCGGGTCCCAGATGACGACTCCGGCACGGTACCCGCTGGCGTCGCCGGCACCGTCAGCGTCACCTCCGCGGAAGTCCAAGCTCATCCACTGCGGGTTCGTCGTGCGGTAGCCGGACAACTCGGCGTCGAAGGTGCCGCTCTCGTTCGCGACGACCCGCACGTGGATCCGGGTGTCACCGCTCGCCGAGACGACATCGGTCTCGGCGGCGACCGTGCCGGCCGCCAAGACCTGCGGTGTGCTGACCTGCTGTGCGGCGGAGGTCGGGTCGGCTCCCGGGCTCCGGCTCGTCCCGTCGAGTGATGCCTGACGCGTCGGCGTCGGGATCGCTTCGTCGCCGCCGAACGCCGTGCACCCGGCGAGCAGCAGCCCCACCAGTGCCGAGCCGATCACCGCGGTCGTCGCGGTCCGTGTTCGTCGCATCGTTCCCCCTCGTCGGCAGCGTAGCTGGGGCCAGGGGCGTCATCGAGTGCGGGGAGCGGACCGAGCCAGACTCGTTACACGGGGCCGAGGACTAGCGTCCGCTGCAGGAGGAAACACCATGAGCGACAGCATCCCGAAGGCCCCCGGCCCCGAGCCGTCCGACGACCGAGCACGCAACGATGCGCTCCGCGACGCGGCGCACAGCGACGACGTCGACGGGGTCAGCGGCCGCGAGCAGCGGGCGGCGGACACGTCGTACAGCCCGTCGAGTGAGCGCGAGATGGACGCGTCCCAGACGAAGCAGCGTGACGACGACGACCTGCGTGAGGACGGCATCGACCCGTCCAAGGTCATCGCGGCCCCCGGGACCGGCGGCGCGGACGACGCCGGCGACGTGGAGCCCGAACCGGGCGACCTGCACCTGCCGTGGCAGTCAGAGGAGGACCGCCGGGGCTGATCCGGGCTACCGGGTCGCGAGCTCGAGTGCGCGCACGAGTTCCTCGCCGTCGCGGACGTCCCAGAACGCCACGAGCTGCGGACCGAAGAATCCATCGAGTCCGGTGTTCGCGTAGATCTGCGTCTGCAGACCGCGGGTCACGCCAGCGAACGGACCGAACTGCTCCTGCCACTCGACCGTGCAGTGCCGTCGGTCGGCCGACCAGCGCGTCGTGCGGTCCGATCGGCCCACCGGGACGTCGCGGGTCCCACGCGCCGTGATGACCAGGGCGCGGCGGTCGGTCACGGCGTAGACCGTCGTCCGCTTCCGGTG
This sequence comes from Curtobacterium sp. MEB011, assembly GCF_030209655.1. Lineage (NCBI taxonomy): Bacteria > Bacillati > Actinomycetota > Actinomycetes > Micrococcales > Microbacteriaceae > Curtobacterium > Curtobacterium sp. MEB011. The sequence continues at coordinate 303,797 of NZ_JARVRN010000003.1, read as the reverse complement.
GAGCTTCACGAGGAACCGGCCGAACAGCAAGTGGAGGCCGAGGACGAGGAAGAGCGGGAAGATGACGAGCTCTGGCCCGATCTGACCGTCTCGGAGGACGCTGACGGTGCCGAAGCCGACGAATCCGCACCAGAGCAGCGAGAACGGAATGAGGAAGCCGTCGCGGCCCGAGAAGAGCTTGGCCGGGTCACTGGTGCCCGCCCAGTACAGGTGCTCATCGGGACGCAGATGTTCACGGGCGGCCTGTTGAGGATCGATCACCCCTCGACAGTACGACCTTGCCCTCGCCGTGGCTGACCGGTGCGTACCCCGCCCGCTACGACACCGTGTCCGGGTGGGAGCCCGTCCGCTGGCCGGACTCGAGTGTCGCGATCGCCGCGAGCTCGTCGTCGGTCAGCTCGAACCCGTCCACGTCGAGGTTCGACCGGATCCGCGAGGGCGTGACCGACTTCGGCAGCACCACCACGCCCTGCTGGACGTTCCACCGCACGAGCACCTGCGCCACGCTCACGCCGTGCGCGTCCGCGATGCCGGTCAGCACCGGCTCGTCGATCAGGCGCCCGCGGCCGAGCGGGGACCACGCCCCGGTGACGATGTCGTGCTGCTCGTGGAACGCGATGAGCTCGCGCTGCGGCAGCCAGGGGTGCCGTTCGACCTGGTTCAGCGCCGGTACCTCGCCGGTCTCGTCGATGAGTCGCTGCAGGTGCGGCACCTGGAAGTTCGAGACGCCGATGCTCCGAGCCCGCGCCGACTCGCGCAGTTCCACCAGCGCCCGCCAGGTCTCGACGTAGCGGTCGTTCGCGGCGGCCGGCCAGTGGATCAGGTAGAGGTCGACGGCGTCGAGCCCCAGTCGCTCGAGGCTTCCGTCGAACGCCCGCAGGGTCTGCTCGCGCCCCTGGTGGTCGTTCCACACCTTGGTCGTCACGAAGACATCGTCACGGTCCAGCCCGGAGGCCCGGATCGCCTTGCCGACGCCGGTCTCGTTGCCGTACATCTCGGCGGTGTCGACGTGCCGGTAGCCGGCGTCCAGCGCAAGGCCGACCGCCGTCTCGGCCTGTGCGTCGTCGACCTTGTAGACGCCGAAGCCGATCGCGGGGATCGAGCGGCCGTCGCGCAGGGGAACTGAGGTGACCATGCACCCATCCTGCCGGTGCCTGGCGGGCGCGCGCCGGGCCTCCAGGCAATCTGTGGAGAACGCGACCCGTACGCCGGGCGCACGTTCCTTCCCATACCGGCGGCGATGGCGAGTGGAAACGGGCGTACCTGCTCAGAACTTCCGACCGGGTACGCCCGATTCGACCAGGTACGCCCGAAAGCGTCCGCTCAGGTCGGCAGGTGCACCGGCTCGGTGTCGGGGAGCGGGCTGGCGTCGCGGCCGCGCAGGTCGGGCAGCCAGCTCCGCATCGCCAGGGGGAGCAGCACGCCCAGGCCGGCCATCACGGCGCCGACGGTGAAGCCGCCGACGGGGCCGCTGCCGTCGATCAGGAAGCCGGCGATCGCCGAACCGCCGGCCGCGCCGATCAGCTGGCCGGTGCCCATCCAGCCGTAGGCCTCGGCCGTGTCGGAGAACTTGACGGTGGCGGAGACCGAACCGAACATCACCGCGAGGGCCGGCGCGATGCCCACACCCGCGATGACCAGGGCGAGGCAGAGCCACCAGAAGCCCGTGCCGCCGAGGGCCAGGGTGAGGCCGACGAACACGACGGCCATGCGCGTCCACAGGGTGTTGCGGGAGATCGGGCGGTGGCCGAACGCCAGGCCGCCGGCGAGCGAACCGACCGCGAACACCGCGAGGACGATGCCGGCGTTCGGGCTGCCCTCACCGAAGACGCTGGTGACGCTCGCCTCGACCGCCGCGCACGCCCCGATGAGCAGCAGACCGGTCAGGGTGGCAACGACGACGGCGGGGCGCTTCAGCACGACACCGAAGGCGCGCTTCGAACGGGGGATGCGGACGCGGCCGAGCTCGGGGGAGGCGATGAACCACGCGCCGCCGACGACCAGGAAGACCATCGCGACGACGATCGCCTCGACCGTGCCGACCTGGGTGGCGACGAAGGTGGTGATGACGGGGCCGGCGACCCAGATGAGCTCCTGCGCGCTGGCGTCGAGGGAGAAGAGGGGTGTGAGCTGCGCCGACGTCACCATCTTCGGGTAGATGGTGCGCACCGCCGGCTGCACGGGTGGAACCGCCAGACCGCCGAGGAACCCGACCACCACGTAGCCCCAGAGCGGCATGACCACGAACGCGATCACCACCATGCTGACCAGCGCGACGATGCTCGTCAGGATGAGGACGGGGCGCATGCCCCAGCTGCCCATCCAGCGGCTCGTCAGCGGCCCGGCCAGCGCCTGCCCGACACTCGTCGTCGCGAGCACCAGACCGGCGGCGCCGTAGGAGTGGAACACGTGCTCGACGTGCAGCAGGTAGGCCAGCGACAGCATGCCGAACGGGAACCGTGCGGTGAGCTGTGCGGCGATGACACGACCCACGCCAGGGGTCTTCAGGAGGGGCCCGTACGTACTCACGAGACGAGTGTACGGACCGGCCGGATCGGGGTGTCCCCCGTCCTGGGGAGGGGGCCTTCGCGACACGCCGATGGGCTGATTCCACATCTGTGGATCGTGACTGTCCCCCGGTGTGGGGAAGTGTCGGTGGCCGGCCGCAGACTGGCGGAAACTCGGGCCTCCCGGGAATCCACAGACTGTGGAGGGCGTTGTGGAGAACTACACGGCTGTAACACTCCCTCTTGTGGTCGGTGCTGCGGCTAGCCACTAGATGTAGTGTGGAGACATCGCAGCGGCCCCTCCCGGACACGACTGCGGACAGACATCAGCACCACCTCCACAGCACAGCAGAAACCAGTAGGAACCAGGGGAGAACATGGCCGTCACCGTCTACACCAAGCCGTCCTGCGTCCAGTGCACCGCGACGTACCGGGCCCTCGACAACAAGGGCATCGAGTACGAAGTGCACGACGTGTCCACGGACGAAGCAGCGCTCGAGCACGTCAAGAGCCTGGGCTACATGCAGGCCCCCGTCGTCGTCACGGACGACGACCACTGGTCGGGCTTCCGCCCCGACAAGATCGCGACCCTCAGCGCCGAACTGGCGTAGTCGTCCTGCGGGCCCCGAAGGGGCCCGCAGGCAGGGCATCTCGGGAGGCGCGACTCGCCTCTCCTGGCCCGCCCGGTCCGCCTGTCCGCACCTTTCCACGAGGAGCGCACCATGAGCCGATTGGTCTACTTCTCGAGCGTGTCCGGGTACACCGCACGCTTCGTCGAGAAGCTCGGCCGCGATGCGGACCGGATCCCGATCTACCCGAGCGAACCGTTCCTGCACGTGGACGAGCCCTACGTCCTGGTGCTGCCCACCTACGGTGGCGGCAACGGCGACGGGGCAGTGCCCAAGCAGGTCATCAAGTTCCTCAACGACGCCCACAACCGCTCGCTCATCCGCGGCGTGGTGGTGGGTGGCAACACGAACTTCGGCGAGGCGTACGGCCTCGCAGGGGACGTCATCGCACAGAAGTGCAATGTCCCCCTTCTCTACAGATTCGAACTCTTCGGGACCCCTGACGACGTGTCGGCGGTCAACTCAGGATTGGATGCATTTTGGACGCAGCAGTTGCAGACGTCGATCTGACGTCGCCGCAGACGGGGATGGACTACCACTCCCTCAACGCGATGCTCAACCTCTACGACGCGGACGGGAACATCCAGTTCGACAAGGATCGTGAGGCCGCCAAGCAGTTCTTCCTGCAGCACGTCAACCAGAACACCGTCTTCTTCCACAACCTGAAGGAGCGGCTCGACTACCTGGTCGAGAACGAGTACTACGAACAAGCCACGATCGACATGTACTCGCTGGACTTCATCCAGCGACTCAACGACCTGGCGTACTCGAAGAAGTTCCGGTTCCAGACGTTCCTCGGCGCGTTCAAGTACTACACGAGCTACACGCTCAAGACGTTCGACGGCAAGCGGTACCTGGAGCGCTTCGAGGACCGCGTCGTCATGACCGCCCTCGGCCTGGCCCAGGGCAACGAGCAGCTCGCCATCGACCTGGTCGAAGAGATCGTCGCCGGCCGCTTCCAGCCCGCGACCCCCACGTTCCTCAACACGGCGAAGGCACAGCGCGGCGAGCTCGTCTCCTGCTTCCTGCTCCGCATCGAGGACAACATGGAGTCGATCTCGCGCGGCATCAACTCGTCGCTGCAGCTCTCGAAGCGCGGCGGCGGCGTGGCCCTGCTCCTCTCCAACATCCGCGAGGCCGGCGCCCCGATCAAGCAGATCGAGAACCAGTCCTCGGGCATCATCCCCGTGATGAAGCTGCTGGAAGACTCCTTCTCCTACGCGAACCAGCTCGGTGCGCGTCAGGGTGCCGGCGCGGTCTACCTCAGCGCCCACCACCCGGACATCATGAAGTTCCTCGACACCAAGCGCGAGAACGCCGACGAGAAGATCCGCATCAAGACGCTGTCGCTCGGCGTCGTCGTGCCGGACATCACGTTCGAGCTCGCGAAGAACAACGAGGACATGTACCTGTTCTCGCCGTACGACGTCGAGAAGGTCTACGGCGTCCCCTTCGGCGACGTCCCGATCTCCGAGAACTACCGCGCGATGGTCGACGACTCGCGCATCAAGAAGACGAAGATCAAGGCGCGTGACTTCTTCACGACCATCGCCGAGATCCAGTTCGAGTCGGGCTACCCGTACATCGTGTTCGAGGACACGGTGAACAAGGCCAACCCGATCAAGGGTCGGATCAACATGTCCAACCTGTGCTCGGAGATCCTGCAGGTCAACACCCCGACGACCTTCAACGAGGACCTGTCCTACAAGGAGATCGGCAAGGACATCTCCTGCAACCTCGGCTCGCTGAACATCGCGCTGACGATGGACTCGCCCGACTTCGGCAAGACCATCGAGACCGCCATCCGCGGCCTGACCTCGGTCTCGCAGATGTCGCACATCACCTCGGTGCGTTCGGTCGAGGACGGCAACGACAAGTCGCACGCCATCGGCCTCGGCCAGATGAACCTGCACGGCTACCTCGCTCGTGAGCGCGTCTACTACGGCTCCGAAGAGGGCATCGACTTCACGAACATCTACTTCTACACGGTGCTGTTCCACGCCCTGCGTGCGTCGAACAAGATCGCGATCGAGACCGGCGAGACCTTCGACGGCTTCCGCGACTCGAAGTACGCGTCGGGTGAGTTCTTCGACAAGTACACCGACCAGACGTGGACCCCCGCGACGGCTCGCGTTGCCTCGCTGTTCGACAACGCGAACATCACGATCCCGACGCAGGACGACTGGAAGGCGCTGAAGGCGTCCATCCAGGAGCACGGCATCTACAACCAGAACCTGCAGGCCGTCCCGCCGACCGGTTCGATCTCGTACATCAACCACTCGACGTCGTCGATCCACCCGATCGCGTCGAAGATCGAGATCCGCAAGGAAGGCAAGCTCGGCCGCGTCTACTACCCGGCGCCGTTCATGACGAACGACAACCTGGACTACTACCAGGACGCGTACGAGATCGGTGCCGAGAAGATCATCGACACGTACGCCGCGGCGACGCAGCACGTGGACCAGGGCCTGTCCCTGACGCTGTTCTTCAAGGACACCGCCACCACGCGTGACATCAACAAGGCGCAGATCTACGCATGGCGCAAGGGCATCAAGACGATCTACTACATCCGTCTCCGCCAGCTCGCGCTGGAGGGCACGGAGGTCGAGGGCTGCGTCAGCTGCATGCTGTAGAGCTGCCGCTCTGCTCCCTGGAGGCGCGGTGCCAACCCGCACCGCGCCTCCAGTCCGTCACTTAGTCACCATTTCTGTAAGGAACACACGTTGGTCGAGAAGCTGAAGCTCATTGATCGGGTCCAGGCCATCAACTGGAACCGCATCCAGGACGACAAGGACGTCGAGGTCTGGAACCGTCTCGTCAACAACTTCTGGCTGCCCGAGAAGGTGCCGCTGTCGAACGACGTGCAGTCGTGGAACACGCTGACGCCGGCCGAGCAGACCCTGACCATGCGCGTGTTCACCGGTCTGACCCTGCTCGACACCATCCAGGGCACCGTCGGCGCCGTGTCGCTCATCCCCGACGCGATCACTCCGCATGAGGAAGCCGTCTACACGAACATCGCGTTCATGGAGTCGGTGCACGCCAAGTCCTACTCGTCGATCTTCTCGACGCTCGCGTCGACGCGTGAGATCGATGAGGCCTTCCGCTGGTCCGAGGAGAACCCGAACCTGCAGAAGAAGGCGTCCATCGTGATGGACTACTACCAGGGCGACAACCCGCTGAAGCGCAAGGTCGCCTCGACGCTGCTCGAGTCGTTCCTGTTCTACTCGGGCTTCTACCTGCCGATGCACTGGTCGTCGCGTGCCAAGCTCACGAACACCGCCGACCTGATCCGCCTGATCATCCGTGACGAAGCCGTCCACGGGTACTACATCGGGTACAAGTACCAGAAGGGCCTCGAAACCCTCACGCAGGCCGAGCGCGACGAGCTCAAGGACTACACGTTCTCGCTGCTGTTCGAGATGTACGAGAACGAGGTGCAGTACACGCAGGACCTCTACGACGAGGTCGGTCTGACCGAGGACGTCAAGAAGTTCCTGCACTACAACGCCAACAAGGCGCTGATGAACCTGGGCTACGAGCCGATGTTCCCGAAGAACATCACGGACGTGAACCCGGCCATCCTCTCCGCCCTGTCGCCGAACGCGGACGAGAACCACGACTTCTTCTCGGGGTCCGGCTCGTCGTACGTCATCGGCAAGGCCGTGAATACTGAGGACGAGGACTGGGACTTCTGATCCTGGACTGACTCATGGGGACGCCCCGCTGGCTTCGGCTGGCGGGGCGTTTCTGTGCATCTCCTGCTGCCTCTCGCGAGACAGGCTGCCCAGGCGGGGGCACTGCGCCTAAGCCCTCGGCAGTCGTGATTGCCTACGGCGGGAAGCCAGCTGCCGTAATCGGAAGTCCACTCCGTCTTCGTCGCTGGCGGGGCGGGGCACACATCGGGCGGCTCTCCGGCAGGGTACTTTGAGCGAGCGCGCTCCTGCACGCGTTAAAAACCGGCCAGATTGGTACCTATTTTGCTAACACACTTGCGCATACGCAATTTCAAGGCCTGGCGCGATACCGGCGATCTTGAGCTGGCACCGCTAACGATTCTTTTCGGGTCCAACTCGTCCGGGAAGTCGAGTCTCCATCAATTCTTGCTCATGCTTCGGCAGACAGTCGAATCACCCGATCGCAAGAGAGTCCTTCACACTGGGGACGAAAATACTCCCGTAGACCTTGGCAGCTATACGGATTTGATTCGCGGCGGCGACGTCCGGCACCCCCTTGAGTTTGAGATTGGATGGCGGCGTAGTCGCAATCTCGAAGTTACCGATGCGAAGAAGAGGCGCACGTTCAAAGGGCGGGATGTCCGGTTCCATTCCACTATTCACGCAGTCGGCGATGCCCCGCCTCGGGTCCGCGTTGAAGAATACGGCTATGAACTAGTAGGGGAGGAAAGTACCTTCAAACTTGCAAGCGCGAGAGACGCAGCCGGAAAGTTTGACATGACCGCGCAGGGTATCGAACTTGTTCGCACTCTCGGCAGGAAGTGGCCGGTCTCCGCACCGGCACAGTTCCACTCGTTTCCAGATGATCTGACCACCCGCTACCAGAACCTCGAGTTCGCACCGGACCTGGTGCTCGCATTGGAAGAGCAGCTTTCGTCTCTAAACTACTTGGGTCCGCTGCGCGAGAAGCCGGGCCGACTGTATCGGTGGTCTGGGGAGGAGGTCGGGAATGTCGGGTGGCGGGGTGAAAGAACTGTAGAGGCGTTGCTCGCCGGGCGAGACCGTAAATACAACCGAAAGCCTAAGGGGCGATTCATACCACTTCAAGCGTTGGTGGCAGAGTGGCTGAAGAACCTCGGGATTATTGATTCTTTCGCACTTGACCCAATTGGTGTTGGCCGTGACGAATATGACGTGAGGGTAACGGCGCCTGGGAGTAATAACCCGGTTCCCCTCACCAACGTAGGTTTTGGGGTCTCGCAGGTACTTCCTGTTATCGCGGAGGCTTTCTACTCTGCTCCTGGATCGACGGTCATTATGGAGCAACCAGAGATTCATCTTCATCCCTCGGTGCAAGCCGGCTTGGCGGACCTGTTTATCGACGCAATTCGCATGCGTGAGAACGGGGGACGTAGGGACACACAATTCATTGTCGAGTCGCACTCCGAACATATGCTCCGCCGACTCTTGCGTCGGATCGCGGAGGGTGCTATCACAACCGACGAAATACGGTGCTACGTAATCAATAATGGCCCGGACGGCTCTCGCGTTGAACCGCTGGAGGTCGACGACCTCGGCAATGTCCACAATTGGCCGCGAGATTTTTTTGGCAACTCTGCTGAAGATATTGTTGCGCAGACTCGAAGCGCGCGACTGCGGCGCAAGAATGAGGCGTCGTGAGTCGAGTGGTGGACACGAACGTGCTTCTCATCTGCAGGAATCCCGAAGACTGGCCTGCCGAACTGCGCGACGCTTGCGACGAGTTGATCGAGGCGGTACTCGAGAAGCGTCTAGAGATCGTGGTAGACGACGGTGGCGAAATCCTCGAAGAATATATGCATCAGCTAAGTCTCAGCGGTCAGCCGTCTCTCGGTGATGAGTTTCTGAAGTACGTGCATGACTACCAGTACAGTTGGCACTTGAAGTATCGGCCGAATATTCGTCCGAACAGCTCAGAATCGAACAGCTACGGCGTGCTTGGGGGCGATGATGCAGAAATTGACCCCTCTGATAGAAAATTCATTGCGGCTGCTAAAGTTGCGAAGACTCCGATCTTCCAGGCTTCCGACACAAAATGGCTGAATTGGCAAGGAGTCCTCTCGCGCCACGGTGTCGAAGTTCGTTTCGTGCACGAGGATTCTATTAGGCGAGCTTATGCTAAGAAGTTCAAGATGGAAGCGCCGATATGGACTTCGTGAGGTTCCCCTCGATTCCCTATCTGCGTGTGCCTGACGGTGTCGACGTTCGAAGTGACAAGGTTTTAAATTCGTCGGATCGCGGAAGTTTCCTCGTCGAGCCGGTCATCGTCGAGGAAAAGGTTGACGGCGAGAACCTCGGTATTTCATTTTCCGAGGGAACCGCACGGTTTCAGGCCCGGGGCTCATTTGTTGAACCTGGGGGGCGTCGCTTCCGTGGTCTCTCTAGCTGGGCGGATCCTAGATCCCGACGGTTGGAGGATGCTGCCGGTAATGACAAAGTCTTATTCGGCGAATGGTGCGCCTCGAGGCATAGTGTTGGTTACGACTCTCTTCCTGATTGGTTCCTGTTGTTTGATGTCTATGACTCCAAACGTGGGTTTCTGCCGATTGATGAGCGTGACGGTATTGCAAGACAAGCCGGTCTTGCTACCGTTCCCCGACTGGGTGTTGGCGTCTTTTCCGAAGAGGAGCTTCTCTCCCTCATCGTGAAGAGCAAGTTCGGTGAAGAGCTAATGGAAGGCCTTGTGCTTCGTGCCGGGGGTTCTCAACGCGTCGGGCGGGCTAAGGTCGTCCGGAGCGGTTTCACTCAAAGTATTGAAGCTCATTGGATGACGGGCCCCGTAGTTCGAAATCGTCTTGCGTTGCGGTAGGTGGGAGTCAATAGGAGGGGGGATCTTGTTGAGTTGTGGGAAGTGTTTGCGATAATCGAATTGGCCACAAACGCGCCTCGCGAGTGCCAGATTCACAGCCTCCGCGTTGACGAATAACTGGCGAATACACTCACCGAAACCAGCAACGTCCAGGCTGCTCGCGCGGCGCGCGATGACCCGCTCGCCGGTGTCCGTGAGTTCGGCATAGGTGTCGATCCAGTTGGCCAAGATGCTGCCCGTCGAGTATGACTTCTGCCCGGTGATCCGGAACAGACCGTCCGGCTGCGGGGTCACCTTCGTGATCACGTCGCCGACCTGCACCGACGCGACGTCGGTCCACGAGTTGCCAGCGATTTCACCGCGGCCGAAGCGGTCCACTCGGCCCTCGTGTTGCCCGGTGCGGGCGACCAGCCGGCCCTCCGCCGGTGCGAGGTTGCTGCTGAGCGTCGGCCCGGTAAGTTCAGGCAGGCGGTGTCGTCCCTGCGCCCTCGGTGTCGTCGGCACCCGCAAGACCTGTCCCGGCCTGATCCAGGTTCTCGTGGGGGTCACCCATGTCCCCGGTTGCAGCGCCGGTGCGGGACAGCCCGAAGTGTTTGCGGACGGCGTTCGCCTCGGCGGGGGACAAGGTGCGTCCGGCTCCGAGGGACGGCGCGTCCTTGATCGCGTCCTTCGTGTACCCGACGTGCACGTCCGTGCCGTCGAACGTGGCGTCGTCGGCGGGGACGAGCGCCTGCTGACGCCCGAGCAGTCCCGTCGCGACACAGACGTAGGCCGCACTACCGTCCTCGTCGGAGGGGAACACCTGCACGACCTTGCCGACTGATACGCCGTTGCGATCTCGGACAGTCGCACTCTCGACCTGGTGGATGACGCCCTTGGTGATCATGACCGTAGTCAACGCCCTCGAGTCTGACGCTTCGCAGACGCCGTCCCCCTGGTCGGCGGTCAGGACCCGAGCGCCGATGGTGACGGAGAGACGCCCTGTCGTGGTCGGCACCCCGGTGCCAACGTGCCTCGTCGGCGCAACCGCAGCCGCGCCTCCAGGCCGGACCGAAAGCCGCGCACGCGGCGGACGAAACACGAACGGCGGCTCTCCTCCTTCCGGAAGAGAGCCGCCGTGGTGTCTCGCGGTGCTCAGCTGGCTGACGGGACCGCCGTGCCGACGAGCTCAGCCCGCACGATGTCCGCACCAGCGGACAGCGCACCGAGCTTGTCCAGCGCCGCACCCCGCGCCAGGGGCGCCATCCCGCAGTTGGAGCTCGGGATGAGCTTGTCGGCATCGACGAACTCGAGCGCCCGACGCAGCACCTCCGCGACCTCTTCCGGGGTCTCCACGGTCTCGGTCGCGACGTCGATCGCCCCGAGCATGACCTTCTTGCCGCGGATGAGCTCGACGAGTTCAAGCGGAACGTGGGAGTGGATGCACTCGAGCGAGACGATGTCGATCGACGACTGCTGCAGCAGCGGGAAGGACTGCTCGTACTGGCGCCACTCCGCGCCGAGGGTCTCCTTCCACTTGTTGTTCGCCTCGATGCCGTAGCCGTAACAGATGTGCACGACGGTCTCGGCGCGCAGGCCCTCGGCTGCGCGCTCGAGCGCGGCCACGCCCCAGTCCTGCACCTCGTCGTGGAAGACGGTGAAGGCGGGCTCGTTCCTTGGGCCGCGCGAGCTTTTGTTGCTCTCAGACATGTCGCGCGGAGCGGTTTCATGATCGTACGTTTGCCTTTGGAACAAGGTGTCCCGGGGACTGGGGGTCTCATGGCTGGGGAATTGAATCTCGACGAGGGCGGGCTTGCGTCGCTCGTTCGTGAGCTGCAGGTGCACAGCGCTGGCAGTGACGAGCATGCCGCGCAGGCGGACGCTGCACTCGCGGTGGCGGCCGGGGCGGTGTCGTCGGCCCCGCTCGCAGCGGCGGTGGAACAGCTGGCCGCTCGCTTCCGCGGCGGATTCGACGACATAGGCGTCAGGATGACCAGTCTCGGGGGCGCGCTGACTGCCGCGTCGTCGGCTCTCACTGCGACGGATGCGGAGCTTGCCGGCAGCGCGCGGAGCATGAGCGAGTGAGCGTCCTCGCCGGTGCCTTGACTGCTGCTGACGTCACCGACGTGCCGGACGATGCTGATGCACTTCGTTCTGCCGCGCGTCTGTTCTCGACTGCTGCGGACGGTGTCCTCGGCGCAGCGACGAACGCGTCACGGTCCTGGGCAGGACTCCCGGCGGTGTTCACCTCCGATGCATTGCAGCCGGCGCTGACGCCGCTGATGGATCCCGCCGTGCAGAAAGCGCAGCAGATGCAGGCTGCCGCGGAGGAGTTCTTGCAGATCGCGTCCCGTGCGGCGAACAGCATCGACGATCTGAAGGATGACCACGACCGGCTTGTCCGACAGATCGAGCAGTTCCACTCGTCCGCGCCTGGCCAGGTTGCCACGGCCGCTGCGAAGCAGGCAGCCAGCGGGGACCTGCTCGGAGCCGTAGGCACAGTCGTCACGAACTGGCAGCAGGTGCCTGATCTCGTCGCCGAGGAACTCGGACTGCGCATCAAGGTGCAGGCGCACAACGACAACGTCACGACGACCCTCGCCAGCATCGCGGCACAGGTCGAGGGCATCAGTCCCTCCACCGTGGACGCCCATCCCGTGCACACCGCTGCGGACGTGTCGTCGAGTAGCGGCGGGGAGCACAGCAACTGGTTCGAGGACGCGTGGAACACCGCCAAGACCGCCGTCGGTGTCGGCGGGGCAGTCCTCGGCGCGGAAGCAGAAGCGGCGTGGCCGCACGTTCAAGATGCTGCCGCGGTCGCCGGAAATCTGTTCGCTTCGATGGGCAACGCCATGGTCAACCACCCGGATGAGATGCTCGAGCTCCTCGGCGGTATCGCGGCGATGGCCGGGGGATCCGCCATGGAAGCCGGCGGGGTCGCACTCGACCTCACCGGGATCGGAGCGATCGGCGGAGTCCCGTTGAACATCTCCGGTGCAGCGGTGATGGCCGCAGGTGCAACCGCTGCTGCGGCCGGCGCAAGCCAGCTCGGCGTGCACGCGATGACCGACGACGGGGTGAGTCCGAACCGTACCGATCACGTCGAGCAGGCGGAGAAGGATCCGTACGGGCCGAACGAGGGACACCCTGGGCGGAACAACAAGGGGCAGTACCAGTCGAAGGACAACAACAAAGCCCGCGCCGACTCTGCGCAGAAGGAGGCAAGGGGCATCAAGCAGTACGAGGACGAAACCGGGGTCGAGGTGACGACCACGCAGCAGGTGCGAGCGAGCATGGAAGGCGCTACGAAGAAGCGGATCTACGACGGCTTGGTGAAGAAGCCCGACGGGACGTGGGAGGGCATCGAAGTCAAGAGCGGTACGTCAGCGGACAAAGCTCAGAAAGCGTTCGACCAGGCAGTGTCGTACGACCATCCCGCGTACGCCAAACTGAACGGGGAACGCATCAAGATCACCTCGGTCAACTACCAACGAGTGAAGTAGCGCATGATCATCCAAGAGACCAACAGCAGCATCAGCAGCATCCTGCGGGACACCTTCCGGCCGATGCCAGACCAGGTCCGCCGCATGCTCGGGTTGCTCGACAACGACGAGCACTTCGCGTGGAGGCTCTGGTGGTGTCCCGACGACGCCGACTGGATGTTCAACCCCGACAAGACTGAGGAGCAGTACGGCAACTCCTACCTGCAGGCCGGTGGCACCGCCGAGAAGATGAGCGTGGAGCTGCGCCGCCGCGAGGACGACGGGGAGTACCGCTTCTACATCATCGGCCGTGCCCACGATCTCACCGAACCGCTCACGGAGACCATCGACGTGCAGGCGGCGCACGAGCCCCGGCATCCTGCCGAGCTGTTCACGGCTGACCAGGCTGCGCCGGTGTTCATGCACTACGTCGAACACCAGACGGTGCCAGACGGCTACACGCTCCGTCTCATCGCCGACATGTAGAAGGTGGCGACGCCACCGTCGTGTGTTCGCGACCGTGTACCGGACGGGAGGCGCGGTGCCAGCTGGCACCGCGCCTCCCGTCCGTCGTCTGTCACGAGATCGCGTGCACTCACGCGGCCAGCTTCCGGTGCAGGCGTCACGAGGTGCGGGTCGCACCGATCGCCCAGACGCGGGGCGGTTCGGCACCGTTGACCGCGTGGTCACCGATGATCCGCGCCTTGAACACCCACGGGTTGTGGCTGCCGGCGGTGCGAGCGTTCCGCCAGTGCCGGTCGAGGTTCTTCGTCGTGCTCACCCCGGACGCCGCGAGCGCGTCGAACAGGTGCGAGGTCGCCGTCGTCGCCAGGGTGGTCAGCGCGACCTGCGCCTGCGCGGTCGCGAGTTCGGCGCGGTCGTTGCGGCGCTCGTCCTCGGCGGTGTCGAGCCCGGCTCCCTCGTACGCACCCTGCAGGGCCGCGGCGGCCCGGTCGATGATCGCGGTGGCGGCGAACCCGGCCGCCGACACCTCGCCGACGACCTGCAGGATCTGCGGGTCGGCCGCGAACGTGTCGGCGTTGCCGTGCGAGAAGACGCGGGTGCGGTTGCGGACCTCGCGGGCGATCTCCCGTTCGGCTGCGAGCACGGACCCGGCGAGGACGCTCAACAGCACGCCCTGGTAGAACGCCGTCTGGTACTTGAACCGCTCGTCGAAGGGGATCACCGCGTCGGCCTGCACGACGGCGTCGTCGAAGGTGCTGGTACCGGAGCCGGTGGTGCGCTGCCCGAACCCGTCCCAGTCATCGGTGTGCGTGACCCCGGGCTGGTGCGCGTCGACGATCGCGATGACCCGCTCGCCGGTGTCCGTGCGCTCAGCGTAGGTGTCGATCCAGTCGGCGAAGATGCTGCCGGTCGAGTAGTACTTCTGCCCGGTGATCCGGAACGTCCCGTCCGCCTGCGGGGTCACCTTCGTGACCACATCGCCGACCTGCACTGACCCGACCTCGGTCCACGAGTTGCCGGCGATCTCACCGCGGCCGAAGCGGTCCAGCCACCCTTCGCGTTCCCCGGACCGGGCGACCAGCCGGTCTTCCACCAGCGCGAAGTGACCGCGGAGCGCCTGGGGGATGTTGCTGTCAGCAGCGGCGAGTTCGGTCAGCAGGCGGAACAGCTGGGGCAGGGTCGCCCCGGCTCCGCCGCGGGCGACGGGGACGCGGACGGCGCCGAATCCGGCGGCGGCCAGTTCGCGGATCTCGTCGAACGGGAGGCGGTGGTCGCGTTCGCGCTCGGAGGCGCCGGCAGCGATGCGGTCGAAGATCGGACGGAAGCGGGCGAGGAGCTCGTCGTCGGCGCCCTCGTCGATCGTGCGGTCGGCGGTCTGGTTGCTGATGGTCACGAGGACTCCTTCGTGCTCTGGGTTGCTACCTGTCGCGTGGTGTGGCACCGGACGGCCCCGTCCAGATCTGCGCCATCGCGAGACTTTGGCATCGCCGAACGCCCGCGAGAAGGGTTGTGTCGATGTGTGTCGGAGGGTGACTTCCGATGACACGTGACCGCGCTGCGATGGCTGGGGAGTCAACCTCGGACGACAACGGGCATGCTCCTTCGGGGAGCCCGCCTGCGCCGCGCTCACAGAAGCGCGCGTCAATGAGGGAGCACGCACCCGCCAGAGGACTGGCCACTGCCTGGCCGGGTGTGGGCGAAAGCCTCGGTTTCGGCGTCGTTCACTCCGGTGAGGTTCAGGCCGGCGGTGTCGTCCCAGCGCCCTCGGTGTCGTCGGCACCCGCAAGACCTGTCCCGGCCTTGTCGAGGTTCTCGTGTGGGTCGCCCATGTCGCCGGTCGCAGCGCCGGTGCGGGACAGCCCGAAGTGTCCGCGGACGGCGTTCGCCTCGGCGGGGGACAAGGTGCGCCCGGCTCCGAGGGACGGCGCGCCCTTGATCGCGTCCTTCGTGTACCCGACGTGCACGTCCGTGCCGTCGAACGTGGCGTCGTCGGCGGGGACGAGCGCCTGGTGTCGCCCGAGCAGTCCCGTCGCGACACAGACGTAGGCCGCACTGCCGTCCTCGTCGGAGGGGAACACCTGCACGACCTTGCCGACTGATACGCCGTTGCGATCCCGGACAGTCGCACTCTCGACCTGGTGGATGACGCCCTTGGTGATCATGACCGTAGTCAACGCCCTCGAGTCTGACGCTTCGCAGACGCCGTCCCCTTGGTGGGCGGGGTGGACCCGACCCTCGGAGTCCGGGGCCGCCTTGGCGCGCCACTCGATCGGCCGATCGCCCTCCGCGCGTCAACGACACGCCCGGAACAATTCTGAAGTTGCAGATCTGATGTACCACTGAGTTGACTGCTCGTTGTCGGCAACGCCGCCGACGCGAAAGCCGGCGTTGAGGCCGGAGAGCGAGGGGAATTTCCATGAAGCAGTCAACCTACGGACGTGTCGTCTCGATCGGCGCATCATGCGCCGTCGTCGCTGGTTCCGTCATCGTCGCCGTTCCGGCAAACGCCACGGTCACGCCGCCCGCCGACAGCAACGCTGTTGAACCGCGAACGCCGTCCGAGGTGTTGTCGGCTATCCGCGCTGACCTCGTCGCTTCCGGAACCCCGTCCGACATCACGGCCTTCGACCGCCTCAGCGCTGATCAGCGCCATGAGCTCGCTTCCTACTTCTTGGATCCGAGCATTGCGTCCGCGGCCACCGCAGCCGCCGATGAGAGGGTGCTCGGGCCGGAGACTGTTCGGACGAACGGGGACTTTGAATGGGGAGAAACGGAACCGTCGGGCGCTGGACAGGCAGGAAACGGCGTCGGGGTGGGGACCAAGGCCGCATCCCGGTCGTCGTGGGGGAAGCAGTGGTTCGCCTTCGCCGGAATCCGGCTCACCGAGACGAAGGTGTCGATGTCGTACCAGTACAGCGGTACTACAGCGAGGAAGATGCTCGGGTACTCGTGCACCGTCGTCAGGAACGTCCAGCCGTTCACTGAAGTGAGGACCTCCAAGAGCAGCGGTTACATCAGCGGCGGACAGGCCACTGCGAAGTGCAAGGTCGTCGTGAAGCGTGGTGTGCCGACTCCATGGGGCACGGTTGCGTGGAGCACCTACTCCTCGATCCAGCGCCTCAGCGCCAAGGGCAACGGCGCGATCACCTACAACCGCTGGGAGTGAGCGGAATGGCGTCTTGGGCGGCGGGGCAGATGATGAATCCACTTGTTCCAACAGTGCTCGACGGTGTGCTGATGGCCGTATCCCTCCTCGCGCTGTTCCTCGCGCTCGCAGCGTTCATCTCGCTGATCCGAGCTCGGTCGACCT
This sequence comes from Curtobacterium sp. MEB011, assembly GCF_030209655.1. NCBI lineage: Bacteria > Bacillati > Actinomycetota > Actinomycetes > Micrococcales > Microbacteriaceae > Curtobacterium > Curtobacterium sp. MEB011. Next base: position 286,900 of record NZ_JARVRN010000003.1, on the reverse strand, counting down.
CTGGCCGTCGTTTGCTCGGATGGACTCTCGTCGTCCTGTTTGTTCCGATCATCGGGCCGGCAACGTGGTTCGTCGCTCGGCACCGCGAACGGTCGATCGTGCCCAGAAATGACGACGTTGGCCAGCGGTGAGGGGAAGTTTCGGTCGGATCAGCACCCTGTGCGCAGCATGAATCCGCGTGCCTTGTTCGCAGCCGTCGCTGCTGCGTTCCCGGTCGTCGTCGAGGTCGCGGTCACCAGCGTCTGGTGGGATCGGTTGCCCGACCGGATCGCGACGACGTTCGGCCCGGATGGCAGCCCGAGCGGGTACGGAACTCCGTTGGGAACCGCGATCCTGCTCGCGGCGGTACAGTCGCTGTTCCTCGTGGGGGCGGTCGGCTCCGCTTTTGCTCGAGACCGGCGCAGAGGTCGCATCTCGTGTGCGGTCACCGCAGGGTTCGTTGCGGCTCTCGCGATGAGCTGGCTGATCATCGTGGGATTGGGGTCTTCGACGTTGAGTCCGACGGCTTGGTGGCTTCTCGCGGCGGCGCCCGTGTGGGCGTTTGTCCCGTACTGGTTGCTTTCCCCCGCGAGGGGCGGTGGAAGGTGACGCCACTGCCGGCGTGACCTTCCAGCCGGAGCGCAGCCGCGCCTCCAGATCGGACCGAAAGCCGCGCACGCGGCGGACGCAACACGAACGGCGGCTCTCCTCCTTCCGGAAGAGAGCCGCCGTGGTGTCTCGCAGTGGTCAGCGCCCCGACGGGACCGCCGCGCCGACGAGCTCAGCCCGGACGATGTCCGCTCCCGCGGACAGCGCGCCGAGCTTGTCCAGCGCCGCGCCCCGCGCCAGGGGTGCCATCCCGCAGTTGGAGCTCGGGATGAGCTTGTCCGCATCGACGAACTCGAGCGCCCGACGCAGCACCTCCGCGACCTCTTCCGGGGTCTCCACGGTCTCGGTCGCCACGTCGATCGCCCCGAGCATGACCTTCTTGCCGCGGATCAGCTCGACGAGTTCAAGCGGAACGTGCGAGTGGATGCACTCGAGCGAGACGATGTCGATCGACGACTGCTGCAGCAGCGGGAAGGACTGCTCGTACTGCCGCCACTCCGCGCCGAGGGTCTCCTTCCACTTGTTGTTCGCCTCGATGCCGTAGCCGTAACAGATGTGCACGACGGTCTCAGCGCGCAGGCCCTCGGCTGCACGCTCGAGCGCGGCCACGCCCCAGTCCTGCACCTCGTCGTGGAAGACCGTGAAGGCGGGCTCGTCGAACTGGATGATGTCGACGCCGGCATCCTGCAGTTCCCGGGCCTCTTGGTTGAGGATCGTGGCGAACTCCCACGCCAGCTTCTCGCGGCTCTTGTAGTGCTGGTCGGACAGCGTGTCGATCATCGTCATCGGGCCGGGGAGCGCCCACTTGATGGGGCGATCGGTCTGAGCCCGCAGGAACTTCGCGTCCTCGACGAAGACGGGCGCCCGACGGCTGACGGCACCGACGACGGTCGGGACGGCTGCGTCGTAGCGGTCGCGGATGCGGACGGTCTCCTTGCGCTCCAGGTCGACGCCGTCCAGGTGCTCGATGAACGTCGTGACGAAGTGCTGGCGGGTCTGCTCGCCGTCGCTGACGATGTCGATGCCACGGCGCTCCTGCTCGTGGACGGCGGACCGGAGGGCGTCCTGCTTGCCCTCGGTCAGTGCCGCACCCTGCAGCTCCCAGGGGGACCAGAGCCGTTCGGGCTCGGCGAGCCAGGACGGTTTCGGCAGGCTGCCGACGATCGAGGTGGGGAGGAGAGAACGCATGGGTGTGATGGTCCAGTCAGTCGAAGGGCAGAGGGAGTCAGCGCGCGAGGGCGAGGTCAGCCCACCGGGCGAGGCGTGCGTGGTGCGGCCGCACCAGGTGTTCCTCGGTCCACCGGCCCTGCGTGATCCCGAGGCGGCTGCGCTCCTCGCGGTCGTACGTCACCGGGGTCGGCGTGAAGTCGGTGTGGTCGAGGGTGGGGCGGTAGGTGCTGCCGGCCGGGGTGTTCGCGGCGTAGACCTCCGGGCGGTAGATCTTCTGGAACGTCTCCATGGTTGCGATCGTGCCGACGAGCTGGAGGTCCGTGTAGTCGCCGGTCAGGTCGCCGCGCGTGTAGAACGCGAGCGGAGCAGCCGCCCCGGCTGGCTGGAAGTACCGGACCCGCATGCCCATCCGGCCGAAGTAGTCGTCGGTGAGCGAGGAGTGCTCGTGCTCGTACTCGGCGCCCAGGATCGGGTGGACGTACCCGTTCCGGCGGTAGGTCTGGCTCGTCGAGACGCTGATGCAGACGACGGGCTCGGCACTGAAATTCGAGTGGAACGCGGAGGACTCCAGGAAGCGCTGGAAGAGTGCCCCGTGCAGCGCCCCGAAGTCAGACGGCAAGCCCGGCGACGACGGCAGCAGGACGGAGAAGTCGTAGTCGCGCAGGTACGACGAGAAGTTGTTGCCGAGGATCCCCTGGTGGCGCTCGCCGGTGTGCTGGTCGACGATCGTGACGTCGAGCATCTCGAGCAGCGGGAACTCCGCGTCCGAACCACCGTCGGAGAACTCCAGCGCCACCGAGACGATGTCGAGATGCAGACGGTAGCGGTCGTGCGCCGCGGCCAGCTCGTTCGCTCGCCCGTCGATCATCGCCAGCGCAGCGCGGAGGTTCTGCTGACGGTGCTCGCCGCGCGCCAGGTTGGCGAAGTTCGTGGTCAGCCGGGAGCTGTCGGCGGGGGAGTAGTCCTCGTCGAACCGGGTCCGGGTGATGCTGAAGGTGAGGTCGTTCGCCATGGTCGGCAATCTGTTCGTCGAGCGGCCCGTGGGCGCGGTGGGAAGGATGCATCGATCATGGCGGGAATGGTGAGCCATCAGGTAATACCGAGACGCTATGCACCGGTATAGCCTCGGCCTATGGCCCGGGTCTCGAACGACATCACCCTGCAGCAGCTCCGGTACTTCATCGAGGTCGCGACGGAGGGCTCGATCAGCGCCGCGGCCGACCTGCTCTACGTGTCGCAGCCGACGATGTCCGCGGCGATGAAGGACCTGGAGACGCGGATCGGGCGCCCGCTGTTCACCCGGTCGGCCCGAGGGGTCGTGCTCACCGTCGACGGCGTCGAGTTCCTCGGGTACGCCCGGCAGGTCGTCGAGCAGGTCTCCCTGCTCGAGCAGCGGTACGTCGGCGGCCAGCGGTCGCGCCGGCTGCTCGGGGTGTCCGCCCAGCACTACTCGTTCGCGGTGGAGGCCTTCGTGCGCATGGTCGAAGCAGCAGCTGCGGACGAGTACGAGTTCTCGCTGCGTGAGACACGCACCTGGGACATCATCGAGGACGTCCGCACCCTGCGCAGCGAGGTGGGCATCCTCTACCGCAACGACTTCAACAAGCAGGTGCTCGGCAAGCTGCTGCGGGACGCCGGCGTCGTGTTCACACCGCTGTTCGTCGCGCAGCCGCACATCTTCGTGGCCCGGCGGAACCCGCTCGCGTCACGGGAGCGTGCGACCCTCGAGGACCTCGCCGACCTGCCTCGGCTCACCTTCGACCAGGGCGCGAACAACTCCTTCTACCTGGCCGAGGAGATCCTGTCGACGATGTCGAGCAAGCGGGAGATCCGCGTGTCGGACCGGGCGACGATCTTCAACCTCATGATCGGCCTGGGCGGGTACACGATCTCCACCGGGCTCATCAGCGACGATCTCGACCCCGAGATCGTCGCCATCCCCCTCGACGTCGACGAACGCATCGAGATCGGCTGGATCGCGCACGCCTCGGTTCCCCTGACCGTGCAGGCGCAGGCGTACCTGGACGAGTTGCGTGCGGTGGTCACCAGCTACGGCGTCGAGCCGCTCGGGTAGGCAGGCGGCGCGTCCGGCGGGTCCGGCGGGTCCGGCGGGTCCGGCGATCGGCCTGGAGGCACGACACGCGTCCGTCAGGAGGCTGCGGTCTCGATCATCGCCGTCACGTGCGGTGCGCTCCACCGCAGGAGCGCGTCAGATGGCGGGTCCTCGAGGTCCTCACCCCAGATCGCGACGGCGGCGCCCGACATCGGAGCCGCGAGCAGCGAACCGGAGTCGCCGTCCCACGTCCGGAGTGACCAGTTCTCGCGGAGGTCGGCCACGGTGTACTCGCTGTCGGCCGGGTCGAGGTCGGTCGGTACCTCGTACAGGTAGTACGAGTTGTAGTTGAGCATGTCGATCCCGGCCTGCTGCAGGTCGACCGCACTCGCCCGCCGCGCTCGCCGTTCGCGCCGCTCGGCTGCGTCCTCGGTGTCGCCGTCGAAGCTCCAGTACGTGACGTGGATGCGCGGGTCCAGTCGCCCGACCGCGACCCGATCGATCCCGTCGTTCCAGGCCCAGACCTCGCGGTTGCCGAGAGCGGCCGCCATCGCGTTCATCCACGCGACCCGTTCGGCGGCCGAGACGTCGTCGCCCCACTCATCACCGCCGATGTGCACGGTTCGGCTGGCGGGGAAGGTCCGCTGCACCTCTGCGTACAGCTTCTTCGCCAGCGCGAGGCTCCCGGGCGTCGACGTGTCGAGTTCGTTCTCGCCCGAACGGATGCGGTCGACCCACTTCGTGCCGTGCTGCGCCTCGAGCAGGTCGAATGCCGCAGTCATGTGGCCCGGAGTGTCGATCTCGGGCACGATCGCGACACCCCGCCTCGCTGCGTAGTCGGAGATGGTGCGTGCCTGCGCGGCGCTCAGGAACGGACGACGGGTCACACGGCTCGTGTACACGCCTTCGTCGAGATCAGCGTTGGCGAGGGTCTGGCCGAGCACCGTGCTCTCGATCCCGACGTTCTGGTCATCGGTGAGGTGCAGGTGCAGGAAGCGCCCACCGTCGTCGGCGAGCAGGTCGATGTACCGCTTGATCAGCGCCACGGGGTAGTAGGCGCGAGCGACGTCGAGCATCACGCCCGTCTCCGGACGCGCGCGGGTCGTCGGCTTGGTGGTGACGGTCGCGGTCGACGTGCGGCACTGCTTCGCCGAGTACGCGCCGGCGCAGGCGAGGACGGAGTACTTGCCGGCCGCGGCACGGGAAGGTGTCACGCGGACTGCGGTGACCGAGGTGCTCGAACCAGCGGCGAGTGCCTTCAGCGCGACCCGGCCGAGCGTGTACTTCTTCGTGCCGGCGGACAGGTACAGCCAAGCGGAGGAAGCCGGCTTCCGCACGGCGGCAGTGTTCTTGATCTTGAGGGTGGTGCGCACGGCACTGCCGGTCGAGGTGACGGTGGTCGTCGCGGTGACCTGGGTGACCGTCACCGTCGAGGTGGTCGACCCGGCAGCTGACCCGGCGATCACATCGATGCCGATCAGGGCTGCCGCAGACACCGCGATCGCCAGACCGGCTGCGACGGTTCGTCTGACGTGGTGTGGCGCAGGCGCTGTGGACGATCGGGACGAGGTCCTGTTCTGACGTGCCACGACGCGCTCCCTCGGCAATGCGCGTCCTTCACACCCGCGCGACGGCGACACCTTTCTACCCCAGCCGGATCACGTGGCTCGGATTCGTGCCCGAACCACGACGAAGGCGCCGTCCATCGGTGCTCGCCTTCGTCGCCATGTCCCCGAAACGACGGGCAGCACGCATCGGGACAGTCCCGAATGCACCGTCGCCCTCGGAACGCTGCGGATCTGACCGTCAGGAAATCCGTCTTTGGTTCCGAACCGTCTGGCGGTACAGCTGTCTGATTGCCTTGGGTGCCTGCTCGTGCCCGCCGCCCGTTCTCTGCCCAACCTCACGGCGTTACGGGACAGTGTCGATGCAGTCACATCCGGCGCCCTTGCTCCTGCCGCTCGCAACCGGGCGAGTATCGGTATGGTGGCTGCGGGGTGGAACGGGGGGCGTTATGGCTGATATCGAGTTTGATGAACGTGCGGCGGCAGCGCTCGTGGCGGCTGCCCGCGCGGCGGATGATTGCCTGCGTGGGCAAGGTGCCTCAAGATCAGCGGCGGCGCAGGACGCGTTGTTCAATTTTGACGGTGCATACTCCCTGCGATTCGTTGCAGCCGTCCAGACTGAGGCGTCTGATCGGACGCTCTTGGCGAGACACCTGGCAACAATGGCCGACCAGGTCACCGCGGTCGTCTCTGATGCTGCTAGGGAGCGCCGACGCATCGCCGACCTAGCCGAATGGACGACACGGGAAAACCGTCGCCAGCAAACCGCAGCTGCTGATCCGCTGCGGATGCTCGAAGTCCCGCCGAGCACTTTTTAAGATCCGAAGCCATCGACGGTAGCGATCACGCCGACGGAAATCTCGGTGTCATTCGCTGCGCGCCACCGAGAACGGACAGGAACCGGAACGAGCGGTGGGCGGAGCTCCGCGGTGCCCGAGAGCTTGAGAACGTTCGCCCGGGCTTGCCGGTCTGAGGACCGGTCAGCGGGCACGTCCATCGCTCGCCTCCGACGGGCTTGGGCGGCGTTCATTGCCTCATGCGGATGGGCTCGGGTAGGCAATACGACTTTCCTAGCCGGGATGGAAGGGTACTTGCGGGAGAACAACGAAGACGCGTTGTGGATTGATCGCGTAGCGGACGCGTAGCGGACGCGTTCGACCGAGCCGGCCGCTCCGGCACGCTGTCCAACGCGACGATAGACGTTGCAGCTTCGACTGAGGTCCCCGCCGCTGTGCAGCGCCTCTTCGGGGATGGGCTTGCACCGAGCGAGGTGCACGAGTTGTGGATGACATTCGGGTACACACCAGAACAGCGCGCCGATTTGCGAGCGCTGCCGCTGACAGTGCGGCGTGGTGGGAACGATGTGGAGCTGGACGCGCTCACGAGTATCAACAAAGCACTGCGCGGTGCGACCGATGAATACCCCAGATCGCTCACCGCACTCACTGCAGACGTGCCTCCGCTCGCTGCGGTCTCGATCGGTGACCTTGATACAGCGGCGAACGTGACGTGGGCTGTCCCCGGCATGGGCACGACGACCGCTGACATGGTTGGGTGGGCAAACTCAGGCCAGAACCTCGTCGAGCAACAGGCCGAAGCAAACGGCCGTCATGACAACGCAGTACTGGCGTGGATCGGTCATGCGCCGCCGCCCGTTCCGGACGGCGAGAACCGGGATCTGGGCGTGCTCGGCGATAGATCTGCCCGAGAAGGGGCGCCACAATTGGCGTCGAGCATACGAGGCCTTGACGCAGTCCGGGGCACCGACGGCCAGCCGCGGACGAATGTGGTCGCTCACTCCTACGGATCAACCACCGCCGCGTTCGGGCTCAGCGAGGAGGGCGTTCACGTGGACACTTTGACTACAATTGGATCAGCGGGGATACCGCGCAGCATCCGCGATGCTGGCGACCTGCACGCAAGCCACGTCTACTCCGGCCAGGCTCAACAGGCGAACCGATTGAACGAAGACAAGCCAAGCGGCGACCAATGGGCCTGGCTCGGTCGTCTCGGAAGTAACCGCAAAGACCCGACGGATCCCGACTTCGGTGGTACCGCCTTCGAGGTCGACGATGGCGGTCAAGGCAACCCGGTCCTGGATCACGGAGTGCACACGGATGGTAAACGCGGGTACCTGGACAAGGGGACTGAGTCGCTTCGGAACGTTGGCCTGATATCCACGGGTCAGGGCGACAAAGTGAGCCGACCGGATCATCACGAGGAAGCCTGGTGACCAGCGAATGAATGGCTCCGCGATTGCGAGTAGGGCGGGCCGGAGACGCTCCGCGACGCGATGGTTCATTGCGGTGATGGCCGTGGTAGTAACGATGTCTCTGCTGACAGCATGCGCAGGAGGAAAACCCATGGAAGATCCCTCGGCTCGGCACACCGTCAAGCCCGACGCAGCCAAGCAAACCGTGGTGGATCTCGTTGATGAGACGGCTCGAGCAGTGGACGGCCCCTGGAAGGTCATCAGCGGTCCGCGACTCGGTCTGTGCCCGGGATCTGACGGCTCGGGAGAAGCGGACGACAGCGGCGGAGTCACTTGGGTCTACGTCAAGCAGCGCGAGGGCGCAGCCGATCCGAGGAACGATCTCCGGAAGGTCGAGGCGTTGTGGAAGAGCCGCGGCATCACGACCGAGCGGTATCGGAGCGGTGGCGACGATCCTGACCTCGGGGTCCGGGGCCGCGGCGGCCCGGTCGAGACGATCGATTTCCTCGCATCCACGGTGGGCGGATACAGCATCGACGCCGAGTCGCAATGCGCTGATGGCGACTACGGAGAGATGACCGGGAGCGGCTCAACAGGCTGATCCGGGTCGTCGCGGCAGACAACCGAGCGGGAGCTAGACGGGCCAACCTACGGCTTCGCGGACGGCAGTTCGAGGCAGTGCGCCATGACGGCTTGCTGGACCGGCAGCAGCGCGGCCTTGAAAGCGTGCCCGACGAAGGCAGGGTGTTCGAGCGCATCGGTGCTGACCTCCCGACCGCGCACGAAGGGTGGACACGGGTCGAGCAGCACCCCTGTCGGCGCGAGGTCGAGCAGGGCCGCGGTGATCCGGAACGGTTCGAGGGCTCGGGCGTGCTGACCGGGGCCGTCGGTGAGGACCACGTCCGCTGACCGGACGGCGGTCTCCAGGTCGTCCGTCCACACCGCACCCGGGGAAGCGAGCTCGGCGGGGCAGCACTGGACCAGATCGAGCTGCAGGACCCGAGCCGCTTCCTGCCACGCCCGAGCGATGTTGCCGTCAGCACCCACGAACAGGTACCGGAGCGACGAGATGTCGCCTCGCTGCCGCAGCGCGTACAGGTCAGACAGCACCTCGCAGGGGTGGTTCTCGTCGGTCATCGCGTTCACCACGGGCAGTGCCGCTGCTGCGGCCAGACCTTCGACGACGGCGAGGTCGTGATGGCGCACGACGAGGATGTCCGCCCACGCCGCCAGGTACTGCGCGACGTCCGACAACGCTTCCGGCTTGTCCAGCGTGGTGTCGGGGAACACGATCGGCTGCAGGCCCATCAGGGACGCGCCCCGTTCGAACGTGACCCGGGTCCGCAGGCTCGTGGACGGGAAGAACATCACCGCGGTGCCCGCCATCGTTGGTCCTCGGCGGTCGCGGTAGTCGTCGGCCAGGGTGAAGACGGCGTCGACGTCGGACCTGCTCCAGTCATCGAGCTTGGTGAGCGATCGCATCCCACCACCCTAGGGACGCGCCGGCGCGCCCCCGACGCGACCGGATGACGGCCTGGAGGCGCGTGGCGGCGCCGCCCCGCGCCTCCAGGCCGCCGTGTGGTGGGCCGGAAACCGGGCCCGGTCGCAGGATCAACCTGCGCCCTTGGCAGGAACAGCTGCTCCGCTGCTGCGGTGCTCGCTCAGCGCGTGCGCGCAGCGAGGTCGCTGTAGGCCGCCGCGTACCAGCCGACGGTGCCGTCGCCAGCGGTCGGGCCGATCGTGATCGCAGCGCTCGACGTGACCACGTACAGGTCCTCGTCGTGTCCGCAGTGGACGGAGCGTGACGTGAGTCGTTTGCCCGTCTCCGACCCGTTCGCACCGATGCGTCCGGCCCACACGGCCATCTGCACGGTTTCGTCACCCTGGCAGGTGACCGAGACGCGGATCCGCGCACGGTCCCCGGCTCCGTCGGTGCCGAGGGAGAGCCGGCTGGATGAATCGTTGGTGCCGGCACCGCTGCCGAGTCCGCCGGGTTGTCCGGCCCATCGGTCCTGCACGCCCTGCATCCAGCGGGAGGACGCCTTGTCGCTCTCCTCCGGCGTCGGGTGATCAGAACAGGCCGTGAGTGACACGAGGGTCACGACGGCGGCGGCGATGACCAGTGTGTTGCGTCGACGGCTGTGGCGGGCGTGGAGGAACGGAGTGCGCATGTCGTGGCAAGTGTGGCGCAAGTGGGGAGGGGCTGCATCCTCCCGTTCGTGGGCCTGCCGCAGACCGTGACCGCCGCCCTGTACGGCCTCGCGCACAGCCCGCCGAGTCGGACGACGTCACGCCGCAGGCCCCTGTGTCGTCAGCCCGTGCTCCGTCTTCTCCCAGTAGTGCGGCCGGGTCAGGAGCTGCCAGAGCGCCTTGTAGGCGGCGATGGAGTGCAGCGTCCAGTACACGGGGTTGAGGAGCGACCAGAGGATCAGGTGGAAGGTCCCGCGCTTGAACGGGCCCATCATCGACAGGTAGATCATGATCGCGTTGCCGACCAGGAAGTTGAACAGGCACAGCCACAGCACCCACACCGGGAACAGCGCATCGACGGTCTCCCGCGGCAGGAAGAACGTGACGACGGTGAGCGCGTAGAACGGCAGCACGCAGAGGAACGTCGCCGGGGTACCTGCGATGAGCAGGACGAACGCCGCGAACCGGACGATTCCGATCTCACGGACGAGTGCGAGCGGCCGACGGGCGTGGACGAGGCTCGTCTGCATGTAGCCCTTGATCCACCGGGACCGCTGCCGGATGAAGTTCGGCACCGAGGTGTTGGCCTCCTCCATCGTGGTGGAGTTGATGACACCCACCCGGTACCCGACTGCGCTCGCCCGGATGCCGAGGTCGGCGTCCTCGGTCACGTTGTAGGGGTCCCAGCCGCCGAGCTCGATGAGCGACGCCGTGCGGAAGTGGTTCGACGTGCCGCCCAGGGGGATCGGCAGGGACGCGTGGTCCAGACCGGCCAGCATGTAGTCGAACCAGTACGAGTACTCCAGCGTGAACATGCGGGTGAGGACGTTCTCGCGGGCGTTGAAGTAGTTCAGTGCCGCCTGCACGCACACCGTGGCCTCGCCACCGCGCTCGAACGCGATCAGTGCCTTCTTCAGCTGGTCGGGGTCTGGTGTGTCCTCGGCGTCGTAGATCACGAGGTACTCGCCGGTCGCGACGTAGAGTCCGACGTTGCACGCACGTGGCTTTGTCTGCGGGTGCCCCTTCGGCACGGTGATGACGCGGAAGTGCGGTGGTGGGTTCGCCGCGGCGATCGCGTCCCGTGTCTCCTGGTCCTCTTCCTCGGTCAGGATGATGACCTCGAGCTTGTGCACGGGGTAGTCCAGGCCGCCGAGGTTGTCGATCAGCTGGGCGACGATGTTCGCTTCGCGGAACACCGGGACCAGGACGGTGTAGCCGGGGAGGTCGGCGTCGTCCAGGGCAGAGACCTCGGTGTCGGTGATCCGTTCGACGACGTCGTAGCGGGCTCCCTGCGTGGCGACGACGAACTTGAAGCCCGTCCCGGCGAGGAACACGAGGCTGGCTGCGATCAGCGCTGCGATCGCGGTCTGGACCGGCCAGATGATGCCGCACGCCACGGCGATCACGGCGAGGACGATGCCCGAGGCCTTCTGCGACCGCGAGAAGACGACGCGGGCGGAGAGCGTCGGGTTCCGGTCGTGGAGTTCGTTCGCAGCGGCATCGGCCACGGCCCCGTGGAACTGGCTCAGCACGGCACGGCGGAGCGTCCAGCTGTCGACCGAGACGAACGTGACCGGAGCCCCGAGCTCCTCGGACAGCGCATCGCCGAGGGTGGCGTCGTCGGCTCGGCCGGAGGTGAGGACGAGGATGCTGCCGTCCTGCAGCACGCGCACCGGCATCCAGTCCTCGGCGAGGTACCGCTGTCCGGATCCGGGGCGCTGCAACGCCGGGTCGATCCCGGAGGCCTCGAGTTCGGTGAGCTCGTCGGGTCGGGACGTGGCCGTGTGCCGGCCGAGCCCGGAAGGGTGCGGGGTCGTCACGCGTCACCACCACCCGAGCGATGCACCGATGGCGGCCATCCACTGCAGCGTGATCGGCCGGTTGAACGCAGCCGCCCACGCGATCACGATCTGCGCTGCGCCCACGGCAGCGATCAGGCCACTCACCCGGGTGGTCCGGGCGGCGGGGACCACGGCGATGCCCATCATCGTCATGATGAGGAACACGTTGCCCGCGGAGTTCACCGGGATGAGGCCGCCCACGTAGCCGATGATCAGTGCCCCGAAGACGAACACCGAGATCAGGACCGAGCCGGGGCGCCGGCTCAGCAGCGCCAGGGCGCAACCACTCACGACCGGGGCGAGGATGAGCAGCCCGTTGAGTGTCGTGACGAGCTCCGGGACGAGCGCCCAGAGCGCGGGGTCGTAGTGGACGGCGTTCTGGAACACCAGCAACGGGTTCCGTCCGAACAGCGCCTCGAGGAACATCACCGCCCCGAAGACCGCGATCGTCGGGAACAGCACGATGAGCACGTTCGACCATCGCGCCCCCGACTCGCTCCGCCGGGCGACGGAGAGCAGTGGGGCGGTGATCGCCGCCGCGACGACGAGGACGAGCCCCGAAGCATCCGCCAACGCCGCGAGCATGAAGAGGATCCCGGACTCGAAGCCTGCCTTGGTGTTCCGGCTGGAGACGAAGCGGACCATGTTGATCGCGCCGATCCCGAACAGTGCGATGCCGAGGAGCGCTTCGAAGTTGCCCGTGGCGGTGTACGCGAAGAGCGGGTTCGCGCCGATCGCGACGAGGAAGACCGTGCTCTTCCACCAGGGGAAGCGTCGCTGGACCATGGCCTCGAGCAACTGCTGCAGCAGGATCCCGGCGACCAGGGCCCCGGCCGCCGCGAGGCCGGCGGCGCCACCGGGGATGAGCCGCACCAGGACCGTGCCCAGCGGCGGGTAGAGCTCACTGAGCCACGAGACGTCCGCCCGGTCCCAACTCAGTGTCGCGACGTGGTCCACGACGGAGCGGTTGACGGTGACGTCGGCCACGGTGGGGTCGGCGCTGACGACGGCGAGGATCAGGAACGGGACGGCGAACGCGAGCCGGAGCAGCCACCGTGCGCCCGCGCGGCTCGGGAACGGTTCCAGCCGTGTGCGCGCGTGGCCGTCCGCACGGGCGGCTTCCAGCTCGCGCCGCAGGGCGCCTGCACGTTCCGCTTCCAACAAGACCACTGGGACCACCTCACAGCAAGGCCGACTCGGTCTTGTTTGAAATCGATATCCGCGCACGACACGCAAGTCGTGGACGCCGCGGCAGTGCGGACGCGAGCGAATCCTCTCACCTCCAGCCGATCGCCGACCCGGGCCTCGGTCTGTCTGACCGCACGTGACGTCGAGCACGCGGCTGTCGGGTGCTCGTACCGGCCGGTCGAGGCGGTTCGACCGCGTCGTCGAGGCGATCGACGTGTTCGCCTCCCGCCCAGAGGCCGCCCGTGCGGGCATGCGTTCCGCGGCTATCGTCGAGGTCGCCCGACGGTCGTTCCGTCAGGCCTGACGAGTTCATTCACATCGGTCACTGACGACGGCTCGGGCACCGGATCGAACATCGCCACGCGGAGCGGAACACGACCATCGCAGTTCGGGAGCCCGGCGATCGAATCGACTCGCACCACTCCGTTGCCATCACGTTCGAGCCGGTACTCGACTCCGTACCCGGCATCGAGGCTGCCGAGCGATCGCCCCGGGGTCATGGTCCAGTTGCGCGCCTTGCAGCCGCGGACAGCTGCCACGTCCTCACCGTTGTTCCCGTTGCCCAGTTCGACCTCTGTGGGTGCGAACGGCCAGGGGCCGGCGAAGAGGTCGGTGTCGTGGTTCTGGCGGAGCGTCTCCATCGCCACGCTGGCGAGGCGATCGATGTAGGAAGGCGTCGCGCTGTGAGCGAGTTCGGGGATGCTGAAGTCGTTCCGGTTGCGCGCCACAGCCTCCGCTTCGAGCTCTGCGCGGACTGCTCGTACCCAGGGGTCCTTCTCGAGCGGCCCCGATGGTGCTGCGCCAACCCACCGGACGTCTGGGTAGACGGCCGGGGGCTCGTCTTCGGCGCATCCTGCGAGCGTGAGGACTGCGCAGCCGATCGCAAGCGGCACCCACACCACACGCCGCAGCCGACGACGTCTTCCGCGGCTCGAACTCCCCGATGCCACTGCTGCGAAGCGCTGTGTCCCCGACTTCCCCCAGGTCGCCATGGAGTCGAATCAACACACCGGGGTGTCCGGCCCGACGGTGCTGCGCCCCGAGATGCCCGCGCGGGTGCAGATCGTCACGGGACCACCTGACGGTCTGGAGGCCGCTTGCGGCGCCGCCCCGCGCCTCCTGTCCGTCATCTGGTCGCGCGGCCTGCGGCGACCACGCTCCAGAGCGCCCCGCCGACGAGGGTGACGGCGCAGGCGACGAACGCGGGAACGTCGTCGGCGCGTCCGAGTCCGACGGAGACCAGGCCCACGACCACCGTCGCGCCACCGGCGATGCTCGTCGGGACGACCGCTGCGCGGTGGCCGAGGAGCCAGTTCTCGTCGCTGCGCATGGTTGCCCTGGTGCGGATGCCGGCGATCCCGTTCCTGCCGATGACGCCGCGCGCCGGCAAGGCGACTAGGACGACGGTTAGCGCGGCGGCGACGATCTCGATGGCGATCATGTGCGGTCTCCTTCCGGGGTCGTTGCGCGCTCAAGCGGACTTGCAGTGCACCCGCTGCGTCGCACGAGTCCAACCTGCCGGTATACGGTGAAATACGCAAGGGGTTGAGTCGGCGAGAAGTGGGCAGCGCGGCTGTGGGGGTACTCATTGCGCTGGTGCGAGGTCGTGCGCTTCGCTTGCCGAGACCGCCGGACCGTCGGACCGTCGGCGGCAGTGTGAGGGGTGCAGGTGCGGACGAGCAGGCTGCCGGGGCGTTCGCCGCTCCTGACGCGCACCCTCGCTACGACCATCATGGTGACAGCTGGGCTGGCGCTGATGACCGGGTGCAGCTCGCCCGACCTGCCGCCGTCGTCAGCGTCTCCGGTCGAGGTGACGAAGGCGTACCTCGCTGCGGCCGAGGCGCAACGGTGTGACGTGACGAAGGCGTTGACGCTCGACAGCACGTGGGCGTGGTGCCGGAACCCGACGCTGCGGAAGTACACCGTCGCGGACAAGGCGGAATCGGTGCCGTTCAACCCCGGCCACACGACGGAGTCCTGCGTCGACACGACGGTGACGAGTCGAGCGTCGGAGGAATCGGAGCCGATGAACGGGACGCGCACGTGGAGCTTCTGCTTCACGAAGACGGCGTCCGGATGGCGGCTCACGGACCAGGGACAGGGCTAGGGCGTCCGCCCCTCCCGTGTCGGCCGGAAGGGCCAGGCGTCAGCGTGCGTGTGTGGCACCGCGACGACCTGGACCGCGTCCCGGTAGACGATCCGACCCGGCGAGCGGGTCACGAGCTGCATCCACGGGATCCCGTGACGGTCGAGGAGTTCCAGGTACGGGCCGACCATCTCGAGCAGCTCGACGGCGTCGGCGGCGAACCAGGCCCGGGCCCCGGGGTTGCGGGTCTCGTCGTAGCAGTGGGTCTGCACCGTCGTCGGGTCCGTGTACATCGCGGTCGCGTGCAGGTTCGCTTCTCGGAGCCACCTGGTCTCGGCGTCGCTGAGCCTGCCGTCCCGCTGCAGACCGTTGGCGAGGGCGAGGACCCCCGGGAACCGCCCGCGACGGTTGGGAACGGCGCTCTGGTACCGGACGAACTCGCTCACGACAGCGAGCGTAGGAGGCTGTGCAACGCTGCACCGACTCCGCGGATCACTGCACGGCGCTCCACTCCTGGGGGAGCGCAGTCGTGCCCCACGCCGGGTCGGGCACCCAGCCGGACCAATCGGTGTCGAACGGGAAGCGCTGCGCGACCGCGAGTTCGGTGGCTTCTTCGCCAGCGCGCTCGATGATCGCCCGCATCGCCGCCGGCCAGTACCCGCCGGCCGCGTAGAACTCGAGCTCGTCTTCGTCCTTGTACCGGACGGACCACGAACCGTCGGGTTCGGTGGTCGCCACCACGTCGAGTGTCCAGTCCTGACTGTCGAACCCGATCGGCGTCCGCACCCACGGCAGCTCGAGGTTGACGTACCAGTCGGGAAGCCAGTCCGACCCGTCGTGCCAACGCCAGACGGACCAGCGCGTTCCCTTCTGATGGACGCGGACGACGCTGGAGCCGACCCACCGGTCGTCGACGTAGGAGCCGTCCCAGTCCTCGGGAAGCACGAGGCGTCCGTTGGGGCCGCTCCCGACGCCCGCTCGTCGTCGGACGGCCGAGCCGACCGTCGTGGCGACCACCGCGAGCTCGTCGTCGTCCACCAGGACCCGGCCGGCGACCGCGAAGCCGACCGCTTCGCCGCGCTCGCCGAAGTCGTTGAGGCTCCGGAGCGCAACGGGAGTCCCCGAGGGGAACGGATCAGTCCTGGTGTCGGATCGCGCAGCGTCGGTCATCCACCGATGGTGCCACGGCGCAGTCTTCGGAACGGCTGACTCACCGCCGCACGTACCGGTGCTCCGGCCGCCCCGCAGCCCCGTACCGCAACTGCATCGCCACCGTCCCGTCGGCCGTGAGCTGCGCCAGGTACCGCTGCGCCGTCGCCCGCGAGACCCCGATCGCCGCAGCGACCTCGGCGGCCGATCGTTCTTCACCGGCGACGAGCTGCTCGAGCACCAGCGCAGCAGTGGCCGCCCGGGACGGCGACGCCCCACCGCTGTCCCCGGCGTGCAGGATCCGGAACGCCCGCTCGACGGCTTCCTGGTCGAGCGTCGACCGCTCGTCGAGCACGTTCCGCGACCGCGCGTACGCCTGCAGCCGCTCGGCCAGCACCCCGGCTGCGAAGGGCTTGATCAGGTAGGCGAGCGCTCCGCTCCGCATCGCCCGGCGCACGGTGCCGGAGTCCGAGGCCGCGCTCAGCACGAAGGCGTCGGCGCCGGTGTCGATCGACCGCAGCAGGTCGAGGCCGCTGCCGTCGGGCAGGTACACGTCGACGAGCACCAGGTCCACGGCTCCGCCCGACAGCGCGGAGCGAGCACCCGCGAGGGTCCCGACGGGTTCGAGCGCCCGGAAGCCCGGTACCTGGTCGACCTGCCGCCGGTGCAGGTCTGCGACGTGGAAGTCGTCGTCGACCACCAGCACGGTGAACACGGAACTCACGACACCACTCCTTCCAGTCGGGCGCAGAACACCGCGCCGTGGTCGTCGCCGCCGGGGGAGGCGAGCCACACGTCGCCACCGTGCCGCCGGGCGATCTCCCGCGACAACGGCAGTCCGATCCCGAGCCCGTGCACCTGCGCGACGTCCCCGGACGCGGCGGTCGCCGCACTTCGGACGAACAGCGAGTCCGCGGCACCGTCCGGCACCCCCGGCCCGGAGTCCATCACCGACAGGTGCAGGGTCGTGCCGTCGTCGAGCACCTCGACCTCCACCCACGGGGAGCCCCCGTCACGCGTGCGCTCGTCCCCGCGGAGGGCCGCCGTCACCGCGTTGTCCACCAGGTTGCCGAGCACGGTCGTGACGTCGCCCGGCTCGGTGATCGTCCCCTGCACGAGCGTCTCCGCCCCGACCCGCAGCAGCACCCCGCGCTCGGCGGCCTCGACGCCCTTCGCCCCGAGGAACGCCTGCAGGTACGGCTCGGTCAACCGGTCGGCGTGCTGCACCGGGTAGCGCAGCGGTCCGCGCTCCTGCACGTCCGCCAGGTACGCCCGCGCCCGTGCGGTCTCGCCGATGTCGAGCAGCCCCGAGATCGCGTGCAGTCGGTTCGCGAACTCGTGGCGTTGCGCCCGGAGCGCTGTGCTCATCGCTCCGACGGCGTCGAGCCGCCGGGTCAGGGCCTCGACGTCGGTGCGGTCGCGCAGGACAGCGACCCGGCCCAGGTCGCGTCCGTCGCGGGACACGGTGCGGACGTCGACGAGCAGCACCCGGTGCCCGGCGACGATCGTGGCGCTCGCCGGAGCCGTGGAACCCCCGTCGAGCATCGACCCGAGCGGCGCGGGCAGGTCGAGGGAACCCACCGGCTGCCCGACCGGGTCCGCCAGCCCGAGCAACTGCACGGCTTCGGGGTTGCAGACGGTGACGTCCCCCGACGGGCCGATCGCGATGACGCCTTCACCGACCCCGCCGAGCACGGCCTGCTGGTTCTGCACGAGCGTCACGAGCTCCTCCGGCTGCAGCCCGAGCGTCAGCCGCACCAACCTGCGTCGGATCAGCACCGACGCGATCAGCGCGAGCAGGACCGCCGCCAGCCCGGCACCGATCACCGGCATGCTGTCCTCGACCAGGGTGTCGTAGACGCGTGCCCGGGTGAACCCGACGCTCACCTCGCCGACGACGGTGGACTGCCGGGAGGCGCGGGTCGTCCCCGCCCCGCCGGCTGCGGGTGCGGAGACGGGCACCTTCGCCCGCGCCGACTCGCCGAGCGTGCCGCGGGCCCAGGACACGGTCTCGCGTCCGGCGAGTGCGGCGTCGGGGGAGGTGCTCACCATCTCGCCGATGCGGTCGACGTCGGGGTGGGCCAGCCGGACACCCCGGTCGTCGGTGACCACGACGAAGAGCGCCCCGGTCCGGCGCTGGGCGGCAAGGGCAGCACGCTGGACGGGCCCGTCGGCGAGGGTCGCTCGGTCGAGGTCGGTGCCGTCGACGCTGAGCCGGGCGACCGCGGCCCGGACGTCGGACTGGGCGGCGACGCTCTGCGCGATCGCCAGTGCGGTCCCCTCGGCAGCGCGCTCGAGCCGGGTGACCTCGATCCGGACGAACACGGCACTGGTCAGGGCGACGACGGCGACGACCACGGCGAGCTGCAGGACGAGCACCTGGGTGGCGAAGCGGAGCCTGGGGCGCCGTGAACGGTCGTCGGTCACGACCCCAGCGTACGGAGGGTGCGCCGACCTGCTTGCGCACAATGCGCAGAATGCGGTCAACGCGCGATGGTGCGCCAATGTGCAGAAGCGCGCCGCGCCTCCAGGCCGGGTCGTAGCGTGCCCGGACCGCCAGACACGGACGAAGGAGTCCTGATGCTCGTCATCCTCGGGTACGCGATGGTCCTGACCTTCATGGTCCTGATCATGACCAAGCGCATGTCGCCCATGCTCGCGCTGATCATCGTGCCGACCGTGTTCGGCCTGTTCGCGGGGGCGGGCCTGGGACTCGGCGACATGGTGACCGAGGCGATCGGCACCCTGGCGCCGACGGCTGCGCTCCTGATGTTCGCGATCATGTACTTCGGGCTGATGATCGACGTCGGCCTGTTCGACCCCCTCGTCCGGTTCATCCTGCGGGTGACCGGCAACGACCCGGCGAAGATCGTGCTCGGGACGGCCCTGCTGGCGGGCGCGGTCTCGCTCGACGGGGACGGCTCGACGACGTTCATCGTGGTGACCGCGGCGATGTTGCCCATCTACCTGAAGCTCGGCATGAGCCCGGTCGTGATGACGTGCGTCGCCGGTCTGACGAACGGCACGCTCAACATCGTGCCGTGGGGTGGTCCCACCGCCCGGGCCGCCGCTGCACTGAAGATCGACCCGACGGACATCTTCGTCCCGCTCGTGCCGTCGCTCGTGGTGGGGCTGCTGCTGTGCTTCACGTTCGCCTGGACGATGGGGCTGCGGGAGCGGAAGCGCCTCGGGCTGATCGAGTTCACCGAGGCCTCGCGGGGTGCAGGGGTGCCGGAGCGCGCGAACGCCCGGGCCGGGTCGCGCGTGCTCGCGGCGGTCGGCGGGACCGGCGGCGGGATGTTCACGAGCCCCACGGTCGCGCTCGGGCTGCGCGGCGGGAAGGCCGACGGCCGACGTGCGGACGGCGACGGCGTGGACGGAACCGGTGCGACGGACGAGGGCGCGGGCACCGGCACGATGGCCGAGACGATGCTCGACCCGAACCGTCCGACCCTGCGCCCGAAGCGCATCTGGTTCAACCTGGCACTGACCGTCGCCGTGATGGTGGCGCTCGTGATGGGCCTGCTGCCGCTGCACTTCGTGTTCATGATCGGCACGGCGATCGCCCTGCTCGTGAACTTCCCGCAGCTCAAGCAGCAGACCGCGCAGATCGTCGCGCACGCCCCGAGCATCGTCGGCGTGGTGTCGATGGTGTTCGCCGCCGGGGTGCTGATCGGGGTGCTCGACGGCACCGGGATGGTCGCTGCGATGGCCGACTGGCTCGTTGCGGTCATCCCGGACTCGATGGGCCCGTACCTGGCGGGCATCACCGGCATCCTGAGCATGCCGCTGACGTTCTTCATGAGCAACGACGCGTTCTACTTCGGGATCCTGCCGGTGCTGTCCGAGAGCGCTTCGGCGTACGGGATCACACCGGCGGAGATGGCCCGCGCCTCGGTCGTCGGGCAACCCGTGCACATGCAGAGCCCGCTCGTCCCCGCGATCCTGCTGCTGGTGTCGCTCGCCAACGTGAACCTCGGCGACCACCACAAGAAGGTGCTGTGGCGGGCCGCCGTGGTCGCGATGGCGATGCTCGTGGTGGCGATCGTGGTGCGGGTCATCCCGTTCGGGTGATCTGACCGCCGCGCCGGAGTGCGCCGGGCCGGCTCAGGCGGCGTCGAGCTCGCGCGTCAGGGCTGCGACGAAGTCGTCGACGTCCTGCTCCGAGGTGTCGTACGCGCACATCCACCGCACCTCGTTGCGGCTGGCGTCCCAGTCGTAGAACCGGAAGTGCTCCCGCAGCCGGTCGGCCACGCCGGCGGGCAGGGTCGCGAAGACCCCGTTCGACTGGGTCTGCTGGCTGAAGCCGACACCTCGGATGCTGCCGTCGGCGATGCCGGCCTCGAGTGCACCGCGCAGGCGGGCGGCCATCGCGTTGGCGTGCCCGGCGGAGCGCAGGTACAGGTCATCGCTGAGCAGGGCGACGAGCTGGGCGGAGACGAACCGCATCTTCGACGAGAGCTGCATGTTCATCTTGCGCAGGTAGTGCAACCCCTCGGAGGCCGAGGGGTTCAGCACGACGATCGCCTCGCCGTAGAGCATGCCGTTCTTCGTCCCGCCGAAGCTCAGCACGTCGACGCCGGCGTCGGTGGTGAAGTCGCGCAGGGGCACCCCGAGCGATGCCGCGGCGTTCGAGATGCGAGCGCCGTCCATGTGCAGCGTCATGCCGAGCGAGTGCACGTGGTCGGCGATCGTCCGGATCTCGTCCACCGTGTAGGCGGTGCCGAGCTCGGTGGTCTGGGTGATCGACACGACGAGCGGCTGCGCACGGTGCTCGTTGCCCCAGCCCCAGGCCTGCCGGTCGATGCGCTCGGGGGTGAGCTTGCCGTCCGGTGCATCGACCGTCAGCAGCTTGATGCCCCCGATGCGCTCGGGTGCTCCGGCCTCGTCGGTGTGGATGTGCGCGGTCGAGGTGCACACCACCGCACCCCAACGCGGCAGCATCGACTGCAGGCCGACGACGTTCGCGCCGGTCCCGTTGAACACCGGGAACGCTTCGGCCTGCGACCCGAAGTGCTGCCGGACCACCTCGTGGAGACGCGCCGTGTAGACGTCCTCGCCGTACGCGGTCTGGTGGCCGTCGTTGGCCTCGGCGATGGCCGCGAGGATCTCGGGGTGCACGCCGGCGTAGTTGTCCGAGGCGAAGCCCCGCAGGTCCAGGTCGTGGAGTCGGAGGGTCACTCGCTCATCCTAGGTTCGGGGGATCAGGTGCCCTGAGCGACGGTCGCACCCGCGTCGCGGGCCGCGTGATCGGTACGGTGGTCGCCATGGCCCGATTCACGCCCCCTGCTGCCGACGCGATGCGCGCACGACTCCTGCTCGCCGCGCGGGACGAGTTCGCCGCGGTCGGACTGGCCGCCGGCAGGGTCGAACGGATCGGCGCGGCGGCGTCGAGCAACAAGGCGCAGGTCTTCCACTACTTCGGCAGCAAGGAGGGCCTGTTCGACGCCCTCGTCGCGGAGACCATGACCGAGACGTTCGCCGACGCCCCGCTCGACACCGCCGACCTGGCCGCCTGGGCCGGCGGGGTGCACGACTCGTACGTCCGTCGCCCCTGGGCCCAGCGGCTCGCGACGTGGCACCGGCTCGAGCGTGCCGACATCCCGCTCGAGTCCGTCGCGACGAGCTACGCCGACGCGGTGGCCGAGGTCGAGCACGCCCAGCGCGCCGGGGTCCTGCCGCGGGCGTTCCGTCCGGCGGTGCTCCTCGGGCTCGTCCTGCACACCGCGGCGTTCTGGAGCGCGACCGCTCCGGAGTACGAGCCGCTCGTGCAGGCCGTGACGCCACCGCGACGTCGCCAGGTCGTGGTGGACGCGGTCACGGCGCTGCTCGGCGGGAAGTCCTGATCCATCGGTCCTCGAGGGTTGCCCGCCGACGAGCCGGGCGTACGCTCGGCGCATGAGCAACGAGAACCGGGCTTACCGTGCCGTCTTCGGACGGCCGAGCATCTCGGTCGGTGTGGCGTGGCTCGCGCTCGGGATCGTCTGGGTGGTCCTCGCGATCCTCGATCCCGCCGTCTGGCGCGCGGTCCTGGCCGCCGTCTGGATCGTTCTCGGCAGCGTCACGCTCGCGGTCTCGCTGCGTGACAAGAAGCTCGGACTCGGCCGGTACCAGCGCTAGCGCCGCCGGGCGGAAGGTGCGGGGCGGAGCCGCACCGGGCCTCCTGTCCGTCCCTCAGCCGGTTGCGCCGGCGGCGACCCGCAGCGTCCGCTCCGCGTCGTCGAGGTAGTCCGCGAGCAGTGCCGAGGCGGCGTCCTGGTCGCCACCGCGCAACGCGGACACGATCGCGTCGTTGCGTTCGACGAAGTCGGCGTGGAACGACGCCGGGTCCGCGGTGGTCAGGAACGCGAGTCGCATCTCGGCGAGCAGGCCGTCCATCAGGGCGTGGATCCGCTCGCTCGGCACCGCGCGCACGAGTTCGGTGTGGAACCGGATGTCGGCGGTGCCGACGGCGCCCCAGTCGCCCGCGGCTGCTGCGGCCCGGGCGTCCGCGACCGCTGCGGCGGCCGCGGCGAGGGCTGGCGAGTCGGGGGAGCAGGCACGCACGGCGGCTTCCTCGAGAACCCGCCGGGCCGCGTAGAGATCGGTGACGTCGGCGGCGGAGAGGCGTCGGACGAACACCCCGCGGTTGAACACGTGCTCGACCAGTCGGTCGCGGGCGAGCAGCCGGAAGGCCTCGCGCAGGGTGTTCCGCGACACCCCGAGCTGATCGCTCAACCGCTCCTCGGACAGCTGCGCCCCGGGGGAGAAGTCGCCCGACGCGATCATGGTGCGCAACCGCGTGGCCGTGGAGTCAGCGCCGCCGACGGTTCGGGTCATGGCACCGATCCTGGCACGGGCGGCGTTTGTGAAGGGCGTGTTACAGAGCAGAACCGGCTCTTGCGATTGTTGAACAATGCGGTCCAGACTGTCCCGCATGTTCGTCCTCATCGGCGTCGCCGTCGTCATCGTCGGCTTCGCGTTGCGCGTCAACGCGCTCCTCGTCGTCACGGTCGCGGGCATCGTGACCGCGGCCATCGGCGGGATCGGTCCCGTCGGCATCCTCGACGCGTTCGGCAACGGGTTCGCCTCGAGCCGGTCCGTCACGACCTTCGCGCTCGTCCTGCCCGTCATCGGCCTGATCGAGCGCTACGGCCTGCAGGACCAGGCGAAGCGTCTGATCGCGAAGCTCGACAAGCTCACGACGGGTCGTCTGCTCGCCGGCTACCTGGTGATCCGGCAGGTCACCGCGGCGGTCGGCCTGACCAGCATCGGTGGCCCGGCGCAGACCGTCCGCCCGCTGGTCTACCCGATGGCCGAGGGTGCGGCGACGAAGAAGTACGGGCGGATCGACGACCGCATGCGCGAGAAGATCAAGGGCTACTCGGCCTCGTCCGACACCGTCGGGGTGTTCTTCGGCGAGGACGTCTTCGTCGCGGTCGGCTCCATCCTGCTCATCACGACGTTCGTCGACGCGACCTACGGGCTGTCGCTGGAACCGATCGACCTGGCCCTGTGGGCGATCCCGACGGGCATCGCGGCGCTGATCGTCCATGGCGGACGCCTGCTGCTGTTCGACCGCCGACTCGACAAGATGGCGGCGGACGCCCGTGCCGACGCTCCGACCCTGGGGGCCGCAGCGTGATCACCAGCGAATGGCTCTACTGGCTCATCGGCGCGTTCTTCATCGCCGTCGCCGTCCTGATCGTCACCGACACCGCGCACGCGAAGCGCGTCGGCAACGCCGCGTTCTGGGGCATCCTCGGCCTGTCGTTCTTCGCCGGCACGTTCGTCGCCGCTGGCAGCATCCCGGCGTGGACGCTCGGCATCGCCGTCCTCGTGATGGTCGCGCTCGCCGGACTCGGCTTCACCGGCACGACCAGCCGCACCCGGGTCGCGAGCATCCCCGGCGCCGGTACCGGTGCGGAGACCGGCCCCGCCGAACCCACCGGCGTGACGCAGAAGATCACGAGCGCGGGCAGCGGCAGCGGCAGCACGAGTGTGCTCGCCACCACCAGCCCGGACGAGCGTGCCGCGTTCGCGACGAAGTACGGCAACCGGCTCTTCATCCCGGCCCTGGTGGTGCCCGTGGTCGCCGTGCTGGTCGCGACGCTCGGCCCGCTCGTCTCGTTCGGCGGCGAACCGCTGCTGGCCGAGGGGAGCGCGACCCTGACCGGCTTGGGCATCGGCTCGGTCCTCGCCGTGGTCGTGGCCGTGTTCGTCCTGCGCCCGCCGAAGATCGCCACCCCGATCCGCGAGGGCGGTCGGCTCCTGCAGGCGATCGGCTGGGCGGCGCTGCTGCCGCAGATGCTCTCGACCCTCGGCATCGTCTTCACCCAGGCGGGGGTCGGCGACGCGGTCGGCACGATCATCAAGTCGGTCCTCCCCGACGGCTCATTGCTCGCCGCAGTGGTCATCTACTGCCTGGGCATGGCCCTGTTCACGATCATCATGGGCAACGCGTTCGCCGCGTTCCCGATCATGACGGCCGCGATCGGCTGGCCCGTCCTGGTGCAGGGCTTCGACGGCAACCCGGCCGCGATCTTTGCGATCGGCATGCTCGCCGGCTTCTGCGGCACGCTCGTCACCCCGATGGCCGCGAACTTCAACCTGGTGCCGGCTGCCCTGCTCGAGATGCGGGACAAGTACGGCCCGATCAAGGCGCAGATCCCCACCGCCGCCATCCTGCTCGTCGTCAACATGGGAGTCATGTACCTTGTCCCATTCTGATGCCGCCCCGATCGACCTGACCCGGGCGGCCTGGGCCGACCGCTTCGCGGCCGTCGCCGCGGACAACACGACCCGTGAGTACCCGTACGCCGCGCACCACGCGACGTCCGGGCCGGACGACCGGGCACTGCCCGTCGAGCTCCACCCCGCCTTCGCCACGTCGTACGACTGGCACTCGTCGGTGCACATGCACTGGCTCGCGGCGCGCCTGGTCGCGCACGGCCTGCCCACCGACCTGGAGGCCCGGCTCACCTCGATCCTGCAGGCGCACCTCACGACGGATCACCTGGCGACCGAGGCCGCTTACCTGCGCGAGACACCGCACTACGAGCGCCCCTACGGCTGGGCCTGGCTCGCACGGCTGGCCGCCGAGGTGTCGGCATCCGAGGCGCCCGCCGTCCGGGCACTGGCACCGGGGTTCGCGCCCGTCGTCGACGTCCTCGAAGACCTGGTCGTCCGGTGGATCGACGGCGCCGCGCACCCGGTCCGGCACGGCGTGCACTCGAACTCGGCGTTCGGGCTGCTGCTCGTGCTCGAGGCCGCCCGGTCACTCGACCGTCCGGCCCTGGCGGCAGCGGTCGAGGGGGCAGCACGGGACTGGTTCGGCGCGGACGCCGGGTGGCCGTTCGCCTGGGAGCGGAGTGGGCACGACTTCCTGTCCGCCGGTCTCGCCGAAGCCGACCTGATGCGTGCGGTGCTGCCCGCTGCGGAGTTCGCGACGTGGGCCCGTGGCTTCTTCGCCGCGGTGCAGCCGGGCGACGCGATCCTGCGGTCGACGGTGGTGCGCGACGAGAACGACCCCCAGCAGGTGCACCTGTTCGGGCTCGACCTGTCGCGGGCGGGATCGGCCCGGCGCATCGCGGACGCACTCCGTGCCGGCAGCTCGGACGACACCGGCATCGCGGACCTGCTCGACGACGCGGCCGACCGGCTGCTGACCTCCGGGCTCGCGGCGAGCGTGGGCGAGGAGTACTACTCCACCCACTGGCTGGCGAGCTTCGCCTGGGACGCCATGGAGGCCCGGGAGCACGCCGCTCGATGAGCGGCTTCGGGGTGGTGATCGTCTGCGGACACACTGAGGATCCGGAGGTACCTTCGGGGCCATGAGCGATCCGAAGGACGACGAGACCCTCGACGACTTCCGCGAGGCGCAGGAGACCGACTACGAACCGGAGCCGACCGTGCTCGACCCCGACGACCTCCCGGTGGTCGACGACGCGGACGACGAAGTGCTCCCCGGCGACGAACGGCCGGTGCCGCTCGACACCGACGACGACGTGGTCTGACCGACCGCGGCCGACGCCGACCCATGCGCCGTGGGGCGGCGCCGGTGTCGGCTCAGTGGAGCGGGATGGTCCGCGCGAAGGTGCGGGTGACCGGTGTCGCTTCGAGGAACGGTGCCATCGCCGGAGCACCCTCGGGCGTCGCACGCCAGGCCACGTACGTGTCGTGGTCCGCGGCGGTCGTCCACGACTCGACGACGACCATGCGCGCCGGGTCCTCGTCGTCGACCAGGACCTCGAGCGACTCCAGGCCGTGGAACGACGCGGTCTGTTCGAGCGTCTCGCGGATCGCACCCTGGAGCGCGTCTTCGGGGGCGTCGCTCTGGAACTGGACCTCGAGCAGGACGGTGATCGACATGGGGAACCTTTCGTCAGCGGTGTCCAAGCCAACTCCGGACCCCCTGCGCTTGTTCCGGGTCGGTCAGTCGAGGATGCGGAACCGGAGCGGATCACCAGGCCGGAGCTGCGCGGCACGGTCGACCGACCGGGGCGTCAGGACCGCGACGACCGGGTAGCCGCCGGTGACCGGGTGGTCGGCGAGGAACAGCACGGGGAACCCCTCGGGCGGCACCTGCAGCGATCCCGTCTCGACACCCTCGCTCGGCAGCTCGCGTGTCACGGAGCGGGCGAGCGGCGTCGCAGCCGTGGTGCGTACCCCCACGCGGTCGCTGTCCGCACTGACGGTGAAGTCCTGACCGGTCAGGGTCGATCGCCACTCCGGGGTGAACCAGTCGTCGCGCGGCCCGGGCACCACGTCGAGCACGACCGGCTCGTCCGGCCACCGCGGTTCGGGCTGCGGCACCGCGTCGACGACCGGCCACGAGACCCGGGCTCCGCCGACCGGCAGGAGGTCGCCGGCCGACAGCGGCGGCGGACCGAGGCGCGCCAGGGAGTCCCACGAGCGGCTGCCGAGCACCGGTTCCACCGCGAAGCCCCCGAGGACCGCGATGTAGGCGCGCAGGCCCACGGTCGCGGTGCCGATGCGGAGCGTGTCGCCCGGGGCCAGCAGCAGCACCTCGTGCGAGGCCGCCCCGCGGACCGATCCGTCCGCCCGCTCGACCTCGACCGGGCAGGCCGCGCCGGTGGCGGCCGCCACCACGTACGCGTCGGTGCGGAGCGTGACGGAGCCGAGCACGGCCTCCAGGACGGCCGCGTCGGCACGGTTGCCGACCAGTCGGTTGGCGAGTGCTGCGGACCCGCGGTCGGCCGCGCCGGCCGCCCCGAGGCCCATGTCGCTGAAGCCCGGGCGACCGAGGTCCTGCGTGGTCACGCCGTAGCCGACCTGCACGACGGTGAGCGCGCTCATGCCGCACCCGCCACGACGAAGCGGACGAGGGTGCCGGCTGGCGCGAGCGCCGGGGGCGTGCGCTCGAGCGACCACATCGGCACGTCGGTGCGGCCGATGAGCTGCCAGCCGCCGGGCGATGTCCGCGGGTAGACGGCGCTGAACTCTCCGGCCACCGCGACGGCACCGCTCGGGACGGCCGTGCGGGCGGTGCTGCGGCGGGGCAGGTCGAGCGGTCGATCGCTGCCGGTCAGGTAGCTGAAGCCCGGGGCGAAGCCGCAGAAGGCGCTCGTCCAGAGCTGCCCGGTGTGCCACGCCACGAGTTCGTCGCGCCGCATGCCGGTCAGTTCGGTGACGGTGTCGAGGTCATCGCCGTCGTAGGTGACGGGGATGACGAGCGGTTCGGTGTCGTGCGCTTCGAGCGTGGCGCTGACCGGGATGACGTGCGCCAGCTCCGAGCGGAGCCGACCGGTGTCCGTCGTCGCGGGGTCGAACCGGAACAGCAGCGTCCGGGCGCCGGAGACGATTTCGGTCAGGCCGGGCAGGGAGGCCTCGTCGAGCCCGGCGCGGAAGGCGACGACCTCGGCGAGCGACTCGAACGTGGCGAGGAGTGCGGTGCCGCCAGCGGAGCGGACGTCGGGACCCGTCACGGCGCGAGCGGTGCGGGCAACACGAACGGCGCGATCGTCACGCCGTGCTCGGTCAGGAGTGCTCGGATCGCACGGGCCATCGCGACGGCGTCGGGGGAGTCGCCGTGCACGCACACCGAGTCGGCACGCACCGCGATCTCGGACCCGTCGACGGCGATCGCGACGCCGTCGGTGACCATGCGGAGCACCCTCGCCGCGACCTCGTCCGGGTCGTGCAGCACCGACCCCGGCTGCTTCCGGGACACCAGCGAGCCGTCGGGTTCGTAGGCACGGTCGGCGAAGGACTCGCTCACGGCGCGGAGCCCGTGTCGTTCGGCCGCCAGCAGCAGTTCCGACCCGGGCAACGCCAGCACGGCGAGCGACGGGTCGACGTCGGCGACGGCGCGGACGACCGCCTCGGCCTGCACCGGGTCGGCGCAGGCGGTGTTGTACAGGGCGCCGTGCGGCTTGACGTAGGTGACGGCCGCGCCGGCGACGTGCGCGGTGGCCGCCATCGCCCCGAGCTGGTGGACGACGTCGGCGTACAGCTCGTCCGGTGTGACGTGCACGGGGCGGCGGCCGAAGCCGATCAGGTCGCGGTAGGCCACGTGGGCGCCGATCGCCACACCGCGTTCCGCGGCGGCGCGGGCGGTGGTGAGCATGATCGTCGGGTCGCCGGCGTGGAACCCGCACGCGACGTTGGCGCTCGAGACGACGTCGAGCATCGCGGTGTCGTCGCCCATGGCCCAGGCGCCGAAGCCCTCGCCGAGGTCGCTGTTCAGGTCGATCGTCGTCACGGGTGCTCCCTGTCGTCGCGGGTTGTTGAACAATCTACCGAGCGCCCCGGCCCGTGTCATCCGCTTCCCCCGCTCGGACGGTGGATTCCGAGGCGGGGCACGTACTGTCCGAGTCCTCAGTACCCCGGTGGCGGTGCCGCCGGGTCGATCCCTGCACTGGAGCAGCTCATGACCGACAGCAGCAACACGCACGACGCCCCGAAGAACGACCCGGAGGGCACCGAGAAGCCGGGCGGCCTCGGCGACGACAACACCATCCCGAACAACCCCGACGGCCTGGCCGCGGGCCACTCGGGCGACGACTCGCACTTCAACCCGGAAGAGGACGGCGAGCAGTAGCGGCTCCTTTCCGGCCTGCGGGTCGATGCAGAACGACACCGTCGTTGTCCTCCGACAACGGCGGTGTCGTTCTTCGTCGGCACGCATCCGCACCGACGAAACAATCAGAGCAAAACCTTCCGGCCTGCGGTTTCCGGTGCTACAGTCCCGATCACCTAGCAGCGCTAGGTATTCGAGGGCCCCGAAGCCCCCTATGACTCGAGGAGGAGTCATGTCGACACCGTCGTCGAAGGAAGAACCCACCCGCGGCATCGCCGGGACCGCGTCCCCCGCGGTCACCGCAGCCGCCGGAGCCACCGCCACGGACGCTGCTGCGTCCCGAGCGTTCTCGGTCGAGGGCATCACACAGTCCGTCAGCACCGTCCGGGTGGGTCGCGGGTACCTCTGGGGCCTGAGCTTCGCCCAGTTCGGCCTGTTCGTCGCCCTGCTCACCCCCGTCTTCGTGAGCATGTCGATCAAGGCCACGGAGCTGAACCCGACGAGCCCCGAGACCGTCGTCGGCTCGGTCCTGCCGTTCGGAGCGCTCGGTGCCCTGTTCGCCAACCCGCTGTTCGGTGCGCTCTCCGACCGCACCCGAACGCGGTGGGGTCGTCGTCGCCCGTGGATGGTCGGCGGCGTCGTGGTCTTCGTCGGATCCCTCGCCTGGCTCGCGTTCTCGCCCGACGTGCTGCAGCTCACCCTGGCCTGGGTGCTCGCGCAGGTCTCCGCCAACGCGGTGCTCTCGACCCTGACGGCGAGCTTCGCCGACAACGTGCCGGAGTTCCAGCGCGGCAAGGCCTCGAGCGTCATCGCGCTGGCGCAGAACATCGCGATCCTCGCCGGGCTCTACCTGGCCGTGTACCTGGTCGGCAACCTGCCGGTCCTGTTCATCGCACCGGGTGTCCTGGCGATCGTCGCGGTCCTCGTCTACTCGTTCGTCGCCCGTGACGACCTGCCGACGACTCCGGTCAAGCCCTTCAGCTGGGTCAACCTGATCAGCTCGTTCTGGACGAACCCCATCAAGCACCGCGACTTCGGGCTCGCCTGGTGGGGCCGCTTCCTCATCACCTTCGGCACGTTCATGTTCACGACGTACCGACTCCTGTACATGCAGGACCGCATCGGGCTCCCGCAGGGCGAGGCGGTCGGGGTCGTCGCGTTCGGCGTGCTCCTGTACACGATCGCCCTGCTCGTCAGCGCCGCGGTCTCCGGCTGGGTGTCCGACCGGATCCAACGTCGCAAGGTCTTCGTCTGGGGCTCGACGGCCATGACCGCCGTCGGTCTGGTGATCCTGGCCCACGTCGACACGGTCGGCGGGTTCTACTTCGCCGAGATCGTCCTGGGCTTCGCCTTCGGCATCTACGCCGCCATCGACACGGCCCTGGTCGTCGACGTGCTGCCCGACCCGGAGCGCCCTGGCAAGGACCTCGGCGTCATCAACATCGCGAACGCGTTGCCGCAGTCACTCGCCCCCGCCGTCGGCCTGTTCCTGCTCGGTATCGGTGGTGGCCAGAACTACACGCTCATGCTCTGGGGTGCCGGCGTCGCCGTCATCCTCGGTGCCCTGGTGATCCTGCCCATCAAGTCGGTCCGCTGACCGCCGCGACCGCCTGGAGGCGCGACCTGCGTCCGTGACGCACGCCGCGCCTCCAGGCGGTCACCTGCACCGCCGGTGACCGCTTCAGCGGGCGCCGTGCTGGCGCAGTGCGACGACGACCTCGTCGAGGAAGTCGTCGACCTGCCCCTGGTCGTACCCCTCGCGGAACTTCGTCGGCTGGAACCGCACATCCATGACCTGTTCCGGCGTGAGCGGGTCGACGGGCCGCCGCTGCTCGTACCCGGTCAGGGTGGCCTGGATCCGGTCGAGGAACGCATCGACCTGGCGCTGGTCGTACCCGTCGCGGAACTTGGTCGGCCGGAACCGCTTCTCGGACACCTCTCGTGCGAGCATGTGCTCCCCCTTCTGTCTGTCCGGCAATGCTCCCACGGGCCGGTTGCCGAGGGTCAGCGCTGCGGCGTCCGCTTGCCGAACAGTGCGTCGAGGAACCGCGAGAACCGGGACTCCGGCTCGTGGATCGTCTCGATCGAGCGGGTCGGCGACCGGAACGCCAGGTCGTGCAGCATGTTCCGCTTCGAGCCGTCCCAGTTCGCGAACAGGTAGGTCCCGCCGATGAACGACATGCTCCGGACCGGCGCGCGCTTCCACGAGTCGGCAGCCACGTAGTACCCCGCGTGGCCGGCGCGGATGTGCTGGATCACGGTGTCCACGTCGATGACACCGGTCGGTGTCACGACGGCGGTGATGCCCGTGCGGTCGCGGGCGACGTACTCGATGAGGTGTTCGGTCACGATGGAACTCTTCGTCACGGTGGTGAGACGCCACGGGGGAAGCGTGGCGAAGGGGATTCGGAACCGCCGTTGCTTCCGTTCCCAGAGTACGTCCGCCTCGGGCGCGGCGTTCCCCGATGTCCGCCGTTCGCCCGTGGAAGAGCGCTCAGCGGATGGGCGTGTGGTGGTCGGGCGTCCGGTGGTCGGGTGTCCGATCCGCCCACGCGGCGATGCGGTCGATCGCGTCGTCGAAGTCCCGCGTGCCGGGTCGGTTGAGGAACGCGTGACGGCTGTCCGGCAGGACGTGACGTTCGACGGGGACGCCCGCGTGCTCGAGCTCGCCCGCGAAGCGTTCCCCCGACCCGCGCATCACGTCCCGCTCGGCGTCGACCATCAGGGTGCGAGGGAACCGGGTGAGGTCGTCGGACGCCGGGTAGACCGCAGCGGGGTGGCCGCCCGCGTACGCCCGGTTGCTCAGGTCCAACAGCACCGGGGCGTGCGTGAACCACCGGTGTCCGCGGACGAGTCGCCGCACCGCCCGGTCGCGGGGGAGTCGGGCGTGGAAGAACCCGTAGGTCAGCACGAGGCCGACCAGTGCCGGGGCGGTCGCGACCGCGGAGGCCGCCAAGCACGCACCGGCGCTCGCCCCGCCGAGCAGCAGACCCGAGGGTGCCTCGTCCTGCAGGTGGTGGAGGACGGCGACGATCTCGTCCCGCGCGTGCGGTGCCCGTCGTCGCCCACGTGGTCCACCCCGGCCGAGCCAGGGCAGCCCGGGCAGCGGTCCGAGGCGGTAGCCGACGGTCACGACCGGCAGCCCGCGCTCGGCGAGTGCCCGTGCGACGGCGTCGGACTCGGGCAGTTCGAGGTCGCCCCGGAAGAACCCGCCGCCGTGGACCCAGACCAGGGTCGGGGCTCCCGTGCTGGCGCTCGGATCGGCCGGTCGGTACCGACGGACGGGGACCGGCCCGTGTGGTCCGTCGATCTGGTCGTCCCGGACCTCGACCCGGACGGTCCCCTGGTGCATCCCCCGCATGGGAGCAGTGTGGCAGCACGCCGGCGGACGCCACAGGCACACCGCTGCAGCGTCCGGAGGGACACATCCCGGTAACGATGCGGGCGACCGTTCGGCGGCGCAGGCAGCGTGGAGGGATGCGCCTGACGAGAACCGCCCTGATCCTGACCACTGCGACCCTGGCCGCACTGCTGACGGGGTGCTCCGGCGCGGACGGGGCGGACGGCAGCGCGGCGACCCCGACCGTGACCGAGACCGTCACCGCCCCGCCCTCCGACGCCGCGAGCACGCCGACGCCGACCCCGACCCCGACCTGCGGGCCGACGAGCGGCGCCGAGGCTGCTGCCGCGGGCATCGCGGCCCTGCCGCTGCCCGCCGGACTCGAGGACGCGAAGTGGGACGCCGCGAACGCCGACTACTCCGGCTACGACGCCTGCGCGCCGCTGTCCTGGTCCGTGGTCGAACCCGAGTTCGCCACAGCCGGCTCCCCGTACGCGATCCTGCTGTTCCACGAAGGCCGGTACCTCGGCACCGCCACTGCCGAGCAGTACGCCTTCGAGCCGACGATCGAACGACGGAGCGAGTCGGCCGTGACGGTGACCTACAAGTTCGCGAAGGCGGGCGAACCGAACGCAGCACCCTCCGGCCGGACCACGGCCACCTTCACCTGGAACGACGAGACCGGCCGCGTCGACATGACGGGTGACACCCCGCCCGCTCAGTGACGATCGGGCGCTGCCCGTCGCGGTGACGCCCGTTCCGCGAGCGCGGCATCTGCCGGCACGACATGCTGTCCTCATGCAGTCCGTCCGTGCAGCCGCCCCCGGTGTCGCCCTCGCCGTCGCGATCGGCATCGTCGCCACCCTGGTCGGCCGGGTCGTCCCGGTGGTCGGCGGCCCCGTCCCCGCCGTCCTGATCGGTGCCGTGGTGGGGTGGCTCGTCCGGCGTCGCACCGGTGGCACACTCGCGGTGCTCGCCCCCGGGGTGAAGTTCTCGTCCAGCCGGGTGCTGCAGTTCGCGGTGGTCCTGCTCGGCGCGCAGCTGTCCATCGGCGAGGTGCTGCGCATCGGCGGTGAGACCCTGCCGGTGATGCTCGCGACGCTCGTCGTCTGCCTGGTGGCCGCGTGGGGGATCGGTCGACTGCTCCGGGTGTCGGGCGCGCTCCGCACCCTGATCGGTGTCGGGACCGGCATCTGCGGTGCCTCGGCGATCGCCGCCGTGACACCCGTGATCGGCGCGGTGAGCGCCGACGTCGCCTACGCGATGTCCACGATCTTCCTCTGCAACATCGCCGCCGTCTTCGCCTTCCCGCTGCTCGGGCACGCCCTCGGCCTCAGCCAGCACGCCTTCGGCGTCTTCGCGGGCACCGCCGTGAACGACACGTCGTCCGTCGTCGCCACCGCGACCGTCTACGGTCGCCAGGCGACCGACACCGCGGTCGTCGTGAAGCTGGTGCGCACCCTGATGATCATCCCGATCGTCATCGGGCTGGCCGGACTGGAGGCCCGCCGCGCCTCCCGCGAGCAACTCGCCCCCGCCTCGGGGTCGGGCCGCGGATTCCGCGTGTTCCGCTTGGTGCCGTGGTTCCTGATCGGGTTCCTCGTGGTGGTGCTGCTCCGGACGGTCGGGGTCCTGCCCGCGTCCGTGGCACCGGGGTTCGCGACCGCCGCCTCGTTCCTCATCACGGTGGCGCTCGCCGCGATCGGCTGCTCGACGGACTTCGCGGCGCTGCGACGTGCCGGGTTCCGTCCGATGCTGCTCGGCATCGCGCTCTGGGTCCTGGTGGCTGGGACGAGCCTCGGCGTGCAGGCGGCGTTCGGGCTGCTGTAGGGGCTTGCCCGAGCCGGACCCATCGTTTATCGTTGCATCGAAATTCGATGGTATCGATGATCGACAGGGGAAGCAGCCATGACCACACCCGTCTACGAACCGCCCCGCGGGCGGAACTCCTACTTGGCCTACGTCGTCTCGTGCGCCATCGGCATCGTGTTCGTCGTCTGGCGGTACGTCGAACAGCTCGTCCAGTCGATCACCTCGGGCACGGTGGCGGTGCCGATCCGGATGCGTGAGACGAGGGCCATCCCGCAGCCCCCGGGTGGCGCGACGGTGACGTCCGACCAGCTCGTGCTCCGGGCGCCGGTCGCCGACCTGCCGGGTGGTGCGATCGGGTGCATCCGCGTCGGCGACGCCCTCGAGGTCCTGCTCGTCAGCGTCCTGATCGCCCTGGTGGCGGCGGTGGCCTGGAAGATCTCGCGCGGCGGGCTCTTCGACCGCTCGACCCCCCGGATCCTCGACTGGCTCGCCGGCGCGGTGCTGGCCGCCGGGTTCCTGCCGTCGTTCGTCCGCCGGATGGGGTGGAACTGGGTCGTGTCCGGGCTCGGCTGGGACGGGTACCTGCCCACGCCGGTGGTCGATCACCAGTTCCTGCCCGTGTACCTCGGCCTGCTCGTCGTCGTCTGCTTCCGGTTCGCGCTCACCGCCTCGCAGCGGATGGTGCG
The DNA here is from genome assembly GCF_030209655.1 of Curtobacterium sp. MEB011. Lineage (NCBI taxonomy): Bacteria > Bacillati > Actinomycetota > Actinomycetes > Micrococcales > Microbacteriaceae > Curtobacterium > Curtobacterium sp. MEB011. The sequence goes on along the minus strand of NZ_JARVRN010000003.1, from coordinate 251,999 downwards.
GGACCAGGCCGGGCTGGTCTGATGCCCCCGGAACAGGAGGACGGCCACGCGGTCGTCTGTCACCTCGACGATCTGCTGGCCGCGCGGGGGATGACCCTGACCGAGCTCGCCGACCGCGTCGGTGTGACCGTCGTCAACCTCTCGGTGCTCAAGAACAACCGGGCCCGCGCGATCCGGTTCTCCACCCTCACCCGACTGTGCGAGGTGCTCGGCTGCCAGCCGGGCGACGTCTTCTCGGTGCGCACGGACTGACGATCCCCGCCCGTGCCTCACGTGATCCGGGAGTCGATCACCGCCCGGTCGCCGCGGTACCGCGAGAACCCGTACTCGACGGGTGTCCCGTCGGCCAGGCACATCAACCGTTCGATGTGGAAGATCGCCTGGCCGGGATCGATGTCGAGCAGGTCGGCCGTCCACTGGTCGGCGTTCACGGTGCTCAGGAGCAGCCGTCGTGCCTCCGGCCGCGCGCCGGCCTTCCTGACGAGCACGTCCGGCACGTACTCGGTGAGCGGTTCGGCGACCAGGTCGGGGAAGCGCTCGTGCGGGACCCAGCTCGTCCGGACCCGGCTCGGTTCGCCGTCGAACGAGATGAGGCTCTCGACGAAGAAGGCGCTGCTGCCGGTCATCTCCAGGTTCCGCCGGACGGTCTCCGGCGCGGTCACCTGCTGCACGCACAGGTGCACGATGCTGAGCCGGGGCGACTCGAACACGCTGCCCCCGGCCGTCTCGCCGTAGATCGTGACCTCGTCGGACGTGCGGGCCAGGCTCACCGAGGCGACGGGCCGCACACCGAACGTGCCCGATCGCGGCGCACGGGTGAGCAGCCGTTGTTCCTTGAGCAACGCGAGGGCAGCCCGCAGGACGTTCCGCGTCGTGCCGTACAGGTCGAGCAGCTCCCACTCGTACGGCAGCGGACCGGTGAACCGCCCCGCGACGATGTCGGCCCGGATCAGGTCGGACACCTGGCGGGCCGCGTCGGAGCGTCGGTTGAACCCGATCCAGTGACCCGGTGCCGACGGAGTCGTCCCGACCCCCATGTCGGTCCAGGCAGCGGACGGGGCGAACCCCTCCGGCACGGTCCCGGTCACGAGGCCACCCCCACCGTCGACAGGTCGCCGGTCCAACCGGCCCACCGCAGGAACTCCCGGGCCAGCCGCACCGGGTAGTCGGGCGCCTGGATGTCGAGCGAGACGAACACGCGTCGGTAGAACGTCGGCCCGCCGAGCAGGTCCACGGCGATGCCGAGGTCGACGTCCGGTCGCAGGTCGCCGGCGTCCATCGCCCGCTGCAGCATCGCGTTCACCCGGAGCCGCCGGTCCAGGTGCCACTCGGCCACGGCCTCGGCGACCCGCGGCTCGTGCGACGCGGTCTCCACGATGAGCGGGAGCGCCCGACCGACCGGCGTCGCGACGAGGGCGTGCACCCATCCCCGGGTGAGGCCCAGGACACCCGCGGCGATGGGGGCATCCTGCACCGTCGGGATGTGCTCCTCCATCAGCCGGATCACGGTCTCGGTGAGCAGGACCTCCTTGCTCGACCACCGCCGGTAGATCGTCGCCGCACCCACGCCGGCCGCGTCGGCGACGGCCCGGATCGTGAACGCCCGGGGGTCGCCCTCGGCCAGGATCTCGACGCACGCGGTGTACACGGACTCGCCGACGGCAGCGCTGCGCGGCCGGCCCCGGACCGGCGCCTCGATGCGCGTCGTGGTGCTCATGCCGCGTCCCAGTGCTCGAGGACCCGGTCCATGGCCCAGACCTCGCCGATCTTGGCGGCGATGTCGAACAGGTTCGCCTCGTGCACGCTCGGCAACCGGTCGCCGACGGCTTCGCGCACGACGATCGGGACGAAGCCGTGCTGCATGGCGTCCGTGGCGGTCGCGCGGATGCACCCGCTCGTCGACAGCCCCGCGATGAAGAGCGTGTCGACGCCGCGGGCGACGAGGTCGGCGGCCAGGGACGTGCCGAAGAACGCGCTCGGGTACTGCTTGGGCACCACGGTGTCGCCGTCGAGGGGTTCGAGCCCGTCGACGAACGCCCCCGTGGACGCACCCGGCAGGTACGCGGCGAGTGCCGGCACCTTGCGGAAGAACACGCCGGCGTTGGACCCGTCGGCCGAGAGCGCCATCGTGGTGATCGCCACGTGCACCCCGGCTGCCCGAGCGGCGGTCGTGAGCTCCCGCATCCGTTCGACGGGTTCCTCGACCCCCGCGTAGAGCCCGCAGCCGGGGTCCACGTACGCGCGGACCGGGTCGACGACGACGAGCGCAGCGCGTCGTCCTGGCTGCAGCGTGCCGGTGAAGCCGGCTGCCGCGTAGTCCTGGTGGTCGTCGGTCATGGTGTCCTGCTTCCGTCGTGGGTGGTCGTTGCCAGGGTGAGGACGGTCACGTGGACGCCCCCGGCTCGGGGAGGGGACCCGACCTGTCGGGTCGGAGTGGCGCCTCCCGGTCGGGAGGCCCGAACGGACCGAACGCGACGATGAGCGCCCCCAGGGCCGCGCAGCCGGCGAACGTCAGCGCCGCGGCGCGGACGCCGTCGACGAACACCTGGACGTCGCCGGACGGCAGGCTGAGCAGGCTGCCGTCGTAGGCCGCGGCCGCCTGCGCCGCGGACAGGCCGCCCGTCGCGATCGCGAGGCCGAGTGCCGTCGAGAACAGGAAGCCGGCGTTCTGCAGGGCCGACCGGATGGCGTTCGCGATGCCGCGGCGGTGCTCCGGGACGCGGGTCATCAGTGCCGACGTGCTCGGCGTCATGAACACGCCCGTGCCGACCCCGACGGCGCCGAGGCCGGTGGCGGTGACGGCGTAGGCGTCGCCGTCGGCGAGGGACACCGCGAGCACCGCGGCGCCGAGCGCGATCAGGAGCATGCCGATGGTCGACAGCGTCCGCGCGGCGACCCGACGGGCGAGGAAGCCCGCGCTCACCGCTGCGACCGTCGTGCCGATGGGCGTGGGCAGCACCCAGAGCGCGGCGTCGACAGCGTCCTTGCCGTCGACGGCCTGGAACGACAGCGACGCCAGCAGGACCAGTGCGTAGCTGGACAGGGCGCACAGCCCGGCGGCGGAGAACAGGGTGATGGTGGTGCGGTCGCGGAAGATCGCCGGGTCGACGAGGGGGTGCGCGACCCGGCGTTGCGTCCACACGAACACACCGCCGAGCACGACCGCGCCGGCGGTCATCGCGACGACGGGCACGGCCGACCAGCCGATCGAGCCGCCGGTCGAGACCGCACCGACGAGCAGCCCGACGGCCGTGACGGACAGGACTGACCCCGGCACGTCGAGGCGCTCGCCGGAAGGGGGACGCGTGCTGTGCGGGATCAGCCGGAGCGACCAGATGAGTCCGGCCAGTGAGATCGGCACGCCGGCGAGGAAGATCCACCGCCACCCGAACGACTCGGCGACCAGCCCGCCCACGACGGGCCCGATGACCTGGCCCACCGCGGCGACGGTGGCGTTCAGGCCGAGGCCGAGCGACAGGATCGACTCCGGGAAGACATCGGTGAGCAGCGCGGTCGTGTTGGTGACGATCGCTGCCGCCCCCACGCCCTGCACGAGTCGGGCACCGAGCAGCACCGCGGCGTCCGGGGCGAAGCCGCAGGCGAGGGAGGCGAGCAGGAAGACGAGGATGCCGGCGATGTACAGACGGCGCCGACCGACGAGGTCGGCGATGCGCCCGAAGACCAGGATGAGGGTGGTCGTGGTGAGCATGTAGCTGAGGAGCACCCAGCTGGACTGCACGGCGCTGGCGTCGAGGTCACGGCTGACGTCGGGGAGCGCGATGAGGAGCGCGCTCGAGGAGATGAAGACGAGGACGACGCTCAGGCTCGACGCGCAGAGCACCTGCCAGGCGCGTCGCCGGGCAGCGCCCTCGTCGATGGTGCGGCTACCGATCGGTCGGCCCTCGCACGGCGGACGACGGCGGCACCAGGCGGTGGTGCGTCGTGACCCGCTGGAAGGCGGCGGCCGCGGACAGCACCAGGCGGTCGTCCCACGGCCGCGCGACGAGCTGCACGCCGACGGGCAGGCCGTCCGGCGCGGTGCCCGCCGGCATCATCAGCGCGGGGAACCCCACGTAGTCGAACAGCCGGGTGTTCCGGGGGATGACGTCGTGCAGGTTGAACCGCTCGCCGTCGACCGACATCGTCAGGTCGTCGAGCCGCGGGGCGGTGGCGCCGATCCCGGGGGTGAGCACCACGTCCACGCCGGCTTCGTCCATCCGCGCGACCATCGCGGCCTGCACGAGCGGGCGACGGCGGAGTGCCCGGAGGTAGTCCGCCGCGGTCGGCAGGAACGAGACGTCGAACCGCGCGCGGGTGCCGGCGTCGAACAGGTCGGCCGTGTCGGCGTTGGCCTCCTGGTTCGCGGCGAGCTCCCCGTAGAACACCGTCCAGCACTCAGAGTCGATCGACTCCAGGTCGTCGAACTCGATCGGCACGAGTGTCGCGCCGAGCTCGCGGAAGCGCTCGACCGCCGCAGCGTGTGCGTCGAGCACCGCGCGGTCGACGCGTTCGGTGAACCAGTCGAGCGGGACCCCGATCCGGAGCCCCTCGACCCGTTCGGGCGCGGCCTCGATGAGCGGCACGGTGGGGAACGTCGTCGGGTCCTCGCCGTCGGAACCGGCGATGACCGCCAGGACGAGGGCGAGGTCCTCGGCCGAGCGTGCCATCGGGCCGACGTGGTCGAGCGTCCACGACAGGCTCGCGACCCCGGTGCGCGGCACGAGGCCGTACGTCGGCTTGATCCCCGTGGTCCCGCAGAGGGCGGACGGGACGCGGATCGATCCGCCGGTGTCGGACCCGAGCGCGAGCGGGACGATCCGGGCGGCCAGCGCCGAACCCGACCCGGTCGAGGAGCCACCGGTCCAGCGCTCGGGGTCCCACGGGTTCCGCACGGCGCCGTACCGGGCGTTGTGCGGCCCGCCGCAGGCGAACTCGGTGGTGGCCGCCGTGAACACCGGGATCGCGCCGGCGGAGCGGAGCCGAGCCACGACGGTGGCGTCCTTCGGGGCCACACGGTCACCGGTCTGGAGCGAGCCGCTCGTGACGATCGTCCCCGCGACGTCGATGATGTCCTTCACCGCGAACGGGATGCCCTCGAGCGGTCGGGCCTCGCCGTCCGCCCAGCGGCGGGTGGACTCGGCGGCGGCTTCCTCGGCCCCCTGCACCAGGCGCAGGACGGCGTCCGACCAGACGTCGTCGCTCGTCCAGTGCGGGGCGAGTGCGGCGAGGACCTCGGAAGGGGTCGTGGTGCCGGACCGGTACGCGGCGAGGAGTTCGACGACCGAGGCGCCAGCGGGGTCGGTGGCAGCCCGGGACGCCGCCAGGTCGTCGTCCGGACCGGCAGCGGTCGGCGCCGGGGCCCCGTCGATCGCCGCGCCGAGGAGCCGGCCGAACAGCTGCGCGCTGTGGGCCGGTTCCGCGGGCAGCGCCGACGGGGCGGCGGGCAACGGGTTCGCGCGGCTCGCGGCCAGCGCGCGGTCGAGCTGCGGTGCGATGGTGCCGCGGACCAGGGCAGCGACGTCCGTCACGCCGGGACCGCCGCCGCTGCGTGGGCGTCGGCCAGGTACCGGAACACCCCGGGCTGCCGGTCACGTCCGAGCGGGAAGTCCCGGCGGGCTGCCGCGACCTCGCCGACGTCGACGGTGGCCCGGATGATCGGCCCCGCCTGGTGGGCGGGGGCCGAGACGACCAGGTCACCCCGTGGTGAGACGACCGAGGACCGACCGAAGTAGCTGACGGTCTTGCCGTCGACGGTTTCTTCGCCGCCGCGGTTCGGGGCGAGGACCCACGTCTGCGTCTCGAGCGCGCGGACCTGCAGTTCCTGGGTGAACAGGGTCTCGCGGAAGCCCATCGACGACACGAGCACGAGCATCACCTCGGCCCCGGCGGCACGTGACGCGAGCCAGTACTCGGGGAAGCTCCGGTCGTAGCAGATGAGCATGCCGAAGCGGGTGCCGAGCGCGTCGAACACGACCGGTCCGGAACCGGCGGCGAAGTAGTGCTTCTCGTCGACGTCGGAGATCGCGTTCGTCGGGATCGACGTCTTGCGGTACGACGCCACGCGGTCGCCGTGCACGTCGGTGCCGTGCACGAGCGTGCCGTCGGCGTCGATGAGCACCGCGCTGTTGTACTGCGCATCGCCCGCGTCCTCGTAGAGACCGAAGGCGACGGCGGTGCCCAGCCGCTTCGCCGCGCTCGCGAAGCGGGCGGTCGCCGGACCGGGGACCGGCTTTGCCCAGGACTTCCGGCTGTCGTTGACCACGCCGCAGAAGTAGGGCGTGGTGCAGAGCTCGGGGAACACGACCAGGTCGGCACCCTCCGCGGCCTGCTCGAACAGGGCGATGAGTTCGTCGAGTGCGGTGTCGCCGTCAGCGGGGGTCTCGCCGGCCTGGACGACCGCGACCTCGATGACCGGTCGGCTCGCGGCGGCGCTCATGCGGTGACCGCGCTCGGAGCAGCGGACGCGACGCCCTCGCGGGTGCGCATCAGCGGCTGGATGCGGGTGCCGAAGTCGTCCATCCCCTGCAGGAAGTCGTCGAACACCAGCATGATGCCCTTGGTGCCCTCGACGGCGGCGGCTTCGTCGAGCATCGCGGCGACGTGCTCGTAGGAGCCGACGAGCGTGCCCATGTTCATGTTCACGGCCCCCTCGGGCAGCGAGATCCGCTTGGCCGTGTTGCCGTCCTCGCCCTCGGCGTCGGTGAGCGCCTGGCCGGTCATCCAGGCGATGGCCTCGACGTCGACCCCGTCGCTGTACCGCTCCCACTTCGCCTGGGCGGCCTCGTCGGTCTCGTCGGCGATCACCATGAAGAGCACGTAGGAGCCGACGTCACGGCCGGTCTTCTCGCGTGCCTCGAGCAGGGCCTGGTTCTGTTCGGCGTAGGCGGTCGGGGTGTTCACACCGACGCCCATCGAGAAGTTGTAGTCCGAGTACTCCGCGGCGAACGCCATGCCCTGGGACGACTGACCGGCCGAGACGATCGGGATGTGCGACGTCGGCCGCGGCAGCATCCGGCAGTCGTCCATCTGGAAGTACTCGCCGTGGAAGTCGCTCCGGCCGGTCTCCCACAGCTCCTTCATCACCTGCATGTACTCGGTCTGGTACGCGTAGCGGCGCTTGAAGTGCACCTCGTCGCCCGGCCACAGGCCCATCTGGTCGTACTCCGCCTTCTGCCACCCGGCGACCAGGTTCAGCCCGAAGCGGCCGTGCGAGATCGAGTCGACGGTCGCCGCCATGCGTGCCGCGATCGCCGGCGGGATGGTGAGGACCGCGGTCGTCGCGAACAGGCGGATCCGTTCGGTGCGGGCGGCGAGACCGGCCATCAGGGTGAAGGACTCGAGGTTCTCGTCCCAGAAGCCGCTCGGGCCACCGAAGCCGCGCAGCTTGATCATCGACAGGGCGAAGTCGAAGCCGTACGCCTCGGCCTTCTGCACGATCTCGAGGTTCAGGTCGAACGACGGCTTGTACTGGGGCGACGTGGTGGAGATGAGCCAGCCGTTGCTGCCGATCGGGATGAAGACTCCGATGTCCATGGGGAACTCGCTTTCTGTGGTGGGTGTCGAAGGGGGAGCAGGGTCAGGGACGCTTCGCGGCGGCCTTGGCGGCGGTCGCGACGGAGTGCCGCCGGATGGTCTGCGAGACGGCGACGGCGACGATGAGGGCGCCGCCGTAGAAGAGCTGCTGCACGAAGTTGTCGGCGCCGAGCATCTGCAGACCGACCACGCCGGAGAACAGGAAGTACACGGCGATGAACGTGCCGATCGCGTTGAAGCGCCCCGGGACGATCGCGGTCGCACCGAGGTAGCAGGCGGCGAACGCGGGGAGCAGGAACGACTGTCCGCTCGACGGGTCGGCGCCGCCGAGGGTGCCGGCGTAGACGACCCCGGCCACCGCGGCGGTGAAGCCGGCGCCCACGAACGCACCGACCCGGAGCCGTCGGACGTTCAGCCCGGAGAGTTCCGCGACGATGCGGCCGGTGCCGACGAACAGCAGCCGTCGGCCGACCGGGGTGGCGCTCAGGACGACCAGGACGACGACCGTGGCGATCAGGCCGTAGACGAACGCGAGCGGCAGGCCTGCGAGCCCGCGCCACCCGACCGTGGCCTGCACGAGTGCCGGGTCGATGCCCGTCACCGAGGACGACACGCTCATCCACTGGATGATCCCGATCATGAAGGTCGACGTGCCGAGGGTGACGATGAACGAGTCGATGCGGAACCCGACGGTCAGCAGCCCGTTGACCAGGCCCACGACGACGCCGATGACCAGGCCTGCGGCGATCGCGGGCACGAGCGGGACGTCCATCTTCGCGTTGAGCACGGCGATGGTCATCGCGGAGAGCGACATCGTCGAGGCGCCGGACAGGTCGAACTCACCGGCGGTGAGCGGGAACAGGAACCCGAGCGCCAGGATGAGCAGCACCGACTGGGACCCGAGGATGTTCTGCAGGTTGCCGAGGGTCGGGTACGTGTCGGGCAGCGCGATGCTGAACGCGATGACGATGACGAGCCAGGCGCCGAGCAGCGCGTACCGCTCGGTGTGTCCCCACGAGAAGCGCGGGCGGGTCGGACGGACGATCGAGGTCTCGAGGACGGGGTCGGCGGTGGTGGACATCAGGCGTTCTCCTTGACTGCGGAGGAGGCATCGGGGGAGGGCGAGCCCGCGGGGGACGGGGACCCGGTGGGTGACGCCTGGGCATCTCGGTCGACGAGGCTCGCCACGACCGCGGCCGCGATGACGTCGCGGTCGACGCGGTCGTCGGTCAGCACGTCGTGCACGCGACCCTGGGCGAGGACGACGACGCGGTCGCAGACCTGCGCGAGCTGGTCGTAGTCGGTGGAGGCGCAGACGATGGTCACGCCCTGCTCGGCGCTCCGTCGGAGCATCGAGAAGATCGCGGCGCGTGCCCCGACGTCGATGCCCTGGGTCGGCTCCTGCAGCAGCACGAGCCTCGGGGCGTCCTGCATCCACTTGGCCAGGACGGCCTTCTGCTGGTTGCCGCCCGACAGCGTGCCGAACAGGGCGGCCGGGTCGGCTGGTCGGACGTCGTAGTCGCGGACGAGTCCCGCGACGTGGGCGCGTTCCCGCGCGGGCGAGAGGCCGAGCAGTCCGCGGAGCTTGCCGAGGACGGGGAGCGTGACGTTCTGCTCGACGGACAGGGTGAGCGCCCCGCCCTCGCGCTTGCGGTCTGCAGGAACGTAGACGACGCCGCAGGCGATCGACGAACCGGGCGTCACCCGCGTCAGGTCGACCGGAGCGGGTGTCGCCCCGTCGTGCCGCACGGTGAGCGAGCCCGTCGCGGGGCGTGCCCCGTACAGGCCGGGCAGCACGTCCTCGACGCCGGAGCCGGCGAGCCCGGTGATGCCGACGACCTCGCCGTCCGCCACGTCGAACGACAGACCGTCGACGACGCCGACCCGCAGGTCCCGCACCGTCACGACGGCGTCGCCGGTGGTCGCCGGGCGCGGAGTCCTGGCGGCGGGACCGTCCAGTCCGCGTCCGACGATGAGGGAGACGAGCTCGTCCGCCGTCGTCGTGGCGGTGTCCCGGTGCGCCTGGACCCGGCCGGCCCGCAGGACGGTGACACGGTCGGCGTGTTCGAGGACCTCGGACATGTCGTGCGACACCAGCAGCGCCGAGGTGCGGCCGTCCGCGACCAGGTCCTGCACGACCCGGAAGAGCAGGTCGGCGTCCTCCTTCGGCAGGAAGACCGTCGGCTCGTCGAGCACGATGAGCGCCCGGTCGTCGCCCAGCTCGGCGACGGCCCGCAGGATCGCGACGAGCGCCTTCTGGGTGTCGGTGAGTTCGTCGATCCGGGCCCGTGGGTCGATGTCGACCCCGTACCGCGCGAACAGCTCGGCCGCGGCACGGTGCTCGGCGCCCCAGCGGACGAAGGGTCCACGCCCGGCCACCACGGTCGCGAGCCGCAGGTTCTCGGTCACACCGAGCGAGGGGACGAGTGCGAGGTCCTGGTGGACGAAGCTGATCCCCACACGGCGGAAGTACCCGGGAGGCACCGGTAGTGGCAGCCGGGCGCCACGGACCTCGATCGTCGCGCCCGGTTCCGGCGCGTAGGTGCCGGACAGGACCTTGATGAGGGTCGACTTGCCGGAGCCGTTCTCGCCGAGCAGCGCGTGCACCTGGCCCGGCAGGACCTCGAGGTCGACGTCGTCGAGTGCGGTCAGCCCGCCGAAGCGCTTCGTGAGCCCGCTGATCCGCAGGACCGGCGCGGTGTCCGCACCCGTGCCGACGACCGCAGCCGACGATGCGGAGCCGAGCCGTGCCTCCCGGGTGGCGGTCACTCGGCCGCGCCCCAGATCGCTTCGTACCCGGTCTTGTACGCGTCGCCGTAGCCCTTGCTCGGCGCCGGCGGCGTGCCGGTCGCGTCGACGTTGTCCTTCGTGAAGACCTTGAGCGGGGTCTTCTCGTCGCCGTCCTCGATGATCGGCGTGCCGGTCAGGACACGGCCGGCCTGGTCGAGCGTCGCGTAGGCGAGCCACTCCATGTTCTCGCCGATGTCCATCGTGAGGACGCTGCCCTCCTGCAGGATCTTCAGCACCGCGGGGGTGCCGTTGTACGAGGAGGTGAAGACCTGGCCGGTCTTGCCGGCAGCGGTCACGCCGGCCTCGACGTAGAGCGTCATCGAGTCGTAGACCGGCAGGACGTAGTCGAGGTTCGGGTCGGACTGCACGGCGGACTGCACGGTCGACGAGATCTTCGTCGCCCAGTCGGCGACGGGGACGTTGGTCACCTTCACCTTGCAGCCGTCGCACTGCGCCTCGAACTCGTCCTGCATCGCCGTGACGATGCCGTCGGACGGGGGCACCTCGGACGACGTGATGATGAGGACGTCGCCCTGACCCTTGGTCTCCTTGATGGCCCAGTCGGCGTTGAGCTTCGCGGCTTCGTGGAACGGGGCGGTCACCTGTGCGGCCACGAGCCCCTGCAGCTGGTCCGGCAGCGCTTGCCCGGTCTGGTAGGTGTGGCTGATCAGCACGGGGATGCCCGCTGCCTTCGCACGCTTCAGCGCCGGGACGATCAGCTCGCCGTTGACACCCTGCGCCAGCACGATGATGTCGGCTCCGCGGCTGATCGCCTGGTCGATGCCGGCGGAGTGCTCGGTGGGTGTGCCCTGGTTCGTGTACTCGATCCACTTGGCGCCGTACTGCTCGGCGACCTTCTCGCCGGCCTCGTCGACCGCGGTGATGAACGGGACGGCTGACGAGTTCGGGATGTTGAAGATCGTCTTGCCGGCGATCCCCGACATGTCGAAGCGCGCGCCCTCGAAGGTGAACGCCGGGTCGACGCTGGCGGCCTCGATCTGGCTCGTGGCGTGCTCGACGCCGGCGGTGACGTCACCGGAGCTCGTCGACGCGGTCGAGGTGGCGGAGCACGCGGACAGGAAGAGCACGCCGGAGATCGCGGCGGCGAGGAGCACGGGACGCGACGGACGCGTTCGGGACGGAGCGGGGGACGACATCGGTCGGGGACCTCCTGGACGGGTGGAGCAGCGAAGGTGCGGGGGCGGGGGAGCCGGTGCGGGGACGGGCGGCGGGGACGGGCGGCGGGGACGCCGAAGGCCCCGCGGCGCGGGGTGGAGCGTGCAGGGAGCCGGGGACGGGCGGCGGGGCATCGGATCGGGGCAGGGCCGACGGTGTGGCGGATCGCCGGTGACGCCGGCCGCTGCAGTGGGGCTGATGCGAATGTAACGGCCAGGGCGTGCCGACAGAGGGTCGCCCGGTAACGGTCCTGTTAGGCGTTTGTTTCGCTGGTGTTAGGCCACCTGCGGCGCCCGCCGCGGAGGGTCGTCCGCCCCACGGATCCGGGGCGGACGACTGCGCCACCGACCCGCGTGCAGGGGCGGATCCGGGCGGTGACGGGCCGGCGACGGCGGGGCGAAACACGCCGGACCCATCCGAGGCGACTTCCGGAAACGGCGCTCTCACAATCCGGCGCGGTCAGTGGGGACAGCGCCTGGCGGAATGGCGGAGCGGCCCGGACGCGCAGCCGCGCTGACCGGGACATTCGGGTGCCGCAGGGCCGGGGCAGCTGGCGTAACCCAGCCGATACGGACGCGGTACGGCGGCGAAACGAACGAGCGGTGGACTGCACCAAGCACCCACCACCCGCCCATCGACAGGAGCACCCCGATGATCATCACCGTCGTCGCCGGCAACCCCAAGCCGGCCTCACGGACACTCGACGCCGCGACGGTCGTGCTCGAGCGGCTCACCGGCCGGGCCCCGGACCACGTCGTCGACGTCATCGACCTCGGAGCCGGACTGCTCGGCTGGGGCGACCCCGCCGTCTCGGACGCCGTCCGCACCGTCGCCGGCTCCGACCTCGTCGTCGTCGCGTCGCCGACGTTCAAGGCGACGTACACCGGCGTGCTCAAGCTGTTCCTCGACCAGTTCGGCACCGGCGACGGACTCGCCGGCGTCGTCGCGGTGCCGCTCATGCTCGGTGCCGGTCCGGCGCACGCCCTCGCTCCGGAGGTCTTCCTCAAACCGGTGCTGGTCGAACTTGGCGCGACCGTCGTCGCCCCAGCCCTGTACCTGAACGACAAGCACTACTCGGACCCCGCATCGACCGACGTGTGGCTCGCCCGCTGGCAGAACGTCGTCCTCGCCGCCGCCGCTCACCAGGAAGGAACCGCGTCATGATCAGCCCCTACTCCACCGAGGCCCCGGACCGCTCCGCGCTCAAGCAGGCGTTCTCCGGGTTCCCGTGCGGTGTCGCCGCGCTCTCCGCCGTCGTCGACGGCGAACCGACCGTGCTCGTCGCGTCCTCGTTCACGGTCGGCGTCTCACAGGACCCACCGCTCGTGATGTTCGCCGTGCAGCACACGTCGACTACGTGGCCGGTACTCCGCGACGCCGGCACGATCGGGGTCTCGATCCTCGGTGAGGGGCACGCGCAGGTCACCCGGCAGCTCGCATCGCGGGACAAGTCGATCCGGTTCGTCGGTGTCGACACGACGGTCGCCGAGACGGGCGCGGTGTTCCTGCAGGGGGCGCCGATCTGGCTGGAGTGCTCGGTCGAGCACACCTACCCGGCCGGCGACCACGACATCGTGGTGCTCCGGGTGCTCGGACTCATGTCCGACTTCGCGCACAATCCGCTGGTCTGGCACCGGTCCGCCTTCGCGACGCTGACCGCCTGACCGGCGCCGGGCAACGGACGGGAGGCCCGCCCCACGTGAGCAGGTCTGCTCACGCTGGGCGGGCCTCCCGTCCGGGGCAGCCGGGTGCGCCGGGTGCGCTGGGCCTGCCGGTCCTGCGGCGTCAGCCGCGCAGCGCCTCCGACAGCTTCACGCGACTGCCGGTGCGGAGCAGCGCGTTCTCGTAGACGCGGGCACCGATGACCACGACCGCGACGACCGAAGCGGCGACGATGACGAGCGACAGGATCGGCTCCCACCACTCGGCGGTCCCCAGGAAGATCCGCATGGGCATGCCGATCGGGGCGCTGAACGGCACGTACGACATGATGCCGAGGATCGTCGGGTTGTCGTACGCGACGATGATCAGGAAGTACGGGATCATCACGAGCATCATCACCGGGGTGGTGACGCTGCCGACGTCCTCTTGACGTGACACCAGCACGGCCGCCGCGGCGAACAGCGACGCGAGGAGCACGAACCCGATCGCGAAGAAGCCGATGAACCACAGGATGCTCGGGCCGAGCATCGCGAACATGTTGTCCTGCCCGGTCACCGCCAACGTGACGATGGCGGCGACGGCCACCGCGACGATCTGCGCGAAGGCCATGATGCTGTTGCCGAGCACCTTGCCGGCGAGCAGCGCCCGGGCCGGGATCGCGGACATCAGGATCTCGACCACCCGCGTCGACTTTTCCTCGACGACGCTCTGCGCGATCGACTGGCCGAACGTCACCGCCGACGCGAAGTACACGACGCCGAACGCGATGGCGATGAGGTACACCAGCCCGCCCGGCAACGCGTCCGGGTCGAGCAGCTCGATGCGCGGGGTGACGCTCAACGCCGAGACGACCTCGGACGGGGCCTCGTCGAGCCCGACGACCTTGTAGCCGAGCGGGTCGTCCGACGGCACGATCGCGGCGTCGACGTCGCCCTTCGTGACGAGCCGTTCGGCGTCGTCGACCGATGCCGACTTCGTGACGTCGAGCCCACCGGTGGTCGGCAGCGCGACACCGTCGACGACCGCGACCGCGGTGGTGTCGTCGGCGGTGGCCTTGCTCACGATCCCGCCGACGACGATCGAGGCGACCACCATGCCGATCAGGATGAGTGCCGAGACCACGAAGGCCTTGCTGCGGATGCGTGCCTGGATCTCGCGTGCGGAGACGAGCCGCACGGCCTGCACGAAGGAGCTGTTCATCGGACGACCTCCCGGAAGACCTCGCTGAGCCGCGGCACCCGCGGCGAGAACGACCCGACGGAGCCGTGCTGGACGGCACGCTGCAGGACGCGCTGGGCGGTGGCGGCGTCGGCCTCGAAGACCGCGTAGCCGCCGTCGAACTCCCGCACGGCCACACCCGGCTCGTCGCGGAGCCAGGCGACGTCGCCGTCGACCAGCAGCTCCCACGCGGCGGGGCCGGCCTGCTTGCGGAGTTCCTCCTGCGGACCGGCGGCGCGGATCGTGCCACCGGCGATGACCACGACGTCGTCGCACAGCCGTTCGACCACGTCGAGCTGGTGGCTCGAGAACAGCACCGGGACGCCACGGGCGGCGGTCTCGCGCAGGACACCGAGCACCGTGTCGACGGCCATCGGGTCGAGGCCCGAGAACGGCTCGTCGAGCACGAGCACCTCGGGGTCGTGGGCCAGCGCCGCCGCGATCTGCACGCGCTGCTGGTTGCCGAGCGAGAGCTTCTCGACGGCGTCGCCTGCGTGCTGCGTGAGCTCGAGTCGTTCGAGCAGTTCGCCGGTGCGGGTCGTCGCGGTGCGCTTGTCGACGCCGTGCAGCCGGGCCAGGTAGGTGATCTGCTCGGCCACCGGCATCTTCGGGTACAGGCCGCGTTCCTCGGGCATGTAGCCGAAGCGGCGGCGGTCGGCGGGACGGACCGCGGTGCCGTCGATCGAGACCGTGCCCGCGTCGGCCTGGAGCACGCCGAGCATGATGCGCATGGTGGTGGTCTTGCCGGCGCCGTTGCCGCCGACGAAGCCGGTGAGGCGGCCGCTGCCGACCGTGAACCCCACGTCGTCGAGCACCTGGCGGTCACCGAAGTGCTTGGTCACCCCTTCGATGGTGAGCATGTCGTTCCCCTTCGTCACGACGCTGGTCGTCGCTGCGCTCGACGCTATTGGCCGGGAGGCACGCCCCGCCTCCGCCGCCAGGCGGGATTCGGGCGGGGGCCGGCTCCACCGCGTGGGGGAGGAGCGTGCGGGGTGGGTGCGGGCGGGGTACGGGGCGCGTGCGTCGAGTCGGCACGGTGCGGGCTTGTTCGGCTGGTGCGGGTTCGGTTGCTCGGTGCGTCGTGCTGGCGCGGCACGGTGCGGTCAACGCTGCACGGGTTGAACGATGGCGCACGGTGCGGGCGTGGGGTGCGGTGGTGGGCACGGTGCGGGCTTGTTGGGCTGGTGCGGGTTTGGTTGCTCGGTGCGTCGTGCTGGCGGGGCACGGTGCGGTCAACGCTGCACGGGTTGAACGATGGCGCACGGTGCGGAGATGTCTGCGAACTCGGCACCGTGCGGACTTGTCCCGCCGGTGCCGGATCGGTCGGGCTCGGTCAGCCGGCGACGCCGTGCTCGAACGCCCAGACGACCGCCTGGATCCGGTCGCGCAGTGCGAGCTTCTGCAGCACGTTCGACACGTGGGTCTTCACGGTGGCGTCCCCGACGTAGAGCTCGGCGGCGATCTCCGCGTTGCTCAGGCCTCGGGCGAGGAGCCGCAGCACCTCGGTCTCCCGCTCGGTGAGCCCGGCGGCGGTGAGCGCATCCCGGCCGGACGTCGCTGCCGTCGCGGTGGTCGCCGGCTCGGGCCGGGTCTCCGGCAGCGTCGTCGCCGTCGCCCGGCTGATCACCCGCCGCGTGACGTCCGGCGCGAGCAGGGCGTCCCCGGCGGCGACGGTCCGCACCGCGTCGATCAGCCGCTCGGGGGAGGCGTTCTTCAGCAGGAACCCGCTCGCTCCCGCCTCGAGCGCCTGGAACAGTGCATCGTCGCTGTCGAACGTCGTGAGGATGAGCACCGCCGGCGGGTCCGGCAGCGCCGCGATCCGCCGCGCGGCCTCGAGCCCGTCGACGCCGGGCATCTGCACGTCGAGGCAGACCACGTCGGGGCGAAGCGCCTGCACGGCCTCGACCGCCCGCGCTCCGTCCGACGCCTCTCCGACCACCCGGAAGCCCGGCTCGGACTCCAGGATCACGCGGAACCCGGCACGGACGAGTTCCTGGTCGTCGGCCAGCACGATGGTCAGGTCGGCCGTCCCGTTCACGTCGTCGGCAGCCATGCACGCACCAGGTAGCCTCCCCGGGCGCGTGGCCCGATCTCGATCCGTCCGTCCACGGCGTCGACGCGTTCCCGCATCCCGACGTGCCCGAGCCCGCTGCCGGAGGTGCTCTGGGCTGCACGGGCACCGAGTCCGTCGTCCGCGACCTCGACCTCGACGCTGTCGTCCAGGTACCGCAGCCGGACGTCGGCGCGGGCGGTCGGTCCGGCGTGCTTCAGGATGTTCGTCACCGCTTCCTGCACGATCCGGTACGCCACGGCGGCCACCGTCGGTGGCACCGGGCGCTCGGTACCCACGACGACGTACTCGGCGGGGTGGCCGGCCACCCGGGCCGACTCGGCCAGTTCGGCAATCCGCGTGATGCCCTCGGTGCTCGGCCCGTCGCCACCGGTCGTCCCGCCGCCGGCCGCATCGTCGTCGGAGCGCAGGGTACCGAGCATCCGCCGCAGCTCCTCCACCGCGGTACGGGCGTTCTCCTCCACCACCTCGAGCGATGCGGACGCCTGCCCCGGGTCGCGGTCGAGCACGCGCCGTGCCGCACCCGCCTGCACACCCATCAGCGACACGTGGTGGGCGACGACGTCGTGCAGCTCGCGGGCGATCCGCACCCGCTCGATCGTGACCGCTTGCGCGGCCGACCGTTCCCGCTCCGCGGCGAGTTCGGCGGTGCGCTCGGCGAGCTGGTGCCGCGCGACGGCGGAGGCCCAGGCGCGGTTGCCGGCGTACCAGGCGGCGCCGAAGTAGATCACGTTGATGAAGATGTTGAGCAGCGAGATCGCCACGTACGGCGCCACGGGCGAGTCCGTGTCGTTCGGCAGGGAGTTCGGTGACGCCCACCCGAACGAGATCGCGATGAACAGCCACGCGAACATGCCACCGATGACGACCCAGCGCACCGCTTCCGACCGGACACGGTCCGAGCACCACGCTCCGACCGTGTACAGCGCGATGAAGAGCGTGAAGTTGACGAGGAAGACCTCGGGGACACGGAGCAGCTGCGTCGCGGCGAACGCCACCGCCGACACCAACGCCACCGACATGGGGAACCGTCGGCGGAACGCGATCGGTGCCGCGTTCGCGACGATCATCAGGGCCGAGACCCACCAGACGGCCTGGTCGTCGCCGTACGTGCCGGCCGACCCGTACAGGAACGTCGTGAGCGCGAGCCCACCGGCCAGCACCACGGCGAGCACCGTGTCCTGTCGGTACTCGTGCCGCCCCACCGGCAGTCGCGACCACTCCGCCGTCGTCCCCACTCGCGAAACGCTAGCGGAATCCCGGTGCGATGTCGCCATCACGCTGGACTGCTCGGCGTCCGCTCGCTTCACGGTGCTCTGGTCACCCGTCGGGTTCGGCGATCGCCAGGATGACGGCGACGTGCCGCTCGAACGCATCTCGTCCTGCGTCGGTGAGGGCGAGCCAGCTCCTCGTGCTCCGCCCCACGCGAAGCCTGCGGACGCGGAGGAACCCCGCCTCGCCCAGAACCGCCGCTGCTTGGGACAGTGTTGAGTCGCTGACCTCGAGTGCGTCCCGGACGACACCGAACTCCGCTTCGTCCACCGTCCTGAGCAGGGCGAGCAGTGAGAACCGCACCGGCGAGTGGATCCGGTCGTCGAGTTCGTGCCGAGGGTGGGCGCCGCTCGTCATCGGCGCCGCGGCCGAGCCTGCGCTGCCGCCACGATGAGTGGAGCTGCGACGACGAGCGAGGTCGCTCCCCATGCCATCAGCGACGTCGACCCGTCGAGTCCTCGGAGCACCGCGGCGTCGAGCGGAGCAACGGCGAGGACGTAGAGGACGCCGGTTGCGACCCAGGCGACGGTCATCAGTCGGTTGCCTCCGCGGGGGACGACCCGCCGGGTACTCGCGACGAGCCACAGTGCGATGACGGCGACAGCGGCAATCGCGAGGACGGGCAGCCGCGGGGCACCCAGCCCCTCGGCCACGAACACGAAGGACGCGACCAGGGCGGCACTGCACAGGAACACCGGCGTCTGCCAGCCGCGCCCTTGCCTGAGGCGAGTCCCGGCTGCAGCTCCTCGAGAGGACGAATTCATGTTCACAGAGGGTAAACGTGAAACTGCCGCATCTGCGGATGTCCCAGTGGAACCGCAGCTTCGGGGCGAAGAGGCCGGTCAGTGCGCGACGAGAGTAGCCTCCCGCCAACGAGCAGGGGAGACGCCATGCAGTTCCTCGTCAACGTCATCGACGACGGCCAGGCCGCCGCCGTCGGCAACACGTACTCCGCGACCGACGCCGAAGCCGCCGCGGTCGACGCCTTCAACGCCCGGATGGCCGACGCGATCGTGTTCGCGGCCGGGGTCTCCGCACCGGCCGACGCCACCCTGGTCGACGCCCGTGCAGGTGCGGGCGACGCGGCCACCGGACCCGCGACGGCCGGGCGCGCCACGACCGGACCCGCGACCGCCACCGACGAGTACGTCGCCGGCTTCTGGGTCATGGAGCTCCCGGACGCCGAGACGGCGGCCCGGGTGGCGCACCAGGCGTCGCAGGCGTGCAACCGGAAGATCGAGCTCCGCCCGCTGCTCTGACGGCACGGACCCCACCCGGCCGACGGACCACCGCGGGGACGGCGCTCGCCGCGGTCACGACGGCCCCGACCACGAACGTCGCGACGAACCCGATCGCACCGACGAGCGCTCCGGCACCCGCCGCGCCGACGGCCTGCCCGAGCACGAGTGCGACGAACAGCATCGACGTGCCGGCCGACGACCGCTCGGAGTCGATCTCGGTCGTCCACGCGATCAGCGCCCCGGTCGCCGCCGTGTAGCCCCAACCGAACACGGCACACGCCAGCAGTGCTGCGACCGTCGACTGCGGCAAGGCCCCCAGCACGAGGACGGCGACGGCGACCGAGCCCGCCGTGACCGCCCAGAGGGTCCGGGCGTGCAGTCCGTTCGTCCACCGCGCAGTGACCACGACGGCCGCTCCGCCGACCCCGAGCGCGATCCAGGCCGACACCGAGACCACGACCGACGCACCGGCGTCCACCAGGGCCGAACGACCGTAGGTCCAGACGACGGCGGACCCGGCCCCGAACAGCAGCGCCAGCACGATGACCCCTCGGTGCGCCGCGAACCACGGAGCACCGGGCAGTGGGGGCCGGGATGTCGCCGCACCACCCCGGGACACCACGAGCAACAGGGTTCCGACGGCCAGGGCGAACACCGCGGACACCGCCCAGGCCGTCCGCCAGTCGGGCAGCAGCACGAGCGCGAGGACCCCGGCGCCCACGAGCCCCGGTCCGGTGCCGGCGTTCACGACCGCCTGCGCTCGACCGAGCAACGCGGACGGCACCTGCTCCGCGACGAGTCGCACGAGTGCGGGGGACGCGAGCCCGGCGCCCGCCGACGCGAGCACTGCGCTGACACCGAACGGCACCGGACCGTCGGCGGTGGCCATGGCGATCGCACCGACCCCCGCCACCAGCGTGGCAACCGCGACGAGGACCCGGGGCATCCGTGCGGCGAGCAGGAACCCGGCGACCGCACCGACGCAGTACAGCGCCGAGGCGCCCGACGAGACCCATCCGGCGGCGTCGGACCGGAGCCCCAGGTCGCGTTGCACGTCGGGCAGGAACAGCCCGTACGCCAGCCGCACCAGGCCGTAGGTGGCCGCGATCAGGCCGAGTCCGCTCACGAGGAGCAGTCGATGTCGCAACGAAAACGATCGTTTCACTTTTCAGACCCTAGGGTGCTGTCATGGTGATGCGCCCAGGAACCGAGCAACGGCTGCTCGACGCCGCCGAGGAGCTCTTCTTCTCGCAGGGGATCGCCGCCACCCCGATCGACGCCGTCCTCGAACGGGCCGGGGTCTCGACGGCGACGCTCTACCGCGGCTACGCGAGCAAGGAGGCACTCGTCGCCGCGGCCCTCACCCGTCGCCACGACGACTGGATCGCCACCTGGGACCGTGCGGTCGCCGCCGAACGGGACGACCTGGGCCGGCTGCTGGCCGTGTTCGACGCCCTCGACGAGTACCGCTCGACGCCCACGGGCTCCCGCTGGTGCGCCTTCCTCGGCACCGCCGCCGAGTACGCGGACGCGCCAGCCGAGGTCCGGCAGGTCCTGGACCTCGAGACCACCACGTTGCGGCAGCGGCTCGTGTCGCGGGCCGCGCCGGTGGTCGGTCCCCGTGCCGAGGCCCTCGCCGACCAGCTGCTCCTCATCGTCTCCGGTTCCCTTGCGATGCGGTTGCGCGACCCCGCGCTCGACACGACGACGGCACGGTCCGTCGCCGCGTCCCTCATCCGGGAACACACCACCCCCGACGGAACGGCGCCCACCCCATGACCCGATCGCGTGCTGCCACGATCACCCGCCGTTCCCTGCTGATCGGCGGGACGGGCGTCGTCGCCGCGGGAGCCGTGGCCGAGGCGATCAACCTCGGACTGCTGCCCGGGCGCTCGACCATGTACCGGGTCCTCGGTCTGGACGGCACCGACGGCACGGTCCCCGACGTCGAGCCCGTCCCCACGACCTCCGGCACCTTCGTGTCGGCGGCGCGGAAGGGCCGCACCGTCGGCTGGACGATCGCGGCACCGGCGTCCGACACCCCCTTGCCGGTGGCGGTCGCGCTGCACGGGTACGGCGACGACCACACCTCGTTCTTCGGGCGCAGCCTGGGCTACGACCGGTTCCTCGCGGCGCACGTGGCCGCCGGCGGAGCCCCGTTCGCGATCGCCTCGATCGACGGTGGCAACCGCTACTGGCACCCACGAGCCGACGGGGACGACCCCGCCGCGATGGTCGTCGACGAGTTCCTGCCCCTGATCGCCCGCCGCGGGTACGACACCGACCGCCTCGCCGTGACCGGCTACTCGATGGGTGGCTTCGGCGCGCTCCGGCTCGCAGGGGTCCTCGGCGCCGCGCGCGTCCGGGCCGTCTCGGCCATCAGCCCCGCGCTCTGGAAGTCGGCCGCCGACACCGCCCGCGGCGCCTTCGACGACGCAGCCGACTTCCGCGCGAACACCGTCCTCGGGCGGCAGCGTGCGCTCGACGGCGTCGCGGTCCGCGTCGACTGCGGCAACGGCGACGGGTTCGCGCCGGCGGTGCACGCCTACGTCGACGGCTTCGCCGAGCCGCCGGCCGGGGGCTTCGCACCCGGCGGCCACACGCACGGCTACTGGCGCCGTCTGGCGCCGCAGCAGCTCGCCTTCCTCGGCCGCCACCTCGGTCACTGACCCGACCAGCGCCCGAGACGCGCGCCGAGGCGGACGGGAGGCCCGTGGCGGCCCCGCACCGCGCCTCCAGGCCGTCGACCGGTCGCGGCAACGGCCCGTGCCGGGTGACCAGGACCGCTCAGGCGCGCCCGCGGTTGCGGCGCCGGATCTCCTTCGGAGCCCGCCCGGCCACGAAGGACCGCGCAGGATCGACGAGGAAGCCCTGCCGGAGCGCCTCGCGCCCGACGAGCATCCGGAAGCCCATCTGGTCGCGGTTGCTCAGCGTGACCTCGGACTCGACGACGCGCCCGGCCAGGGCGATCTGCGTCAGCACCACGATGCGTTCCTGGGTGTGCCCGGTGGAGCTGCGGACGACGCGCCGGTCGTGCACGTCGCACTCGATCGTGGCGGCGTCGGCATCGGTGTCCTGCCAGGGGTGCAGCGAGAACCGGACCCGCTCGCCGGGCAGTTCCTCGAGGTCGAAGGCGTGCAACGCGGAGCTCCGGGCGCCGGTGTCGAGCTTCACCTTGATCCACGGCACGCCGAGGTCCGGCAGGCCCGCCCACTCCCGCCACCCGGCGACGACGAGCCCGCTGTCGGAGGACTTCGGAGCTCGGGCCATGTGCCCATCCTGTCGCATGCTCCGCGGCCACGTCCGCATGCTTTGATGGAGCGTCGCCGTCGATCCGACCCAGCGGAGAACCCCTCGATGAAACTCGCCATCCTGTCGCGTGCGCCCCAGGCGTACTCGACCCAGCGCCTCCGCGCAGCGGCACTCGACCGCGGGCACGAGGTCAAGGTGCTCAACACGCTGCGCTTCGCGATCGACCTGTCCGGTGACGACCCGGACCTGCTCTACCGCGGCAAGCTGCTGAGCGACTACGACGCCGTGCTGCCGCGCATCGGCAACTCGATCACCTACTACGGCACCGCCGTCGTGCGGCAGTTCGAGCAGATGGACGTCTACACGCCGAACACGGCGAACGGCATCACGAACTCGCGCGACAAGCTCCGGGCGAACCAGATCCTGTCGCGGCACGACATCGGCATGCCGGCGACGACCTTCGTGGCCGGCCGCAACGACGTGCGCGGCGCGATCGAGCGGGTCGGCGGCGCGCCCGTCGTCATCAAGCTCCTCGAAGGCACGCAGGGCATCGGCGTGATCCTGGCACCCGAGGCGAAGGTCGCCGAGTCGATCGTCGAGACCCTGCACTCCACCAAGCAGAACGTCCTGATCCAGCGGTTCATCGCCGAGAGCCGCGGCCGGGACATCCGTGCCCTGGTCGTCGGCGACCGGGTCGTCGCGGCGATGCGCCGGACCGCCTCGGGTGACGAGTTCCGGTCGAACGTGCACCGCGGCGGCACCGTCGAGAAGGTCACGCTCACGCCCGAGTACGAGGCCGTGGCCGTCCGTTCGGCGCAGATCATGGGCCTGAAGGTCGCCGGCGTCGACATGCTCGAGGGCAACGACGGGCCGCTCGTGATGGAGGTCAACTCCTCACCGGGGCTCGAGGGCGTCGAGCGTGCCACCGGCCTCGACATCGCCGGTGCGGTCGTCGACTTCATCGCGAACCAGGTGGCGTTCCCCGAGATCGACGTCCGCCAGCGGCTGTCCGTCTCGACCGGCTACGGCGTCGCCGAGCTCCTCGTGCACACCAACGCGGACCTGGTCGGCAAGACGATCAAGGAGTCCGGGCTCTGGGACCGCGACATCACGGTCCTCACCCTGCACCGTGGCTCGAACGTCATCCCGAACCCACGCAGCGGCGTCGTCCTGGAGCCGGGTGACCGCCTGCTCTGCTTCGGCAAGCTCGAGGAGATGCGGTCGATGATCCCGGAGCGCCGCAAGCGGCGCGCGAAGGTGCGGAAGCTGCCGAAGGACGTCTGATCCGGAGCCGTCCAGCGCATCCGGATCGCGCACACAGGCCAGATGCGGAAGTATGTGTCGGTGACGATCATGACGGAACGGCCGGTCGACCAGGCATCGAGCAGTGAACCGGAGCAGCCCGGCAACGCCACGGCGAAGCACCGGAACGTCTCACTGCTCTCCGTGGCGACCACCACGGCGGAGCGTGTGACGACCTCGGCCGACATCGAGGCCAAGCTCCGTGGGGTCCTCCGTCGACTCCGTCTGCCGATGGGACTGCTCGAGCGCGTCGCCGGGGTCATCGAACGTCGCAACTGGGGCGAGGGGCAGACCTTCCAGGACGCCGCGATCGACGCCGGCCGCCGTGCCATGGCCGAGGCCGGGGTGCGTCCGGACGAGATCGGCCTGCTCATCAACACCTCGGTGACCCGTCCGCACCTGGAGCCGTCGGTGGCCGTCCGCCTGCACCACGGGCTCGGGCTGCCGTCGTCGGCCATCAACTTCGACATCGCGAACGCGTGCCTCGGGTTCGTCAACGCCATGAGCGTCGCCGCGGGCATGATCGACTCCGGGCAGATCAAGTACGCGCTCGTCGTCGACGGCGAGGACGCCGACCAGGTGCAGCTCAACACCATCGACCGCCTGAACCAGGGCGGGCGGAACCGCAAGGACTTCATGAGCGAGTTCGCCAGCCTGACCCTCGGGTCCGGCGCCGCGGCGGCCGTGCTCGGCCCGGCGGACCTGCACCCCGAAGGACACCGGATCGTCGGCGGCGTCACCCGCGCGGCGACCCAGTGGTACGACCTGTGCGTCGGCAGCGTCGACGGCATGTTCACGGACGCCAAGATGCTGCTCAAGGGCGGCATGGAGCTCGTCGTCGCCGCCTGGACCGAGGCCCGCGCCCACTTCGACTGGGCCGACATGGACCGCTACGTGCTGCACCAGGTCTCCGACGTGCACACCAACGCCTTCGTCGAGGCGATCGGCATCCCGCGCGACAAGGTCCCCACCACCTACCAGCGGTTCGGCAACGTCGGCCCCGCGTCGATCCCGATCACCCTGGCCGACGAGGTCGCCTCCGGCGGCATCCGTCGCGGTGACCGCGTGTTCCTGGGCGGCGTCGGCTCCGGCATCAACACGGCGATGATGGAACTCCACTGGTGAGGTCCCGGTTGCCCCGCGTCGCCGCGAGCACGGCTCCGGCGACGCAGCCACCCTCCCTGCCCGGCCTCGACCCGGCGTGGTCGCGTCTGGTCACGGTCCCCGCGTGGTCCGGAGATCGCAGGGGAGGAACGGATCGCGCCGCGCGCACCTGGCACCTCCTCGACACGGCCGGGTCCCTGGCCGCGCTCGGCGTGGAACCGGTCGGCACCATCCTGTGCGTGCACGGCAACCCGACCTGGTCGTACCTCTGGCGGTCGGTGCTCCGCACCTCGCTCGAGGTCGCCCAGGCCGGCGGCCCGGCCTGGCGCGTGGTCGCCGTCGACCAGCTCGACATGGGCTTCTCGGAGCGCACCGGCGTCGAGCGGGGGCTGCCGCAGCGCGTCGCGGACCTCGGTGCCCTGACCGACGAACTCGGGCTGACCGGCCCGGTCGTCACCCTCGGCCACGACTGGGGTGGTGTGGTGTCGCTCGGCTGGGCGGTCGACCACCCGGACGTCCTGGCCGCCGCGATGACGTGCAACACCGCGGTGCACCAGCCCGACGAGGCCCCGATCCCGGCACCGCTGCGGCTCGCCCTCGGCCCCGGCATGCTCGGCCGCGCGACGGTCGTGACGCCGGCGTTCCTCGAGACCACCCTGGCCATCGCGCACCCGAAGCTCGACCGTGCCACGGCCGACGGCTACCGGGCGCCCTACCGCGGTGCCGCGCGGCGCGGTGGCATCGGCGGCTTCGTCGCGGACATCCCTGTCGACGCCCGGCACCGGAGTGCGCCGGAGCTCGACCGCATCGCTGCGGGTGTGGCGGCGCTCGACGTGCCGGCGCTCCTGCTCTGGGGTCCGCGTGACCCGGTGTTCCTCGAGCGCTACCTGGACGACCTGACCGAGCGGATGCCGCACGCCGACGTCCACCGGTTCGAGGGCGCCGGGCACCTGCTGCCTGATGACGCCGACGTGGCGGGCGCGGTGTTCGACTGGCTCGGTGACCGCCTGCCGGACGGTGGCCGTCCTGCACAGGCCGACCCGGGCCTCCAGTCCGGACCCGTGGACACGGACCGGCCCGCCGCGGCGACGCCGCCGCTCTGGGCGCGGCTCGACGAGCTGCGGGGGAGTGACGAACCCGCCCTGGTCGAGATGGCCGCCCCTGGCGGTCCCCGCACGATCACGTGGCGGCTGCTCGCCCGACGGGTCGACGAGATCGCCGCCGGGCTGGACGACCTGGGGGTCCGGAGCGGCGACCGTGTCTCGCTCCTGGTGACCCCCGGTGCCGACCTGACCGCCGTCCTGTACGCCTGCGTGCGGATCGGGGCGGTCGTCGTCGTCGCCGATGCCGGTCTCGGCCTCGGCGGCCTGACCCGCGCGGTCCGCGGTGCCCGACCCGACTGGATCATCGGCGCGCTGCCCGGCCTCGGTGCCGCGCGTGCCCTCGGCTGGCCGGGGCGACGCATCGCGACGGTCTCGCTGCCCGCACCGGCACGGAGGGCGCTGCGCGTCGAGCACACGCTCGTCGACGTCGCCCGACGTGGTGCGCGTCGTCTCGCGCACGGGGCGGAACTGCCGGCAGCGCCGTCGCCGGACGCGCCCGCCGCGGTGCTGTTCACCTCGGGGTCGACCGGCCCGGCGAAGGGCGTCGTGTACACGCACGGGCAGCTGAGCGCCGTCCGGGACGCCCTGGCGACCCAGTACGACGTCGGGGTCGGCACCGGACTCGTCGCCGGGTTCGCACCGTTCGCGCTGCTCGGCCCGGCCCTCGGCGCCAGGTCGGTCGCGCCGGACATGGACGTCACCGCACCGCGCACGCTCACGGCGAAGGCGGTCGCTGCGTCGGTCGCCGCCGCCGATGCCACCCTGGTGTTCCTGTCGCCGGCAGCGCTGGCCAACGTCGTCGAGACTGCGTCGGAGCTCACCGACGCCGACCGTGCGGCGCTGCGGGGCGTGCGGCTGTTCCTGTCGGCCGGCGCTCCCGTGTCGGCCGCGCTGCTGACCGCGGCGACCGAGCTGATGCCGAACGCCACTGCCCACACCCCCTACGGCATGACCGAGGGGCTGCTCATGACCGACGTCGACCTGGACGGGGTCCGCGCCGCCGGCCGGTCCGCCGACGAGGGGATCTGCGTCGGGGTGCCAGCGGCGAACGTCCGCGTCCGCATCGCGCCGCTCGACGGTTCCGGTCGCGCGACCGGAGCCCTGACGGACGCGCCCGGGGTCACCGGCGAGATCGTCGTCGCGGCACCGCACGTGCGCGACCACTACGACCGGCTCTGGCGCACCGACCGGGTCTCGCGCCTCGGAGTCGACGACCCGCGCGGGCACCGCACCGGGGACGTCGGACACCTCGACTCCGCGGGACGGGTCTGGGTCGAAGGCCGTCTGCAGCACGTGCTCACCACGCCCGACGGGGTCGTCACACCGGTCGGGCCGGAGCAGCGGATCGAGGGCGTCGACGGTGTCGGACGTGCCGGGGTGGCGGGCATCGGTCCGATCGGCACGCAGCAGGTTGTGGCCGTCGTCGAGACCGAACCCGCCGGGCGCCGGCCGCGTCTGGCGTCGCCGCAGCTCGCCGCCGCGGTCCGCGCTGCCGCCGGGGTCCGGCTCGCCGCGGTGCTCGTCGTGCCCGTGCTGCCGACCGACATCCGGCACAACTCCAAGGTCGATCGCACCCGGCTGTCGCGCTGGGCCGGCTCGGTGCTGTCCGGCGGACGGATGGTCCGGCCGTGAAGGTCCTGGTCACCGGGGCCAGCGGGTTCCTCGGGCAGGCCACCGCCGCGGCCGTGCGGGACGCCGGGCACGAGGTCCGCACCTTCCAGCGCCGTCCCTCGGGCGTCGCCGGCGTGCAGGACGTCGCCGGCACGATGACCGACGACGCTGCGCTCGCCCGCGCGGTCGACGGGGTCGACGCCGTCGTGCACCTGGCCGCCAAGGTGTCGCTCGCCGGGGACCCCGCCGACTTCGCCCGGGTCAACGTCGACGGGACGCGATCGCTGCTGCGAGCCGCCCGTGCCGCCGGGGTCGCGCGCTTCGTCTTCGTGTCGTCGCCGTCGGTCGCGCACACCGGGTCGTCGCTCGTCGGGGCCGACGCCGGACCCGCCGAACCGTCCCGTGCCCGTGGCGACTACGCCCGCACCAAGGCCGCGGCGGAGCTGCTGGCACTCGACGCCGACGCCCCGGACTTCGCCGTCGTGGCGGTCCGGCCGCACCTGGTGTGGGGGCCGGGTGACACGCAGCTCGTCGGACGGATCGTCGAGCGGGCCCGAGCAGGACGGCTCCCGCTGCTCGACTCCGGCGCCGCGCTCATCGACACGCTCTACGTCGACAACGCCGCGACGGCCATGGTCGCGGCACTCGAGCGCGTCACGGACGACGGCGTGCACGGCAACGCGTACGTCGTCACGAACGGTGAGCCCCGCCCGGTCGCCCACCTGCTCGCCGGCATCTGCACGGCATCGGGCGTCCGGCCACCGCAGTGGCACGTGCCGGCGGCGGTCGCCCGGATCGCCGGCTCAGTGGTCGAGGCCGTCTGGCGTGTCCGACCGGGTGAGGACGAGCCGCCGATGACCCGGTTCCTGGCCGAACAGCTCTCGACCGCGCACTGGTTCGACCAGCGACGGACCCGGCAGGACCTGCGGTGGACCCCGTCGGTGTCGATCGACCAGGGGCTGGAGCGGCTGCGCGTTGCGGCTCAGGCCTCGTCGGCCGCCACGTAGACCCAGGCCGTCCAGCCCGAGGCCAGCGTGACCTGGATGCGCTGGTAGTCGGCGACCTCGTAGTCGTCGACCGCGCGGAGCTGCCACTCGTACCCGAGCGTCAGGGCCACGCCCTCGACGACGTCGCCCGCGGCGCCGCGGCGCAGGATCGGGTGCCGGTCGGAGCCGCTCGTCCGGATGACGTCCGGGTCGGTGATCGTCACCCAGTCGAGTCGCCAGCCGGGCAGGGAGTCCGCGGTCGTCGGGACGTGGTCGCCGAACAGGGACTCCTGCACCAGGGGCTGCTGGAGGGTGCCGTACGAGAAGACCCGGTGCGTCGCTCCGGGGCGCGGCGTCGGACGCTTGACGGGACGCGGCGCGATCGCCGGGGTCGAGGTCCAGACGAGTGCACCGGCCAGGCCGGTCAGGCCGAGGTGCAGCAGCCCGATGATGCCGACGACGCCGCCCCAGGGGAAGCCGACCGCGAACGCGATGATCCCGACGACGAGACAGACGAGCGCGAACGCGCCGAGACCGATGACCCAGCGCTGGCCGGGGGAGAGACGCTTCACGTCGCGAGGCTAGCGGACGGGCAGTGGACCGGAGGACCACCCGGGTGCGCCGACGTGGGCGGGCGGGGCGGGCCTCCAGGCCGGGACCGCGTGCACGACGTCAGCCGGTGAAGCGGTTCCAGAGTTCCGTGACGATCGGCCAGACGTCGCCGGCACGGTCGGCGGACCCGACGGCGACCAGGACGACGGGGACCAGGGTGACGGCCACGCTCACCAGGACGGCGAGCACGACGGCGGTCGTCGCTGTGGCGGTGTGCCGGCGGGTCAGGGCGAGCAGGAGCAGGGCGAGCACCACGACCGCGCCGAGCAGGGCGATGAGGGTGACGCGGACGAACGGGAACGGCACGAGGCCGGCGGTCGTGGCGGTGACCCCGCCGAGGAACCCGACCAGTGGCAGGAAGCCGCCGACCGCGATGGCGAGCACGAGGAAGACCCCGGTGCCGCCGGCGATCCAGACGCCGCGGGGTCGGGGGCGCCGGTCGCGGGACCGGCGCCCTCCGGACCAGGCGGTGGTCACGGCTGGTCCCGGTGCCGCGGTACCGCTGCGGCGTCGGCGGCCGAGTCAGCGGCGTCGTCAGCCGCTTCTGCCGCGGCATCGGCGGCGTCGGCGGCCCGGTCGCGGGTCGTGCCAGCTGTCTCGACGACGACGTCGCGGGCCTGTTCGGCGGCGTCCTTCGCGGACGATGCCGCGTCGGCGGCCTGTTCCGATGCGCGGGCGAGGGACTCCGAGGCGGAGTCGCGAACACGCTCGCCGGTCTCGGCAGCGGCGTCGACGGCACGCTTCGTCGTGTCGGCGGTGGCGTCGGCAGCCTGCTTGGTGGCGTCGGCGGTGGCGGACGCTGCCTGCTTGGTGGCGTCGGCGGTGGCGGACGCTGCCCGCTTGGTGGCGTCAGCGGTGGCGTCGGCAGCCTGCTTCGTCGCGTCCGCCGTGGCCGTGGCAACGCGCTTCGTGGCGTCCGCGGTCGTCTCGGCGGCCCGCTTGACGGCGTCGCCGGTCGACTCGGCCGCCTGCTTGAGGGCGTCGGTCGTCTGCTCGGCGGCGCGACCCAGCGGGGACTGCTCGTCGTCGAACGGGCCGTGCACGTCGAGGACGCGCACGTCGACCGTGGTGTGCAGGTCGGACAGCTGGCGCGTCGCTGCGCTCACCTGCTGCCGGACCTCGGCGGCGACGTCGAGCACCGGGTGCGGGTAGCTGACGACGACGGCGACCTGGACACTGAGCTCGCCGTCCTGTTCGTCGACCTGCACGCCGGCGGTACCGGCCGAGCGGCCGAGCTGCTTCCGCAGCTGGTCGGCGGCACGGGCGGCGATCCCGCCGAGGTGGTGCACGCCGGGCACGCCGAGTGCGGTCTCCGCCGCGGTGCGCGCGACGATCGTCGCGGTGCTCGCGTCGTCGGGCAGCGGCTCCGTCAGTGCTGCGGGCAGGGCCACCTCGGTGACCTGCGTGTTCGCATGGGGGTCGTGCTGCATGGTTCCTCCTCGTTCGGGATCAGCGCGGGGACGCGTCGGGGCACCCGTTCGACGGGTGCCCCGACGCGGTCGTGCGACCTACTTCTTGAAGACGTCCTTGACGTCCTCGCCGGTCTGCTTCGCGCTCGCAGCGGTCTGGTCCTTCTTGCCTTCGGCGACCTTGGCGTCGTCGTTGGTCAGGTTGCCGACGGCTTCCTTCGCCTTGCCGGCGAGGTCCTGAGCGGCGTTCTTGATCTTGTCGTCGAGTCCCATGACGGGTCCTTTCGTGGGTGGGCGTGTGCCCGGTGGTGTGGAGGTGGGCCGGGAGGCCCGGGGGTGCGTCCGGCTGACGGGTGTCAGTGGACGCGGGTCGCCTTCGCGAGCGCGGAGCGGGTACCGCCGGTCAGGTGCACGAGCACCGGGACCGGACGGCCGAGGGTGCGGTCGAGGACCGCGACGGCTCGGTCGACGGCGTCGAGCACGGTGACGGCGTCCCCGCCGCGGCGGACCGCGACACGGATCCGTGCGGCGCGCTGCCGGCGGACGAGGTAGGTGTCGACGCGGGAGCCGACCACGTCGCGGACACCCGCGAGTTCGTGTTCGACGACGTCCCGGACGAGTGCGACGTTGATGGTGACCGCGTCGTCGCCCGAGCGTTCCCGGACGGCGACGGACGTGCCGCCACCACCGCGGGTGGACGCCCACACGAGTGACAGGACGACCACGAGGGCCGCGGCCCCGGCGACGATCCACAGCGCGGACGCGGGCACGTCGAGGCTGCGGGGGAGGTCGACGTACGGCTTGAGCGCATCCTGGACGGCGGGCAGGACACCCGCGCCCATCGCGATCCCGACGACGACGGCGACCAGGCCGAGGACGAACAGGATGATCCGGTTGAGGGTCCGGTTGCTCTTGGTCATGCGAGGGTTCCCTTCTCCTCGACCCGGACGCGGACGCGTCGGCCGAAACGCTCGTCGAGGCCGCTCAGGCGCTCCACGACGGCGGCGCGGACGGTCGCCTCGTCGACCGGCACACCGGTGACGGGGACGATGCGGACCTCGGTGGAACGGCCGCGGGCGGTGGCGGAGGCGTTCCCCTCGGGGACGCCGGCCGCCATGCCGGCGGCGTTCGCCGCGGTGGAGGCGACGATGCGGGAGTCGATGACGACCGCACCACGCTCGTGCTCGACGACCGATCGGTGCTGGCGACCGGGCTTGAGGGCCAGGACGACCAGCACGACGCCGAGGACGACGAGCACACCGGCGATGACCTCGACGATGGTGACGAACGCGGCGTCCGGGCGGAGCGCCGTGTCGACCACGGTCTGGGGGTCGGCGACCAGCGGTGGGCGTCCGATGGCGCTGAGCACCGACTCGGTGCCGATCCAGGCGGCCACCAGGGCGAGCACCACGAGGGCCACCGCCACTGCTGTGGAGCGGGAGCGGTGCACGCTCCGACGACGGATGCGTCGTTCGACGGAACCGTTGCTCATGATGGCCTCCTAGCGGGCGCGGGACTCGTGCTCGCGCACGATCCCGGTGAGTTCGATGTGGGCACTGCCGACGCGGCGCCCGGTCAGGTCGCTCACGCGGCCCTTGACCTGGTCAGCGATCCGGATCGACCCGGAGACGATGTCGTCGCTCGCGGCGATCGGCCCGGTGATGTCGAGGGACAGTGCTCCCGACGCGTCGCCGAGGCCGACGCGCACCCGCTTGGCGGGGGCGCCGAGCCCTTCGGCTGCGACGGCCCGCGCCAGCGAGGTGAGCGCGCGTGCGGTGATCTCGACGCGGCCCGGGACGTCCGGGCCGGCGTTCACCGGGAGCTCCGGCGTCCGGTCAGCACGTCGGTCAGGGCGCCGCGGTCGATGCGACCGGTGGCGAGGGCGGCCACGAGGGCCCCGATCGCACCGAACACGATCACGAGCACGAAGCCCCAGAACCCGAACTGCAGTGCCACGACGGCGAGGACTGCGCCGATGAGGGCGCCGATCAGCGTGTTGCTCATGCGACTCGCGCTTCCTTCTTCTCGTCGTCGTTGTCGTCGTCGTCACCCGGGATGTAGACGTCCTGGACGGTCACGTTGACCTCGGCGACCTCCATGCCGACGATCTGCTCGAGGGCACGGGCCACACCGGTGCGGACACCGTCGGCGACCTGCTGGAGCGACACCGGGTACTCGGCGACGATCACGATGTCCGCGGCGACCTGCTTCTCGCCGACCTCGACCTTGACGCCCTGACCGAAGTCGCGCTGGCCGATCGCGTCGCGGATGGCGCCGATGGCACGGGCTGCGCCGTTGCCGAGGGAGTGCACGCCGTTGACCTCGCGGGCGGCGATGCCGGCGACCTTCGACACGACGGTGTCGTCGATGACGGTCTTGCCGGTGACGCCGCTGGTGCCGGCGTGCGAGGTGGCACGGGTCGCCGTGGTGGCCGGGGTGGGGGTGGTGGTGTCAGCCATGGTTCATTCCTTCCGTTGACCCGCCGGGCGTTCCCAGCGGTTGCTGTTCACGGATGAGACGGGCTGTGGAAGAGATTCGTCACACACGACTTCTCGGATTCGGGAAAAATCCAGGGATCCCCGGAAATCCGGGGATCTGCGTGTACCCCCGGGGCGTTCCGTCAGGCCGTTTCGCCGATTCCGGCCGCGTCGTTGCGTTCGGCAGCGGCCCGCATGGCGCGGACACAGGCCATCGGGGACTCGCCGCGCTCCTCGCGGAAGAGCTGCTGCAACCGACGGGGGAGCACCCCTGCGGCGGCTGCGATGTCGTCGAGCGTGAGCGGGTCGTCGAGGTGCTGTTCGATGTAGGACACCGCACGACGGACACGCCACGACGCCCTGCCGGCCTGCGGCTGCGCCGCGAGTGCCGCGCGCTTCGTGGTGGCCGGGTCCTCGCCGAACCGTTCGCGGTAGGTCTCGGCGAACCGGCCGGGGTTCGTGAAGCCCCACCGCCGGGCGATCACGGCGATCCCCGACGACACGAGCGGGCAGTCCGCTGCAGTCGCGCCGCCGCGGTCCGCGCGCAGGAGCTCTTCCCGCACCCGGTCCAGGCGGTGATCGCGGAGGAACCGGTGCGGAGTGGTGTCGAGCGTCCGGGCGAAGACGTCCTGCAGTCCACGCTGGCTGAGCCCGCAGGCGGCGGCGATGGTGGGGATCGAGGGGCGTTCGGCGGCG
The DNA here is from genome assembly GCF_030209655.1 of Curtobacterium sp. MEB011. Lineage (NCBI taxonomy): Bacteria > Bacillati > Actinomycetota > Actinomycetes > Micrococcales > Microbacteriaceae > Curtobacterium > Curtobacterium sp. MEB011. The sequence goes on along the minus strand of NZ_JARVRN010000003.1, from coordinate 218,484 downwards.
TGCAGCTCGATGAAGCGGATCGCGTCGCGGAGCCGGTTCGCCACGGGGACGTCGTCGCCGCGGTTGCGGATGGGGAACGTGTCGAGGATGACGACGGCCAGCCGACGGTTCAGCGCGGTCCGCATCGGGCCGAGCACGCGGTCGTCGACCAGTGCCGGGCCGAGTTCGCGGATGAGGTGCCGGAGCGGTTCACGCCGGGCGATGACCTCGTCCTGCTGGTCGAACAGCAGCGGACCGTCCGGCAGCCGGTAGCCGAGGTCGCGGCCGACGCTCCGCAGGAAGCGGTCGGACACGTGCACGCCGTTGTAGACGGTGCCGTCGGACTCGAACCGGTACGCCTCGGACGCCGAGGCGATGTACGGGCTGCCCGGCTCGACGACGCGGGTGCGGTCGGCGAAGTGCATCTCGAGCCGGCCCTTGGTGAGCCAGAACACCACGTGGTCGTCCCGCACACCGATGACCCCGCCGCGTCGCCCGCCCTCGGCACGCATGGTGCGGAGTGACAGGTCGTCGTCGCCGACGACCGTGTACTCGTACCGGGTGTCGTCGGTGGCGAAGGTCTCCGAGGCGAAGTCCGAGCCGCCGTACTCCGCGGCGAAGATCTCGGAGTAGTCGGAACCCTCACCGTCGGAGAACCGCAGCCGGCGGAATCCGTTCGTCGTCGAGGTGTCCATGCGCCGATCATGCCATCAGTTGCACCAGACAAGGAAAGGAATACCCTAGGGGGGTACCGTATTGAGAACGGTGGAGGCGGACATGCACGAACACGTCGGGTACATCGGCGACAAGGACGACCTGCTCAAGCGACTCCGTCGCGCCGAGGGGCAGGTGCGCGGGATCGCGCGGATGGTCGAGGACGAGACGTACTGCATCGACGTCCTGACCCAGATATCCGCGGCGAACCGGGCGCTCGAACGCGTCGCGCTGTCGTTGCTCGAAGACCACCTGGCGCACTGCGTCGCCGAGGCCGTCGCCGAGGGCGGGGACGCCGCCGACGAGAAGGTGCGCGAGGCCAGCCAGGCGATCGCCCGGCTCGTCCGCTCCTGACCCCTGACGATCGATCAACCAGAAGGAGACACCATGACCACCGAGACGCTGCTCGTCGAGGGCATGACCTGCGAACACTGCGTGATGAGCGTCACCGAGGAACTCTCCGAGGTCGACGGGGTGACGGGCGTCGACGTCCGACTCGTCCCCGGCGGCTCGTCCGAGGTCACCGTCAGCTCCGCGGCGCCGGTCGATGCGGACGCCCTGCACGCCGCGGTGGCCGAGGCAGGCTACGAGGTCGCGCGCTCGTGACGGACCGCACCGTCGAACTCGACATCACCGGGATGACCTGCGCCTCGTGCGCGAACCGCATCGAGCGAAAGCTCGGCAAGATGCCCGGCGTCACCGCCACCGTGAACTACGCCACCGAGAAGGCGCAGGTGCAGGTCGCGGCCGACGGCACCGCCGACCCCCAGTCGCTGATCGCCGCGGTGGAGTCCGCCGGTTACGGCGCCACGGTGCCGGCACCGCCCGCTGCCGCCGACGCCGAGCCCACGGCCGACCAGGACCGGGCGGAACCGCTGCGACGACGCCTGGTCGTGTCCGCCGTGCTCGCGGTGCCCGTCGTGGTGCTCTCGATGGTGCCGGCCCTGCAGTTCCCGAACTGGCAGTGGCTCGCCCTGACGCTCGCGGCACCCGTCGCGGTCTGGGGAGCGCTCCCGTTCCACCGTGCCGCGTGGGTGAACGCACGCCACGGTGCCGCCACCATGGACACCCTGGTGAGCGTCGGGGTCCTCGCCGCGTTCGGGTGGTCGCTGTACGCCCTGTTCCTCGGGGACGCCGGCACGACCGGCATGCACATGACGTTCTCGTGGTTCGCCACCGATCCCGAGGCCGCCGACCTGTACCTCGAGGTCGCGACCGCCGTGACGGTGTTCATCCTCGCCGGCCGGTACATGGAGGCCCGTGCGAAGACGCAGTCCGGTGCCGCACTCCGGGCGCTGCTCGAACTCGGTGCGAAGGACGCCGCGGTCCTGCGCGACGGTGCCGAACACCGCGTGCCGACCTCGTCCCTCGTCGTCGGCGACGTCGTCGTCGTGCGACCCGGCGAGCGGATCCCGAGCGACGGACTGGTGCAGGACGGCTCCTCGGCCGTCGACCGCAGCATGCTCACCGGCGAGTCCGTGCCGGTCGAGGTCGGACCGGGCGACCGTGTCACCGGCGCCACGATCAACGTCGGCGGCCGACTCGTCGTCGCCGTCACCCGCATCGGTGCCGACACCGAGCTCGCCCGCATGGGGCGCCTGGTCGAGGACGCCCAGACCGGCAAGGCCGAGGTGCAGCGCCTGGCCGACCGCGTGTCCGGCGTCTTCGTGCCGATCGTCATCGCGCTCGCCGTGCTGGCCTTCGTCGGCTGGCTCGTGCTCGGCGGCTCGGTCACCGCGGCCTTCACCGCCGCCGTCGCCACCCTGATCATCGCGTGCCCGTGCGCCCTCGGGCTCGCCACGCCCACCGCGCTGCTGGTCGGCACCGGTCGGGGCTCGCAGCTCGGGATCCTGATCGGCGGCCCGCAGGTCCTCGAGCGCACGCGCGGCGTCGACACCGTCGTGCTCGACAAGACCGGCACCGTCACCACCGGGTCGATGACCCTGCGGTCCGTGACCGTCGTCGACGAGACCGAGGACGCCGTGCTCCGGCTCGCCGCCGCGGTCGAGGACGGCTCGGAGCACCCCGTCGCCCGCGCCGTGACCACCGCGGCCCGCGCCCGGGGCGCCGACCTGCCCGCGGCCGAGCAGTTCACCGCCACCGCCGGTGCCGGGGTGCAGGCCGTCGTGGACGGTGACGTCGTCCTGGTCGGCACGACCCGCTGGCTCGCCGACGCATGGTCGATCACCCTGCCGCCGGTGCTCGCCGACGCCGTGGACGGCGCCGAGGCCGACGGGGCCACCGCGGTCGTCGTCGCCCGGAACGGCAGCGCCCTGGGCGTGGTCGTCGTCGGCGACACCGTGAAGCCCGAGGCCGCCGACGCGATCACCCGCTTCCGCGCGCTCGGCCTGCGCCCGGTCCTGCTCACCGGCGACAACGACGGCGCAGCACGTGCCGTCGCCGCCCGGGTCGGCATCGACGAGGTGCACGCCCGCGCGACCCCGGCGTCGAAGCTCGAGACCGTCCGCCGGCTGCAGTCCGAGGGCCGGAGCGTCGCGATGGTCGGCGACGGCGTGAACGACGCCGCCGCGCTGGCAGCCGCAGACCTCGGCATCGCGATGGGCGCCGGCACCGACGCGGCCATCGCGGCGAGCGACATCACGGTCGTGAGCGGTCGGCTCACCGTGGTGGCCGACGCCGTCCGGCTGTCCCGCGCGACGCTCGGCGTCATCAAGGGCAACCTGTTCTGGGCGTTCGCGTACAACGTGGCGGCGATCCCGCTCGCGATGGCGGGGCTGCTGAACCCGGTGCTCGCGGGTGCGGCGATGGCGTTCTCGTCGGTCTTCGTCGTGACGAACAGCCTGCGCCTGCGCCGCTTCGCACCGCAGTCGTGAACCCGGCCACAGTCGTGAACCGGGCAGGCCGACCGCAGCCCTGAACCCGGCAAGCCGACCGCGGCGATGAACGCGACCGGCCGGGAGGCGTGACGCGCGCAGCGAACGCGAGCCGCGCCTCCCGTCCGACTGTGCGCACCACCTGCCGGAGCGCACTACGCTCGAAGACGGTCCGCGACGCAGCGCTGCGTGACCCGCGGGCTGTACGTCTCGAACGTGATCCCCAGGAGGACCGAAGTGACCGAATCCGCTCCCGTCGACCCCACATCGACCGAAGGCTGGAAGAAGCTCGACAGCATCGCTGCCGGCTTCACCCCGGACCTGCGAGGGTGGTTCGACAGCGACCCCGGTCGTGCCGAGCAGTACACCTTCCAAGCTGCCGACCTGACCGTCGACCTGTCCAAGGGCCTGGTGACCGACGAGATCCTCGCCGCGCTGCTGCAGGTCGCCAAGGACACCGGCGTCGCCGAGCGCTTCCAGGCGATGCTCGCCGGTGAGCACATCAACGTCACCGAGGACCGCGCCGTGCTGCACACCGCGCTCCGTCGTCCGAAGTCGACCGAGGGCCTCGTGCCGGCCGCGCCGCTGACCGTCGACGGCCAGGACGTCGACGCCGACGTGCACGCCACGCTCGACAAGGTCTACGGCTTCGCCGAGCAGGTCCGCAGCGGCGCCTGGACCGGTGTCACCGGCAAGCGCATCGAGACCGTCGTCAACATCGGCATCGGTGGCTCCGACCTCGGCCCGGTCATGGTCTACGAGGCGCTCAAGCCGTACGTCCAGCCCGGCCTCGAGGCCCGCTTCGTGTCGAACATCGACCCGGCGGACATCTACGAGAAGACCGCGGACCTGGACCCCGAGACCACGCTCTTCATCGTCGCGTCGAAGACCTTCGGCACGCTCGAGACCCTGACGAACGCGCGCCTCGCCCGCCAGTGGCTGTGGGAGAAGCTCGGCCTGACCGACGCCGCCGACGACGAGAAGAAGAACGCCGTCGCCAAGCACTTCGTCGCCGTCTCCACCGCGCTCGACAAGGTCGAGGCGTTCGGCATCGACCCCGAGAACGCCTTCGGCTTCTGGGACTGGGTGGGCGGCCGCTACTCGGTCGACTCGGCCATCGGCACGAGCGTCGTCATCGCGATCGGCAAGGAGAACTGGGAGCAGTTCCTCGCCGGCTTCCACGCCATCGACGAGCACGTCCGCACCACGCCGCTCGAGCAGAACGTCCCCGTCCTGATGGGCCTGCTCAACGTCTGGTACACGAACTTCCTCGGTGCGCAGAGCCACGCGGTCCTGCCCTACACGCAGTACCTGCACCGCTTCGCCGCGTACCTGCAGCAGCTCACGATGGAGTCGAACGGCAAGCGCGTCCGCTGGGACGGCTCGCCCGTCACCACCGAGACCGGCGAGGTCTTCTGGGGTGAGCCCGGCACGAACGGCCAGCACGCGTTCTACCAGCTCATCCACCAGGGCACCCGCCTGATCCCGGCCGACTTCATCACGGTCGCCAACCCGGCCCGTCCGCTGCAGGACGCGACCGGCGACGGCAAGGGCGTCGCGCCCGGCACCGACGTGCACACGCTGTTCCTGGCGAACTTCTTCGCGCAGACCAAGGCGCTGGCGTTCGGCAAGAGCGCCGACGAGGTCCGCGCCGAGGGCACCACCGACGAAGGAATCGTCGCGGCCCGCACGTTCCCCGGCAACAAGCCGACCACGTCGATCATCGCGCCGGAGCTCACCCCGAGCGTGCTCGGCCAGCTCATCGCGCTGTACGAGCACATCGTGTTCACCGAGGGCACGATCTGGGGCATCGACTCGTTCGACCAGTGGGGTGTGGAGCTCGGCAAGCAGCTGGCGCTGCAGGTCACGCCGGCCGTCGAGGGCGACCAGGCCGCGCTCGACGCGCAGGACCCGTCGACCAAGGCGCTCATCGCGAAGTACCTGGAGCTGCGGAAGTAGCGCACGCCCCCACCTGACGGACAGGAGGCCCGTGGCGGATCCGCCACGGGCCTCCCGTCCGTCGTGTGCGTGCGCTGCGGCCGCGGGCCGGACGCCGGGCCGGTTTCGCGCTCAGCGACACCTCATGCGCGCGCCGTCCCGTGCGGTGTCGCTCAGTGCGGAACGCGGCTGGTCGCGGTGCCCCGCCACCGCGACGGACGGTCCGCCGGTGTCGGTCGGAGCGGCTACGGTCGAGGGCATGGAGCGTTCGGAGATCCTCGCCGCGGCTGCCGCCGCGCACGCCGCCCGCATCGCAGCGGCGGGTGGTGACGACGCCGCGGCGCGTGAACGGGCCGACAGTGTCCGGCGCCGGGCCGACGGGCTCACCGACCGGTACGACACGGTCGAGGGCACGGACACCGAGTCCGACGCCCGTGACGCCGCCCGCCGTCGTGCGGGAGAGGCGGACCGCGCGGCCTCGCGCACCGAGGGCGTGCTGTCGGACTGGCACCGCATGGGCACCCGTCGTGGCGTCACCCCGGACGCGCAGGTCCGCACGGCCTGGACCGTGACCGGGGTCCCCGAGCGGGGTGACGCCCGTGCGCTGGCGAACGTGCTGCTCTCGACCGCGGGGCACGCGGGCCGCGTCGCCGACGCCGCTCGGCGCAACCCCGCCCTGTCCGGCGCCGCCAGTGCGGCCGCTCGACGCACCGTCCGCCGCTACACCGACCACGGTGCGGACATGGCGTCGTTGGGGGACGTCCTCGGCGACGGCCCCGTCGACGACGACCGCTGACGCTGCATCGCAGATTGGACCGCTCCCGTCCTCATCAGGTGTTCTGTGGACCGATCCAAACGACCTGACGACAGAATGTCCAATTGACAGGACATGGAATCGGGTTACGATCGGTCCACGCACTGACGCGCGATCACCGACGAAGGAGTCACCGAATGGTCGACATCAAACCGACAGCCCCGACTGTCGCACTGCCCCCGTTGGGGACCGGGCCGCACCGCCGACGTCTCGGCGTGCTGGCCCTCGTCGCCACGTTCGGCGGGTTGCTCTTCGGGTACGACACCGGCGTCATCAACGGCGCCCTGAACCCGATGAAGACGGAGCTCGGCCTCACCAACTTCACCGAGGGTGTCGTCACGAGCTCGCTGCTGTTCGGCGCCGCGATCGGTGCCATGCTCGGCGGCCGCATCGCCGACGGCTGGGGTCGCCGCAAGACGATCATCCTGCTCGCCGTCACGTTCTTCGTCGGCACGCTGATCTGCGTGTTCGCGCCGACGTTCGAGGTCATCGTCATCGGTCGTGTGCTCCTCGGCCTCGCGGTCGGTGGCGCGTCGACGGTGGTGCCCGTCTTCCTCGCCGAACTCGCCCCGTACGAGATCCGCGGATCCCTGTCCGGCCGCAACGAGCTGATGATCGTCATCGGCCAGCTCGCGGCGTTCGTGGTCAACGCGGTCATCGGCAGCGTGTGGGGTGAGGGCAACGGGGTGTGGCGCGTCATGCTGGCCGTCTGCGCGCTCCCCGCGATCGCCCTCTTCGTCGGCATGCTCCGGGTGCCGGAGTCGCCGCGCTGGCTCGCGTCGAAGAACCGTTACGACGAAGCACTCTCCGTCCTCGAGCAGGTGCGGACCACCGACCGTGCCCGTGCCGAGCTCGACGACATCAAGCGGAGCAACGACATCGAGGCGAAGGTCGAGCGCGTCAGCGGGTGGCAGACGCTGCGCGGGAACAAGTGGCTCATCCGCATCGTGCTCATCGGCGCCGGACTCGGCGTCGCGCAGCAGCTCACCGGCATCAACTCGATCATGTACTACGGCCAGACCGTGCTCATCGAGTCCGGGTTCCAGGCATCGGCAGCCCTCATCGCGAACATCGCACCCGGTGTGATCGCCGTGGTCGGTGGCGTCATCGCCCTGTACAACATGGAGAAGATCAACCGCCGGACGACGCTGATCCTCGGGTTCACGCTGACGACGACCTGCCACTTCCTGATCGGCATCGCGTCGGTCGCACTGCCCGAGGGCAACCCCGCTCGTCCGTGGGTGATCCTGTTCCTGGTCGTCGCGTTCGTCGGCTCGATGCAGACCTTCCTCAACATCGCCGTGTGGGTCGTCCTGTCGGAGATCTTCCCGACCCAGATCCGTGCGCTCGGCATGGGCATCTCGGTGTTCTGCCTCTGGATCGCGAACGCGTTCCTCGGGCTGTACTTCCCGACCATCGTCGCCGCGACCGGCATCACCGGGACGTTCTTCGGCTTCGGGATCGTCGGGCTCCTCGCCCTGCTCTTCATCTGGAAGTTCGTGCCGGAGAGCCGCGGCCGCACCCTGGAAGAGGTCGAAGAGGGCGTCACCACCGGCAACATCTTCACCGTCCCCGTGAAGGCGTCGCGCCGCTAGGCCGCACCACGCTGCAACGAGTGCGCAGAAGACGTCGGGTCGCCCCAGGGCACCCGGCGTCTTCTGCTCATTCGGTGTGTGACGAAGCACGCAGACGGACGGGAGGCCCGGTGCCAGCTGGCACCGGGCCTCCCGTCCTGTGGTCGCGCTACGGGCGCAGGAGCACCTTGCCGACGCGGCCGGCGGTGTCGCTGGCGCGCACGGCGTCGCGGACCTGCTCGAAGGCGAAGGTCTCGGCGACGGGGAGCGTCAGCGAGCCGTCGAGCACGCGGGTGATGAGCTCACCGAAGAGCTGGCCCTTCGTCTCGGCGGGCATCGTCTTGCTGACGACGGAACCCCAGAAGCCCTTCACGGTGAGCTGGCCGAAGATGACCTTGCCCGACGGGATCTCGAGCGTCGGCGACGCCATCGCGCCGAAGACGACGAGGGTGGCGTTCTCGCCCAGCACCGAGGCGATGTCGCCGGCGGCCTTGCCACCGACGGACTCGACACCGGCGATGATCGGGGCGCCGCCGGTGATCGCGGCGACCTGGTCCTGCCAGTCGTCGGCGTCGGTGGCGACGATGCGCTCGATGCCCTGCTCACGGAGCTCGTCGACACCGGCGGCGCGACGGACGAGTCCGATGACGTTGATGCCGCGTGCGGCACCGAGCTGGGCGACCATGCGACCGACCGCACCGTTGGCGGCGTTCTGGATGATCCAGTCGCCCTCGTGCAGGTCGAGCGAGTGCAGCAGGCTGATGGCGCTGAACGGCATCGAGACGAGCTGCGCGGCGGCCTCGTCGGTCATCGCGTCCGGCACCGGCACGAGGCCTGCGGCGTTCGCGGTGTAGTACTCGGCCCAGACGCCGAAGGCACCACCGGCGACGCGCTGGCCGACCTGCAGGTTCGTGACGCCCTCGCCGAGCGCCTCGACGACGCCGAGTGCCTCGGTGCCCGAGGCGGCGGGCAGCTCCGGCTTGAAGCCGTAGGTGCCGCGGACGGTCCACAGGTCGTGGTTGTGGATGGGGGAGAGGACCGTGCGGACGAGGACCTCGCCGGCGGCGGGCGTCGGGACGGGGCGCTCCTGCACCTCGAGGACGTCGGCGGGCTCGGCGAACGTCTCGTGGACGACGGCGCGCATGGTGGTGGGAGTGGTGGTGCTCATGGGTCAGTCCTCCGAGACGACGATGGTGACGTCGATGTTGCCGCGGGTCGCGTTCGAGTAGGGGCAGACCTGGTGGGCTGCGTCGGCGAGTGCCTGGGCCTGGTCGTGCTCCAGGCCGGGGATGACGACCTCGAGCATGACGGCGAGCTGGTAGCCACCGTTGCCGTTCGGGCCGATCTGCACGCGACCGCCGACGGACGAGTCGGTGATCTTCACCTTCTGGCTGCGGGCGACGCCCTGCAGTGCGGAGTGGAAGCAGGCGGCGTAGCCGGCTGCGAAGAGCTGCTCGGGGTTCGCGCCGTTGCCGGAGCCACCCATCTCCTTCGGGATGGCGAGGTCGAACTCGACCGTGCCGTCGCTCGTTGCGACGTGGCCGTTGCGGCCTTCGCCGGTGGCCAGGGCCTCGGCGGTGTAGAGGGCTTCCATGGGGTTCCTTCCTTGTGGGGCGGATCGTGCAGTTCGGGGTGTGCGGCGTGCTTCCGCGCTCAGCGACAGTTCACGGGCACACGTCGCCGTGAGGTGTCGCTCAGCGCGGAACGGCGTCAGCGCCGGCGGCGTCGCGCTCGGGATCGGCCGCCGTGTGCATCGTCTCGGTCAGCCGGTGCAGCGTCGCGATGAGCTCGGCAGCGGCACGTTCGTCGGCCAGGCCCATCCCGGCAGCGATGCGTGCGGGGATGCCGCTCAGCTCGGACCGTAGTTCGCGGCCGCGCTCACCGACGGTGACGGTGACGACGCGTTCGTCGGTGCTGCGGCGCTCGCGGCGGACCAGGTCGCTCTGCTCCATGCGGCGGAGCAGCGGCGAGAGGGTGCCGGAGTCGAGCTGCAGGTGTTCCCCGAGGCTCGAGACGGTCTGGTCACCCTCGACCCACAGGGTGACGAGCACCAGGTACTGCGGGTACGTCAGGCCCCAGGGTTCGAGCATCGTGCGGTACGCCTGCGTGGTGGCGCGGGACGCCGCGTAGAGGGAGAAGCACACCATCTCGTCGGTCACGGGCATGCGTCCACACTGTCACGCAACCCAGTTGTGCACAACTCGATGCAGCGGATGCCCAGCTGACGAACACGCCGACGGCCCGTGCGGTTAGGCTGACGTGACCCACGATGACCAGCTGCGACCTCGACAACACCACGACCCCCGGCAACGGATCGGCGTCGTCCCACGGCAAGACGATCCTGATCGGTGAGCACGCCGTGGTGTACGGCGCACCCGCTCTCGTCCTGCCGGTGCTCGACGCGCGGGTCGTGGCGACGGTCACCCCGGTCGCCGCCGACGCCGAGCAGCCCGGTCACAGCCTGCAGTCCACCGTGCACACCGGCCCCCTCGACCTGGCCCCCGCTGCCGTGATGCCGACCGTCACCGCGGTCACCGCGACCCTGCGGCACTTCGGGGTCACCGACCGGCACTTCCACGTCCGGGTCGACAGCGAGGTCCCGACCGCCCGCGGCATGGGCTCGAGCGCCGCGGTCGCCGCGGCCGTGACCGCCGCCGTCGCCGACGCGCTGGGCGAGACACTCGACGTCGAGACCCACCACGAACTCATCCAGGAGTGCGAGCGCGTCGCCCACGGGCGTCCGTCGGGCCTCGACGCCCGGGGCGTCGTCGCGTCCGCGCCGGTCTGGTTCGAGGCCGGGCACATCGAACCCGTCGCGCTCGGCGCCCGGTTCACCTTCGTCGTCGCAGACACCGGCGTCCCCGGGCACACCAGGGAAGCCGTGTCCGCGGTCCGCGCACGCCACGACCAGGACCCGGCCGGTGTCGGCGCCGTGATCGACCGGATCGGCGCGCTCGCCCGGCGGGCACGGGGGACACTCGAGGACGGCGATGCCCAGGCTCTGGGTGTCACCATGGACGCCGCGCACGACCTGCTCAGCACACTCGACGTGTCGAGTGTCGACCTGGACCGGCTCGTCGACGCCGCACGCGCTGCGGACGCCCTCGGCGCGAAGCTCACCGGCGGCGGGCGGGGCGGGTGCGTCCTCGCGCTCGCCGCGGACGACGACCACGCGGACCGCATCGCGGCCGCACTCCGCGCTGCAGGGGCCGCAGCCACCTGGACCACCACGATCGGAGCCCGCGCTTGCTGACAGCCACCGCCGTCGCGCACCCCAACATCGCCCTCGTCAAGTACTGGGGGAAGGCAGACGCGCAGCTCGCGCTGCCCGCCACGGGCAGCGTCTCGATGGGGCTCGACGTGTTCCCGACGACGACCACCGTCACGGTGGACGGCGGACGGGAGGCGCTGGGCGCACGGGGAGACACGTTCACGCTGAACGGTCACGTCGTCGACGACGGGGCGCTGGTGCGCGTGCAGCAGTTCCTCGACCTGGTGCGGGAGCTCGCCGGCAGCGACGCCCGCGCGTCAGTCGTCTCCGAGAACACCGTGCCGACCGGTGCCGGGCTGGCCTCGAGCGCCTCCGGCTTCGCAGCGCTGGCCACCGCGGCCGCAGCGGCGTACGGCCTCGACCTGTCGCCGCGCGACCTGTCGCGTCTGGCCCGTCGTGGTTCGGGTTCGGCCACGCGCTCGATCCCCGGCGGTGTCGCCGTCTGGCACGCCGGCGACGACCAGGGCTCCTTCGCCGAGCCGATCCCCGCTCCGCCGATGGCCATGGTCGTCGTCACGATCGACGCCGGCCCGAAGCCGATCGGGTCGCGCGAGGCCATGCGCCGCACCATCGCCACGTCGCCCTTCTACCCCGCCTGGGTCACCTCGACCACCGAGACCGTCGGTGACATGCTCACGGCCTGCGCGGCCGGCGACTTCACCCGCATCGGCGAGATCACCGAGAGCAACGCCCTCCGCATGCACGCCACGATCGAGGGCGCCTTCCCGCCGATCCGCTACCTCAACGCCCGCAGCGTCGCCGTGTTCGACGCCGTCGCCGAGCTGCGTGCCGGCGGGGTCGAGGCCTACGCCACGGCCGACGCCGGCCCGAACGTCGTCGTGCTCACGAAGCCGCAGGACCGGTCGGCCGTCGCCGGGGCGCTCGCGTCGCTGGGTGACGTCATCGAGTCCGGCACCGGACCTGCCGCGCGGGTGCTCCGCTCCGAAGAGACCGGGAGCAATCCCGACCAGAAGGAGTCCGCGCAGTGATCGAGTTCCGTGCACACGGCAAGCTGTTCGTCGCCGGCGAGTACGCCGTCGTCGAGCCGGGCCAGCCGTCCGTCCTGATCGCCCTCGACCGCGCCATCACGGCGAAGGTGCGCGAGGGCCACGGCGCGGGCAGTGTGCACTCCGAGGAGTACGGGCACCTCCCGCTCACGTGGACCCGTGCCGAGGACGGCCTGGCGCTCGACCGCGAGCACCACCCCTACGACTACGTGATGGCCACGATCGACCTGGTCGAGAAGCTCCGCGCCGAGCGCGGCATCGCCCCGCGGTTCCACGACCTGCGCATCGAGAGCCAGCTCGACGACGCCAGCGGCCGGAAGTTCGGACTCGGGTCCTCGGCCGCGGTGACCGTCGCGACCGTCGGTGCCCTCGACCGCTTCTACGGCATCGGTCTGACCCAGCGCCAGCGCTTCCAGGTCGCCCTGCTCGCGACGATCCGGGTCAACCCCCGGGCCTCGGGCGGTGACCTCGCCGCGAGCACGTTCGGCGGATGGCTGCGCTACAGCGCCCCGGACCGCGAGCGGCTCGCCGCCATGCTCGGGGACCACGCGGTGTCCGCGATCCTGGCCGACGCGGACGCGTGGCAGGGCTTCGACGTCCAGCGGCTCCCCGCCCCCGAGAACCTGCAGCTGCTCGTCGGCTGGACCGGCTCGCCCGCGTCCACCACGAAGCTCGTCGACGTGGTGCGTCGGCACCGCAACGGCGGGTACCAGGCGTTCCTCGACGAGAGCCGTAGCTGTGTCGACGACCTGACCACGGGCCTCCAGACCGGCGACGCCGAGCGCACGCTCGATGCCCTCAAGCGTGCACGCGTGCTCATGCAGCGTCTCGGTGACTCGGTCGGGTCGCAGATCGAGACCGAGCGGCTCGCGACCCTGTGCGACGTCGTCGAGGCGGCTGGCGGGGCGGCGAAGCCGTCCGGTGCCGGCGGCGGCGACTGCGGCATCGCGCTCGTCCCGGCGGACACCGACCCCGCCGGCATCCACCGCGCCTGGGAGGCGCACGACATCAGACACCTCAGCGTCGCGGTGCGAGCACCAGAAGGAGCCCTCGATGAGTGACCTGCTCACACCGATCCCCACCAAGTGGGTCGGTCCGATCCGCGTCAGCGGCAACGCCGTGCAGGGGGAGCACGAGGTCCCCCTCGCCACCTACGAGTCGCCGCTCTGGCCGTCCGTCGGCCGCGGTGCCCGCATCTCGCGCATGGTCGAGGACGGCATCGTCGCGACCGTCGTCGACGAGCGGATGACCCGATCCGTCGTGGTCCGTGCCGACAGCGCCGCTGCCGCCCACGTCGCCGCCGGGCAGATCCTGGCACGCCAGGACGAGCTCGCCGCGATCGTCGCCGGCCAGAGCCGGTTCGCCAAGCTCATCGAGGTGCACCCGGAGATCGTCGGGGACCTGCTGTTCCTGCGCTTCGCGTTCACCACGGGCGACGCCTCCGGCCACAACATGGTCACCCAGGCCGCGGACAAGCTGCTGCCGGCGATCCTGGACTGGCAGCCGGGCCTGCGGTACGTGTCGGTGTCGGGCAACTTCTGCACCGACAAGAAGGCCACCGCGGTGAACGGCATCCGTGGCCGCGGCCGCAACACCATCGCCGAGATCGTGATCCCGGGCGAGGTCGTCGAGAAGCGCCTGCGGTCGAGCACCGCACGCATCGTCGAGCTCAACATCGCGAAGAACCTGATCGGGTCGACGATCGCCGGCGCCATCCGCTCGGCGAACGCGCACTACGCCAACATGCTGCTCGGCTTCTACCTGGCCACGGGCCAGGACGCCGCCAACATCGTCGAGGGCTCGCAGGGCATCACGAGCGCCGAGGACCGCGACGGCGACCTGTACTTCGCGACCTCGCTGCCGCACCTGATCGTCGGCACGGTCGGCAACGGCAAGGGCGGCGACCTGCCCGTCGTCGAGGACGCCCTGGTGCGCCTCGGCTGCCGCGACGACCGCGAGCCGGGGGCGAACGCCCGCCGCCTCGCCGGTCTCTGCGCCGCCACGGTGCTGTGCGGGGAGCTCTCGCTCCTCGCCGCGCAGACCAACCCGGGCGAGCTGATGGCCGCCCACGTCGCCATGGAACGCCGTGGCACGAAGCCCGCAGGCGGTGCAGCATGAGCGGCGTCGGCATCCACGACATCGCGATCGCGACCGGTCACCACGTGCTCGAGCTCGACGACCTGGCCGAGCGGCTCGGCGTCGACCCGGCGAAGTACCACGTCGGCATCGGGCAGGACGCGTTCAGCGTGCCCGCCCCCGACGAGGACATCGTCACGATGGGCGCCACCGCTGCGAAGGAACTCATCGACCGGCACGGCGTCGAGGGCATCCGGACGGTGCTGTTCGCCACCGAGTCCGGCGTCGACCAGTCCAAGGCCGCCGGCGTCTACGTGCACGGTCTGCTCGGGTTGCCGAAGGCCGTCCGCGTGGTCGAGCTGAAGCAGGCCTGCTACGGCGGGATGGCCGCGGTGCAGCTCGCGCTCGGCATCGTCGCCCGCGCCCCGCACGAGCGGGTGCTCGTCATCGCCGCCGACGTCGCGCGCTACGACGTCGACACCGCCGCCGAGCCGACCCAGGGTGCCGGTGCCGCCGCGATCCTGGTGTCCGCCGACCCCGACCTGATCGAGATCGAGCCGGCCGCCGGCGTCTACACCGCCGACGTCGACGACTTCTGGCGGCCGAACGACCGCTCCACCGCGCTGGTCGACGGACGGCTGTCCGTCAGCGCCTACGTCGACGCGTTCGTCGGCGCGTGGGACGACCTCGCCGAGCAGGGCGGGCCGGCGTACGAGGACATCGTGCGCTTCGTCCACCACCAGCCGTTCACGAAGATGGCGCTCAAGGCGCACCGGAAGCTCACGCAGCACGTGGGCGTGCCGTTCGACGAGTCGGAGCTGTTCGTCGGGTTCACGTACAACAAGCAGACCGGCAACACGTACACGGCGTCGCTCTGGATCGGGCTCGCGGCACTCCTCGACCTCGACGAGCACCTGGCGGGGGAGCGCATCGCCCTGTTCAGCTACGGCTCGGGCAGCGTCGGCGAGCTCATCACCGGTGTCGTCCGGCCCGACTACCGCGAGCACCGCCGGGTCGGTCGGGTGCGCGCGCTGCTCGGCGCACGCGTCCCGCTGACGGTCGACGCGTACCGCGAGCTGCACGCAGCCGGCGCCGCCACCAGCGAGGACGTCGAGCGTCCGCGCGTCACGACCGCGCCGTTCCGGTTCGAGGGTGTGCGCGGTGGCGCGCGCCACTACGAGGCGACGACGCAGCAGGCGTAGCCGGCGTCGCCGGGCTGCTCCCGCCCCGCGGACCCGGCGCACGTGCCGGCACCTGTCGCTTCCGCGGACCGGACTGGAGGCCCGTGGCGGCGCCGCCACGGGCCTCCAGTCCGTCCACCGGTCACGCCGGCGGTCTCGTGCACGAGGGCGAGGTGCCGGTAGTCTTGCCGCGGAGATCGGAGGGTCGATGGCGGAGCAGCTGGGCGCGTCCGGCGCCGTCCGTGCCCTCGTCGCCACCCTGCCCCGCGCACCGCACCTGTCCGACGTCGTCACCGGCGTCGGCACGATGGTCGGCAAACCCACTCGCGTCGTCGACGTCGACGGTCCGAGCTGGGGGCCGCTCACGGCGCTCGTGTCGCAGTTCGAGCACGAGAACCTGGTGCTCGTGCCCGCCGGGGCGCCGCCGCTCTACCGCATGCACTGCGTGCTGCACGAGCTCGGGCACCTGGTGCACGGCGACGTCGGCACGCCGACCGCGTCGTCCGTCGCCGAGTTCGCCGCCGGGGGCCACGTGTGCCGTCGTGCGCTCGACGCCGACTCGGGGCTCGTGAGCATCTCGGACGACGACGAGCACTTCGCCGAGCGGTTCGCGTACGAACTCGCGACCGTCCTGCTCGCCGGTGCCACGGGCGCGGACGAGCGGGCCTACGGCTGATGGCAGCACTGCACGCCGCAGCCTTCTGGTTCGCGGCGCTGATCTTCCTCGCCCGCACGCCGTACGTGCTGCGGAACCCGCGCGGCCGGGCGGCCTGGGGTGCCACGGGTGTCGGCGCACTCGGGCTCCTGACCCTGGGCAGCGTCGTGCCGCAGACCGTGCTCGACGGCGCACTGGGCGGCTCGAACCTGATCAACCTGGTGCAGAACGTCTGCGCGACCGTGGCGTTCTGGCTGATGCTGCGGGCGAGCACCGACGACCTGCCGGAACGCCCGATGCTGGCGAAGCCGGTGGCGCTGCTCGTCGTGGTCGTGGCGTTCACGGTGCCGTTCCTGCTGGTCGAGGAGCGCGGCGGTACCGACTTCGACTTCATCGTGCACGGGATCGCACAGACGCCGATGTGGTTCTACGCGACCGTCTACATGGTGAGCGTGGGGCTGATCGCCGCGACGACCCTGCGGCGTGGCGTGCTGCAGAACCCGGTGGCGCTCGTGGTGTTCCGCGTCGGGCTGGCCCTGGTGGTCCTGGCGAGCGTCGACGAGGTCGCCTCGCTGACGGCGGACCACTTCGGGGTGTTCCCAGCCGGGGTCCGTGACGGACTGCGTCTGGCCTTCGACCCGCCGTTCTACCTGGGCATCGTGTTGATCGTCGTCGCGATGGCCTCGTTGACGTTCCGGCGGTGGGGGCGTGACCTGCGGCACCGCGGGCACCACCGCCACCTGCGCCGCATCGTGCGCCGGCACGAGGTGCGCGCGGTCGAGCGGCCGGGCGACCCGCAGGCCCGGACCTACGACCTGGTCATCGCGATCCGCGACGCCGAGGTGCAGGGACGGACCCTCGACGATGCCGAGCTCGCCCAGGTGCGGGCGGCGGAACGGACCCTGACCCGGAGCCTCGGAGGATGACGGCGTGACGATCGTGTGGTGGGTGCTCGGTGCGCTCGTGGTGCTGGCGGTGGCGGCGCTGCTCGTCCTGCTCGTGGTGCGGAAGGTCGTCGGACGGATCGTGCTGCCCGGGGGCGACCGCTGGACCCCCGTGCTCGGGTCCGACGCCGACTCCGTCCGGCTGCCGATCACCGACGACACCGTGCGCCCGGGGGAGTACGGCCTGTGGCACGACGGCCCGGGCCACACCACCGTCGGGCCGGTGCTCGAGATCGACGAAGCCGCCGGGTCGGTGCGGCGGGCCGTGGTGCGGACGACCGGCGCGGTGTCGTCGCGGGTGCGGTGGAGTGGGCACGTGCACCCGGACCCGGCGGCGATGGAGGTCGACTGGTCCGAGGTGTCGCTGCCGACGCCGGTGGGGCCGGCACCGGCGTGGGTGGTGCGGCCGGGCCCCGACGGCGCGGCCGACGGCCGTGCGGGAACGGACGGCACCGCCGACGGCGTTGCCGACCGCGTTGCCGACCGCGATGCCGCCCGGACCTGGGCGGTCCACGTCCACGGGATCCGGACGACCCGGGTCACCGCGCTCCGGACCGTCCCCGCGGCGCTCGAGCTCGGCTGGACGTCGATCGTCCCGTCGTTCCGTGGCGACGGCGAGGCCCCGTGGGAAGGCCGGGCCTCGCACCTCGGTGCCCGCGAGTGGGCGGACGTCGAAGCGGCGCTCGACCACGCCGTCGCGAACGGCGCCGAACAGCTCGTCCTGGTCGGCTGGTCGATGGGCGCGACGATCACGCACGAGCTCCTCGCCCGCTCGGCGCACCGCGACCGCCTGGCCGGGATCGTGCTCGTCGCCCCCGCGCTGGACTGGTCGGTGGCGGTCCGGTCACAGGCCCGCCGTGCTGGTCTCCCCGGCATCGTCGTCTCGGCCGCCCTCGGTGCGATGGCGACCCCGGTCATCTGCCGGCTGGTCGGGCTGCGGGAAGCCGTCGACGTCCGGGCCCTCTCCTGGTTGCGCGCACCCCGGGCGTTGCCACCGACCCTGCTCATCCACTCCGCCGGCGACACGACGGTGCCGTTCTCGGCCAGCCAGGAGTTCGCCGAGGCACACCCGGGCACGGTGACGCTGGCGGTCAGCGAACCGGCCGAACACGCGTGGGAGCGCAACGTCGACGCCGTCTGGTTCGACCGGACGATCACGACCTGGGCGTCGAACCTCGCGCACACCGCGGCACAGGAGTAGAAGGAGCCATGGGTCAGCTCATCTACGGCGGGCAACCGCTCGACCTGCGGATCGACGACCGCGCGCTCACACACCTGCAGATCGTCATCGTCAACATGCTCCGGCGCGACCACCGTTTCGCGTTCTCGTGGAAGGACGACGTCATCCACGGCAACGGTCGCAGCACGATCTGGTTGCATCCGAGCGTCAGCCTGCACTTCAAGTTCACGGGGAGCCGGGTGCCGTCGATCAACCGCAGCTGGCTCGAGGACCTCTACGCATCGGCCACGTCGGGGTCCGGGCTCGTGCTGACACCGGAGCCGACGGACACCAGCACGGCCGACGACTCGGCGTGGTCACGTGCCGTCGCACCCGGGGACGCGGACGACGCCTCGAGCACTCCGAGCGGTACCACAACACGCTGATCTGGGTCAACGGGTTCCGGTCAGTCCGTCCGACCCGTACGCTTTCTGTACCGCGGTACAGAGTCGTCCCCCGCACCGGAATCCAGGGATCCGGTGTTGACCTGTCCCGCGGCAGGAGGGGGACCCGAATTGACCGTGACGCACTGCGAGTCCGGCACCGACCAACCATCGGTGCTCTGGGCGAGCGAGCGAGGTGAGTCCCGGATCAGGGGATTCGCCGCTCATGCGACCGGCGCCGTGCGCCGGGACCGCCGCGTCACGGTGCTGGGCTCGCCGATCGGTCTCGACCGACCGGCGCTCCTCCGGGATCGCCCCGGCCATCGGATTCGGGTTCCGTGGCCGGGGCGGTCTCTCCGCTCGCCTCAGTAGACGTCGCGCACGTACCGCTTCGCGCGACGCATGTCGGCCAGGTACGCCTGCGCGTCGTCCTCGTCGCGCCCGCGGCCGGTGCGGATGACCTGCAGCAGCGCGGCCTCGACGTCCTTCGCCATGCGTGAGGCGTCGCCGCACACGTACACGTGGCCGCCGTCCTCGAGCCAGGCGAACAGCTCCGCCGACCGTTCGAGCATCCGGGTCTGCACGTAGACCTTCTCGGCCTGGTCGCGCGAGAACGCCAGGTCGAGGCGGTCCAGCACGCCCTGTTCCTGCAGCTCGGCGAGCTCGTCCTGGTACACGAAGTCGGTGTCCCGGTGCTGGTCGCCGAAGAACAGCCAGTTGCGCCCGGTCGCACCGGACACCGCGCGCTCGTGCAGGAACCCGCGGAACGGCGCGACTCCGGTGCCCGGACCGATCATGATCATCGGCGCCGACTCGTCCGCCGGTACCCCGAACGACGCGTTCGGCTGCAGGTACACGTCGACGGTGCCGTCCGGGTCGACCCGGTCGGCCAGGAACGTCGACGCGACGCCGGCGTACATCCGGTGCGGGTCGCCGTAGCGCACCGACGCGATGGTCAGGTGGATGCGGTCCGGGTGCGCCAGCGGGCTCGACGAGATCGAGTACTGGCGCGCCTGCAGCGGCCGGAGGTTCGGCAGCAGCTCGTCGAGTCCGGGGGCAGCCGACCCGGCGTCGCGGAGCAGGTCGAGGACGTCACGTCCCCACAGCCAGCGGTCCAGCTCGTGCTTGTCGCCGTGCGCCACGACGGCTGCGAGCTCGCTCGACGGCGCGCGCTGCACCAGGTCAGCGATGAGGTCCTTCGAGGGCGTCCGGATCTCGCGGTCGGTCCGCAGGACCTCGCTGATCGGACGGCCGTCGAACGCCTCGCCGCCGTTCGCGCCGACCTGCTCGAGCAGGTCCGCCACGAAGACCTCGTCGTTCACCGGCACCACCGCCAGGGCGTCACCGGCCGCGTACTCGATCCCCGAGTCGCCGAGGTCGAACTCGTAGTGCCGGATCTCCTTCGCGCTGCGCGGCGAGGAGAGCAGCCGGTTCTCGACCAGGCGCGACGGGTACGGGTTGCGCTTGTTCCACTGCGACCCCGGCCGGGAGGCACGGCTCGCGCCCGCCCCGCCGGTCGCGGCTGCACCGTCGCCGGTGCCACCGCCCGTGGCAGCGTCGGGTGCAGCCGTCGCGCCGGTCTCGGCGGCCAGGCGGTCGAGGACCGCAGCGGTCCACAGTGCGGCCGCGTCCTCGAAGTCGACGTCGCAGTCCACGCGGTCGTGGACCCGCGTCGCGCCGAGCTGCTCGAAGCGGGTGTCGAGGAGCTTGCCGGCCTGGCAGAACTCGTCGTAGCTCGTGTCACCGAGCCCGAGGACGGCGTACTGCAGCCCCTCGAGCCGCGGCACCGTGCTGGCCTGGATCGCGTCCCAGAACAGGCCGGCGTTGTCGGGCATCTCGCCCTCGCCGTAGGTCGAGGTGACGACGAGCACGTGCGACATCTCGGCGAGCTGCTCGGGCGTGACGGCGTCGAGCGCGCTGGAACGGCCACCGAGCCCGCGGGCCCTTGCGCCGGCGACGAGCTCGTCGGCCAGGAACTCGGCGTTGCCGGTCTGGGTGCCGAAGAGCACGTCGATCGTCGTCGTGGGCGCGCTGGCCGCGACCTTCTTGCCGGCGGCGGCGATGCCCGCGATGAACCCGGCGAGCCAGGACTCCTGGGCGGCGGAGAACGGTGCGTCGACGGGGATCAGCGACCCGGTCGGGGGGAGCAGGCTCACGCGGTCACCGCCTCGGTCGGCGCCTGCGGTGCACGGCGCGCGATGTCCTCGAGCGCCGCGGTCGCGAGCAGCTCGTCGAAGCGTGCCTCGCGGACGCGGCCGTCGTTCTGGGCGTTCTGGTGCATGATCCACCCCGTGGTGCCCGGCGCGTCCATGCTGCGGTTGTTCCGCTGCGTGAGCGCGCGCTTGTAGTCGTCGAGCCGCTTGATCGCGATCAGGGTCGCGAGCTGGTCGTCGGCGAACCGGTCGAGCGTGCCGCGCAGGTACTTCACGACGCGCTGCTTGACGGAGAAGTCCTCGGTGAGCACGAGGTTCTTGACGGCGTCGGCGACCCGCGGGTCGGCGGCACCGGACGCGCCGGGGACGCGCTCGAGGGCGACGTCCTGGGCGACCCCGAGCACGGTGTACGACGACAGCAGCGAGAACATGTCCTCGCCCTGGTCGCCGAGCGCCGGGGCACGGCCGTCGAGCACCGTGCGCTGGTCGCGGTAGTCGAGCTTGAACGCGCGGAGCTTGTCGGTGGCGATCGAGGTCGCGAGCTCGTCGAGGAGCTCCGGCCGGGTCGCCGCCGCCAGGATCTCGCCGGCGTCCTGCGTGAGCAGCAGGGCGCGGGGCATGCCGACGAACACGTGTGCGCGTGCGGTGTCCCACTCGGCGAGCAGCCGCTCGGCCAGGGCCGAACCGGTCGCCTCGAGGTGCCACTCGAGCAGCAGGCGGGCGGCGGACTCGTGGAACGCACCGCGCTCGGTGTCGGTGACGGGGAACACCAGGAGCGAGTCGGTGCTGGCACGCTCGGCGACCTGGCCGGACGGGTCGTACTGGTACAGGAACCCGCCGGACATGCCGTTGCCGAGGCCCTTGCCGAACGCGCCGAGGTTGAACACGGCGCCACCGGTCATGTACTCGCAGCCGAAGTCGCCCACGCCCTCGACGACGGCGGTCGCGCCGGAGTTGCGGACGGCGAACCGGTCGCCGGCCTCGCCCTCGACGAAGGTGCGGCCGCCGGTGGCCCCGAAGAGCGCGAAGTTGCCGACCAGCACGTTGCCGCCCTGTTCGGCACTGCCGCCACCGGGGGCACGGACGATGATCCGTCCGCCGCTCTGGCTCTTGCCGACGCCGTCGTTCGCGGTGCCGGTGTGCTCGAGCACGACGCCGTCGTTGTTGAAGACGCCGTAGGACTGCCCGGCCGATCCCTGCGTGCGGATCGTGACCGCGCCGTCCACCAGCCGGCGGCGTCCGCGGTCGTCCGTCGTCACGGCGGGCAGGCCCTGCACGTCCTCGGAGCGGAGCTCGTGGTTGAGCAGGCGCTCGAGGTCGATGCCGAGCTGGCCGCCGACCGACTTGTCGCTGTTGCCGAGCAGCACGCCGTGCACGAGTACGTGCTCCTGCGCGTGGTCGACCAGGGCGGTGCGGACGCGCTCGAGCAGGGCGTCGTCGGTGTGGAAGTCCTTCTCCAGGTACTCCGGGTCGGTGACGACCTTCTCGGGCACCTGGGCGAGCAGGGCACGTGCGTCGAGCCGGCCGACGCTCGCCGGGTGGTCGAGGAGCTGCAGCAGGTCGGTCCGGCCACGGGCCTCGCGCAGGGAGCGCAGGCCGAGACGGGCCAGGATCTGCCGCACGTCGTGCGCGATGTTGAGCAGGTACTGCGCGAGCGCGCGGGGGTCGCCCTCGAACGCCTCGGCGTTCGTGGTCAGGCCCGCCGGGCACTTCACGTTGCAGTTCTTCGCCATCACGCAGCCGAGCATCATGAGCGCGGTCGTGCCGAACTCGAAGCTGTCGCCGCCGAGCAGGGCGCTGGTGACGACGTCGCTGCCGGTCTGGTGCGCACCCGAGCAGCGGAGCGTGACCTTCTGGCGCAGGCCGTTCGCGACCAGGGCCTGGTGCACCTCGGCGACGCCGATCTCCGCGGAGCGGCCGGCGTACTTCAGGCTGGTGACGGCCGCGGCCCCGGTGCCGCCGGTGTTGCCCGCGACGTTGATCACGTCGGCGCCGGCCTTCGCGACACCGACCGCGATGGTGCCGATGCCCTCGGACGAGACGAGCTTCACGATCACGCGGACGCGGGCGGCCTTGCAGTCGTGGATGAGCTGCGCGAGGTCCTCGATCGAGTACGTGTCGTGGTGCGGCGGCGGCGAGATCAGCTCGACACCGGGCGTGCCGCCACGGGCCGCGGCGATGTCCACCGTGACCTTGGGCGCGGGCAGCTGGCCACCCTCGCCGGGCTTCGCACCCTGACCGATCTTGATCTCGAGCTCCTCGAGCATGGGGTCGGCGAGGTAGCCGGCCCAGATGCCGAACCGGCCCGAGGCGAACTGCTTGATGCGCGAGCCGCGGATGGTGCCGTAGCGGGAGTGGTGCTCGCCGCCCTCACCGCTGTTCGACATGCCGCCGACCATGTTCGTGCCGTGCGCGACGGCCTCGTGGGCGGTGGCGACGAGCGCGCCGTGGCTCATCGCGCCGGACGCCAGGGTCCGGGTGATCTCGTGGGCCGGCTGCACCTCGTCGGGCTCGACGCTCGCCGGGGCGCTCTGCAGCAGCGCGAGCAGCGCGACGGCCGCACCGGTGGCGCGGAGCGTCACCTGGGTGTCGTCGACGGCGTCGACGTCGATCTGCCCCGGGTGGAGCAACGCGAGGCCGTCTGCCAGGGCCGTGTGGCGCAGTGCACCCGTGGTCCCCGTCGACGTGAGCTCCAGGCGGAACCGCTCCGTTCCTCCAGGCAGGTCCTGGTCGTCCGACGGACGCGAGCCGGAGAGCCCGCGCACGGTGACGCTGGCGTTGCCGCTCGTCGAGAAACGACCGAGCTCGCGCGCGAAGTCCTCGGCCATGTCGATGCCCGTGACGTCCGCGGGCAGGGCGAGCACGTCGCGGAGCGCGGCGGGGCGGCGGGACCGCTCGTCGTGCGTGGTCTGCAGGAACGTGACGTAGCCCGGCGTGATGCGGTGCGCGTCGATCTCGGCCTCGCTGAGGCGGTCGTACCCGGTGTTCCGGTACGCGGCGTCGGTGATGCCGAACGAGTCGTCGAGCTGGCGGAGCGTGAGCAGCCGCAGCGCGTCCGAGTCGCCGGAGCGCTCGAAGGCCGGGCGCTCCTCGGTCATGCCGCCGAACCCGCGGACGCTCGCGACGCCGAACGAGTGGCCGGCGCCGTCGGAGCGTTCCTTGAACAGGCCGAGGAGCGGGACCTGACCCTCGGACGCCACCGAACGGGCACGCTCGTGCCAGTCCGTCGCCGCCTGGGCGATGCGCACGAAGCCGACGCCGCCGACCGGGGCCTGCATGTGCGGGAAGACCCGTGCGAGCACGTCGTCGCCGGTGTCGAGGTAGTTCGGCTCGAAGAACTCGCCGCCGATGTAGCTCTCGGCGGTGCACAGGCCGACGCGGCCCATGGTCTTCGCCAGGGCCTTCTCGGCGGCCTTGCGGAACTGCTTGAGTGCCAGGTCGGTCGCGGTCAGCTCACCGGCGGGTGCGGGCGCGGCGGGGTACTTCTCCTCCGCACGCAGCCGTGCGCTCAAGCTGTACACAGCGGCGGCACCGAAGCCGAGCGCGGTCGCGACGTGGTGTGACGATGGCAGCTGACCGCTCTCCGCGACGACGGACACCCGCAGGCGCAGACCGGTCTCGATGAGTCGCTGGTTGACGGCCGCCACGGCCAGGATCACGGGG
Organism: Curtobacterium sp. MEB011; assembly: GCF_030209655.1. Taxonomy (NCBI): domain Bacteria; kingdom Bacillati; phylum Actinomycetota; class Actinomycetes; order Micrococcales; family Microbacteriaceae; genus Curtobacterium; species Curtobacterium sp. MEB011. The sequence continues at coordinate 194,079 of NZ_JARVRN010000003.1, read as the reverse complement.
AGGGGCGCATGGGTCGACGACACCTCGCGGTCGGTCACGACCGCGATCCCACCACCACGCGACGCGAACGCCTCGATCGCGTCGCACAGGGCGTCCAGTGCGCCGCGCATCGCGTCGGCGTTCGCCTGCTCGTCGGCGGGCACCGGCACGTAGAGCATGTCGAAGCGCTCGAGCGGCACGATGTCCTGGTCACGCAGCCGCACCATGTCCAGGTGCCCCAGGATCGGCGACTGCACGACGAGCTGCCGGCCCGTGGTGCCGGTGCCGTCCGGCTTGGCGCCGAGTGCGACGCGCATCGACATGCCGTCGGCTTCGCGGATCGAGTCGAGCGGCGGGTTCGTCACCTGGGCGAAGCGCTGCGAGAAGTACTTCGCCATGCCGCCCTCGGTGTCGCTCAGGGCGTTGATCGCGTTGCCGTAGCCCATCGCCGAGATGCGCTCCGACCCGTTCTGCAGCATCGGGTCGAGCATGAACCGGAAGCTCTCCTGGTTCAGCGAGTACGCGACGTACCGGCCCGCGAGCGACAGGTCGCCGTCGTAGCCCAGGGTGTTCCTGGTGCGCTCGTAGGCCGGCGCGGGCAGGTCGTCCAGGTTCACACGGGCCGCGTCGAGCAGGGTGCCGTAGTCACGGCGGGCCGCGAGCATGCGCAGCACCTCGCCGGTGCGCATGCGGGATCCGGTGCGGTGGTCGACGACGAGCATGCCGCCGGCCTCGATGCGGCCGCGGTGCACGACCTCGTCGGCGGCGAACTCGACCTGGCCCGCCTCGGACGACACCATCAGGTACTCGGCCGTCTCGACGGTGCGCAGCGGGCGCAGGCCCAGGCGGTCCAACCGGGCACCGACGACGTCACCGTCGCTGAAGATCACGGCCGCGGGGCCGTCGTTCTTCTCCTCGTACAGCGAGAAGTACTCGAGCATGTCCCGGACGTCGGGGGTCAGGGTGCGGTCGTTCTCCCACGCCGGGGGCATGAGCGAGACGACGGCCTCGACGATCTCGAGCCCGTCGTCGAACACACGGCTCTGCAGGGTCTGGTCGAGCCGGCTCGAGTCCGACTGCCCGGGCGGACGCACGATGCTCCGGGTGCGGGCACGCGCGAGCGCCTCGTCCGACAGCCGGTTCTTCCGGTCGGTGTTCAGCTCGCCGTTGTGCGCCATCAGGCGGAACGGCTGCGCCATCGTCGGGTGCGGCTCGGTGTTCGTCGAGAACCGGGTGTGGAAGTACAGCGTCCGCACCGAGTGCCGGGGGTCACGCAGGTCGGTGAAGTACCCGATCACCTCGCCGGAGTTCAGCCGGCCCTTCAGGATCTGGGTCCGGGCGCTGAGCGACAGCGGGTACAGGGCGGCGTGCTCGGCACGCTCGGCGGCGGCCTGGGCGTAGGACACGGCCTCGATGGCGAGCAGGGCACGGTTCGCGGCGGCGTCGACCTCGGTGCGGTCCCAGTCGGACGGCGCACGGAAGACCCACTGCACGATCGGCAGCTGGTACTGCTCGGCCTCGGGGCGCGCGACCGAGTGGTCCACCGGGACGTCACGGACCAGCAGCAGCTCGAAGCCCTCGGCCGCGATGGCGTCCGAGACCGTCTGCTGGGCCCGGGTGCGCTCGTCGGCGCCGTCCGCGCCGGTGCCACTCGGCACGAAGCAGTTCGCGACGCCGAAGTGCCCGGCGCGCAGCTGCTCGCCCGTGATGGCGCTGAAGAACTCCACCGACAGGTCGATGCTGACGCCCGCGCCGTCACCGACACCCTCGGCGGACTTGCCGCCGCGGTGCGGGATGGAGCACAGCGCTTCGTCGCCCTTGCGGATGACGTCGTGGCTCGGCGTCCCGTCGAGACGGGTGATGAAACCGACGCCGCAATCGCTCGATTCGCGGGCAGGGTCGTAGAGACCGAAGGGTGTGGGGTTCACGTGCGGGTCCAGTGGGGCGTTGCCGGCAGCGGACGGCGCGGGCTGCATCGATGGAGCGCTCGCCGCGGGCAGACCGATGGTGGCAGTCGGGCCCTGTGGAGTGGTGGTGCGGTAGGGCGATGCTACGGCTTGGTATACCGACCGTGCAACACGGGTGGTCCGGGCGTGTGACGGGGTCGCACCGTGCGGGTCTGTTCGGCTGGTGCGAGGTTGCACGCTCGGTGCGAGTTCGTAGCGCTGCACGGAGCGTGCAACCTCGCACGGGATGGCCGACGCCGCACGGTGCGGCGTGCCGCGGGCGCCGTGCAACCTCGCACCGGGTGGGTGACCCGGCACGGTGTCAGGCTGCTCGCTCACCGGTTCGGTCGCTCACCGCGATCGGCTCCGTGACCGCCGTGCTCGCGTCGGCGGCCGGGGTCGTCCCGGGGGTCGTCCCGGGGCCGACGAGCTCCGGGTGACGGCGGCCGGTGCGGAACACCCACGCCTTGAAGAGCACGAAGCGCACGCACGTCGCGAACAGGTTCGCGGTCGTCAGCACGAGGATCTCCGTGCCATGCGAGGCTCCCGGCGTCGTGCTGTGCAGCACCACGAGCGACCCCGACGTGATCGCCCAGGCGACGCCGAAGACCACCAGCCCCTGCACGTGGTGTCGCCCGGCTCCGGCGCGGCCCCGCACGCCGAACGTGAACCGCCGGTTGAGGGCGGTGTTGCCGATCGCCGTCAGCAGCAGGGCCAGGAAGTCCGCGGTCTGCGCTCCGATCGCCGGCCGGAACAGCGCGTAGAGCACGGCGAACGCCACCGTGGAGAGCACCCCGATCGCCCCGAACCGCAGCAGCTGCCCGAGGAACCCGACGTGCGGTGGGGTGAAGGGGCGGCGGCCGATCGCCTCGTACACGGCGCCGATCGGCACCCGACCCGTGGCGATGCCCCGCGAGACGCGCCACATGCCCTTCAGGTCCGCGGTCGCGGTCGACGCGATGTGCACCGACGAGTTGACGTCGTCGACCCAGTCCACCGGGACCTCGTGGATGCGCAGTCCGGCGTGCTCGGCCAGCACCAGCATCTCGGTGTCGAAGAACCACGCGTCGTCCTCGCAGAGCGGCAGCAGGTGGTCGGCCGCGCGCTTGGTGACGGCCTTGAAGCCGCACTGCGCGTCGGAGAACGACACCCCCATCGTGGACCGGAGCAACAGGTTGTACGAGCGGGAGATGAACTCGCGCTTGCTGCCCCGCACCACCCGCGACGAATCCGCCAGCCGCGTCCCGATCGCCAGGTCCGAGTGCCCGGAGAGCAGCGGCGCGACGAGCGGCTCGAGGGCCGCCAGATCCGTCGACAGGTCCTCGTCGACGTACACGAGCACCGTCGCCGGGGACGCGGCCCACACGGCCTTGAGCGCACGACCCCGGCCCTTCTCGGGCAGGTGGACCGCGTGCACGCCGGGGAGCATCGCCGCGAGGTCGTCGGCGATCCGGGCGGTGTCATCGGTCGAGGCGTTGTCCGCGATCGTGATGCGCCACGAGTGGTGCAACGACGTCCGGCAGAACGTGTGCAGCCGCCGCACGTGGGCGGCGAGTGTGTCCTGCTCGTCGTAGCAGGGGACGACGATGTCGATGTCGAGGGGCTGGTCGGTCTCCGTCATGCCGCTCATGCTCGGGAGCCCGGCTACGGGGGCCGAAGCAGGGCCCTGTGTCCGGGGTAAGAACGAACACCACGTGAACGCAGCGGACACGACACCTGTTGTCCGGATACGTTCGACGCACGATGACGACCGAGCGCGACGACGCACGACGGACGGCCGTGCTGCTCCCGGGGGAGCGGCTGGGTCTGGCGCTCGACGAGCGGTGCCCCGAGTTCACCGAACTGCTGCTCGCGCCACCGTTGCACGGCATCCGTCCGGACGGACACGACTGGCTCCGGCGGCGCTACGAGCAGATCGTCCCGCTCGTGCTCCCCGCAGCGCTGCGGGCGGTCGAGCACGGTGAGCCGCTCGACCCCGACTGCCTCGTCCGGCTGCGCGAGGTCGCCGCCGCCAGTGCCGGTGATCCGCACGTCGACGTGTCGGTCGTGCTCCGCGGCGCCCTGCCCGCCATCCGCGTCTTCGCACTCGTCATGCACACGGCCACCCGCGAGCACGCGACGACGATCGACCACGCGGGGCGGACGATGCTCGCGATGAGCCGGGCGTCGCTCGTGGCGCACGAGCTCGGCTCCTGCTGGGCCGAGGCTTGGGCGCAGCAGCGTGGCGGTCCGTCAGAGGACGCCGCGGCACCGCTCGGCACCGACGACATCGACCTGGTGGCGTCCGCGCCCGGCCTGGACGAGACCGAGGAACGGATGCTCGCGCTCGCCGCCAGCGGGCTCTCGAACGACGCCATCGCCAAGGAGACCGCCTACAGCCGGCAGGCCGTCGCCTGGCACCTCGGGCGGCTCATGAAGTCGTGGAAGGCGCCGAACCGGACGGCGCTGGTGTCGGTCGCCTTCGTCCGGGGCTGGATCCGGTCGCGGCGCCAGCTCGGCCTGGCGGCGGGGACCCGGCCGTTGGGGATCGAAGCACCGCCGGCGCACGACGACGCCCCCTGAGACCGGGGTCCCAGGGGGCGTCGTCGGCCGGAGCCGGAGTCAGCCGCCGTTGACGTGGATGACGTTGTCGATGCGCTCGATGTTGCCGAACACACCCCAGTTCAGCCAGCCGCCGTCACCGTTGTTGGTGACCTTGCCGGGGCCCTTGAACCAGTAGATGACGTAGTTGCCACCCTTGATGTCGATCGACTGGGCGTCGGCGACGTCGCCCTCGACGGTGATGTCCTGGTTCTTGTTGACCACCGCGACGGTGAGGCGGTCGGGGTTGCCGGCGTTCCAGTACCCGACGTCGAGTGCCGCCTGCACGGCACCGCCGCGGTCGCTCTGGTCGTTGACGGCGTCCTTGATCGCGTTGACGATCGCGACCGGGTCGAGGTTGACGTTGACGCTGCCCCCGACGGACGACGAGGTGGTGGGCGCGGGCTCGGCGGCCTGCGCAGGGGCTGCGACGAACGCCCCGGCGATGACGGCGCCACCGAGGGCGGTGCCGGCGAGGAGCTTCACGGACTTGCGCTTGAACGAGTTCATGATCGTGTTTCCCATCTCTGCAGTGGTGACCCGTTCGGGTCGTCTTGCTCGGACAAGACCCAGCCTGCGGGCGCTCCGCCGCGGATGCACGCGATCGGGTGCGACGTTGGTCGATCGTCTGACGATCCGGACCGCGCACGACTTTCGTGCTCAACGACACCGCACGCGGCCAGTGGTGCGTGAGGTGTCGCGGGCGCGAGAGCACGCGTCCGAGCGCCTGACGAGCGGTTCAGCGGGGCAGCAGGATCTGCACGATCGCGACGACCACGAGCGCTGCGATCGGGACGCCCGCGATCCACACGCCCGCCCGCATCTGCGTCCGGCGGATCGTGGGGGCTGCGTGCGATGACCGTGCGAACTCGGTCGCGGCCACGAGCTCCGGCGCCGCGGCGGGCGGTGCGGGCTCGGGTTGGGGCCGGTCGTCCTCGAACGCCGGGACCTCGACCACCAGGTCGGCGGGGTCCGGACGGCCGGGCAGCTTGTCGTACGCGTTCGTCACGGGGCCTCCTCGTCCGACGTTCTCCGACCAGTATGCGACCCCGTGCCCGGCCCCGTGCCCACGCCCACGCCGACGGCAGCGGCAGGCAGGTCCACCGTGAACGCCGTCCGCCCCGGCTCCGACGAGACCCGGACGCTGCCGCCGTGCGCCAGGACCACCGCTCGGACGATTGCGAGCCCGAGGCCACTCGTCCCCTGCCCCGGCGAACGCGTCCGCGAGGCCTCGCCCCTGGTGAAGCGGTCGAACAGGGTGGGCAGGGTCTCCGTGGGGATCGGCGGCCCGTCGTTCGCCACGACGAAGCGCGCCACGGAGCCACCGGCCCCGTGGCCCTCGTCGACGCCGTCCAACGCCTGCAACGACACCACCACGGTCGTGCCGACGGGTGTGTGCGTCCGCGCGTTCGCGAGCAGGTTCGTCACCACGCGGCGCAGTCGTGCGGTGTTCCCGGGCACCACGAGCGGGTGGTCGTCGACGACCTGCAGCGTCCACCGGTGCTCCGGCGCGGTGGCGCGGGCGTCCATCGTGGCCTCGACGACGAGCGAGGTGAGGTCGACGGGCTCGGGCACGATCGGTGGCGCGGTGCCGAGTGCCGAGGCGTCGAGCCGCGCGAGCAGCAGCAGCTCGTCGACGAGCTCGCCCATCCGGAGGGCCTCCTGCCCGATCCGGTCGACGTTCCGGTGGATGGCGTCGAGGTCCGACGAGCCCGCGGTCAGCTCGGCGTAGGCGCGCACGGTCGCGATCGGCGTGCGGAGTTCGTGCGACGCGTCGGCGACGAAGGTGCGCATGCCCGCCTCGGCGTCGCGTCGGACCGTCAGGGCCCGGGCGACGTGGCCGAGCAGGCGGTTCAGTGCGGTGCCGACCTGGCCGACCTCGCGGTTGGCTGTCAGGTCGGCGTCGGCGACCCGCACGGGGATGTCCGTGTCGCCGCGCTCCAGGTCGAGTGCCGTGACGTCCGAGGCCACGGACGCGACGCGCTCGAGCGGTCGCAGGGACCGTCGCACGAGCAGCGCGAGTGCCCAGGCGGCGACCACCAGGCCGAGCACCGTGACGATCCCGATCACGAGCAGCAGGCGCGCGATCGCGGCGTTCAGGTCGCCGAGCGGCAGGGCCGTGACGAACACGTCGCCGTCGTGCCCGACCGCCTGCACCCGGTAGGCGCCGAGGGGTCCGAGGTCGATCGTCGCGGGGTCCGCGCCGATGTCGACCGCGGTGAGCGTCTTCCGTTGCGCCGACGCCAGCCCGTGCTGGCCTCCGTCGCTGTCTGTGTACCCGCCGAGCACGACGGTGCCGTCCCGCACGATCGCCACGACCGTGCCGGCGGACTGCCCGGGTGCACCGATGAAGGCGTTGTCGGGATCCGGACGATCCGACGACGACGAGGATGACGACGAGGACGACGACCCGGGCGGCGGTCCGGTGGGCGCGTCCGCGCCGTCCCGTCCGCCGACGGTCCGGTTCGCGGCCGTCGACAGTTCCGCGTCCAGCCGGTCGACCAGGTACCCCCGGAACGCGACGACGGTCACCGCCCCCACGACGACGTTCGTCGCCACGAGCAACAGCGCGACGGCCGCCACGACCCGCCACCGCAACGACGGCACCCGTCCGGCGCGGGGTCGGCCGTGACGGTGGGGAGAGGCCCGGATCACCCTCGCCGATCGGCTCACGTCGTCGGCCGCAACACGTACCCCGCCCCACGGATGGTCTGCAGCATCGGCTCGCGCCCGACGTCGAGCTTCTTCCGCAGGTACGACACGTACATGTCCACCAGGTTCGACGACGTGCCGAAGTCCATGCCCCACACGCTCGCCAGCAGCTGCTCGCGGGACAGCACCCTGTTGGCGTTCCGTGCCAGGTGCCGCAGCAGTTCGTACTCGGTCGGCGTGAGTTCGATCGGGTCCCCGTCGCGGCTGACCGTGCGGGCGTCCTCGTCGAGCCGCAGGTCGCCGACCACGAGCCCGGTGCTCGCCCCGGCTGCGGCGACCCTGGCCGAGGTGCGCGCCAGGATCCGCGCACGGACGAGCAGCTCCTCGATGCCGAAGGGCTTGGTCAGGTAGTCGTCGCCGCCGCCGGTCAGCCCGGCGAGCCGGTCCTCGGGGGCGTCGCGTGCGGTGAGGAACAGCACCCGGACGCCGTCGCGGGCGTCGCGGAGCCGTTCGAGCACCTCGAACCCGTCGATGTCGGGCAGCATCACGTCGAGCACGATGACGTCGGGCTGGAACTCCCTGGCCGCGAACAGCACGTCGCGACCACGGTGCACGGACCGCACGGCCCAGCCGTCGCCCGCGAACGCCAGGGCGACGGCATCGGCCAGGGCGTGCTCGTCGTCGACGACGAGGGCGCGGACGGGGGAGCCGTCGGTGCGCTGCAGCGGGTGGCCGGGCATGTCCCGGAGCCTATCCACCGCGCCCCCGTCGCCGGTCACTCCGTGCTGCTCAGGTCGTAGACGGTCTGGCCGCCGACCGTCGTCGACTCGTAGTTCGCCGCGACCCACTCCTGGATCGCCGACGCGGTCGAGGATCCGCCGCCCATCCCGCCGCCGGAGCCGGACGAGACGTAGTACCCGATGTCGCCGTCGGCGACGGCGGCCTTGAACTGCGCGAGCGTCGGAGCCGGGTCGCTCGACCAGCCGCCGATCGCCATCACGGCGGTGTCGGTGTCGAGTTCGAGCTGCGCGGCCGACTGCGATCCGTTCACCGCGGCCGTCCACTTCGCGTCGGATGCCTCGAGCAGCTTCCGCAGCGCCGACGAGGTCGACGTGCCGCCGCCTGTGCCACCACCCCCGGCCTGGAGGCCCGTGCCCGACCCCGCCTCGGAGCCCGCGCCGTCGGGTCCCTCCGTCGTACCGCCCGGTGCCTGCCCGGTGGCGCCTTCCGGCGCCTCGCCGGAAGCGCCCTCCGGCGGGGTCCCGCCGGGACCCTGCTGGGAGTCGGACGTGCCGTCGGAGCCGCCGTCGTCGGAACCGGAGGCCGGTCCACCCGGTCCATCCGTGCCTCCCGGCATGCCATCGGTGCCACCGCCGCCCGTCCCACCGGAGCTGCTGCCCGCCGGACCGACGCTCGGGATCGAACCGGAGTGCGCGACGGTCGTCGTGGCGAGGGCGTAGGCGGTGGTGCCGGACAGCCCGAACAGGGTGCCGGCGAGGACGCCGACCGTGACGAGCCTGCGCAGCGACGGCACACTGCCGATGACGATCAGTGCCGCGGACAGCAGCCCACCGGCGAGCATCACCCAGCGGAGCCACGGCAGCCACGTCGGGTTCTCGTTCAGCAGGCACCAGCCCCAGAACGCGGTGACGCCGATCATCGCGGCGAGGCCGAGGCGGCCGAGGAAGCGGGCTCGTGCGTGCCAGAGCAGGGCGCCGCCGGTGCCGACGAGTCCGGCGATCGCCGGGGCGAGGGCGACCGTGTAGTACGGGTGGATCGTGCCGGACATGTACGAGAACACCAGGCCGGTGACCAGGAGCCACCCGCCCCACAGGACGAGCCCGGCACGGGCGGGGTCGGCCAGGTGCCGGCGGCCGATGACGACCAGGCCGACGACCAGGGCGATGAGCGCCGCGGGCAGGAGCCACGAGATCTCGAGCCCCATCTCGGACGAGAACAGCCGGTTCAGGCCCGTCGAGCCACCGAAGGAGCCACCCGCGGTACCGCCGGTCATGCCACCGCCTCCGCCACCGTTGCCCGAGCCGCCGAAGATCCGACCGAGGCCGTTGTAGCCGAACACCAGGTCGAGGACGGTGTTGTTCGTCGAGCCGCCGATGTACGGGCGGGACTCGGCGGGCCAGAGCCACACGGCGACGACCCACCAGCCGGCGGCCACCACGAGGGAGCCGGCGGCGACGACCAGGCCGATCACCCGCCGGCCCCATCCGGTGCGGGCGGCGAACAGGTACACGAGGCCGAAGGCGGGCAGGACGAGCAGGCCCTGCAGCATCTTCGTCAGGAACGCGAAGCCCAGGGCGACCCCGGCGAGCGCGATCCACCTCCAGCTGCCCTTCGGGAGTGCCCGCACCGTGCAGTACGCCCCGGCGGTCATCAGCAGGACGAGCAGGGCGTCCGGGTTGTCGAAGCGGAACATCAGGGCCGCTGCCGGGGTCGCTGCGACGACGAAGCCCGCGAGCAGGGCGCCGACGTTCGCGGTGGTGGCACCGAGCCGGGCCAGGGTGCGGCGGACCGCGCCCCAGACCAGGGCGACGGAGCCAACGGCCATCAGCGCCTGGGGGAGCAGCAGACTGAAGCTCGAGAAACCGAACAGCCGGGCCGACAGCACCATCACCCAGAGTGAGGCGGGTGGTTTGTCGACGGTGATGAAGTTCGACGAGTCGAGGGAGCCGAAGAAGAACGCCTCCCACGACTTCGTGCCGGCCTGCACGGCGGCGGCGTAGAAGCTGTTGGCGTACCCGGAGACGCTGAGGTCCCACAGGTACACCACGGCGGTCACGGTGAGGAGCGCCCAGAACGCGGGCCGGAGCCAGCGGGCGTCCTCGCGCTCGCCGAGGAACAGCCGGGCGAGGGGCGGGCGGCGCCGATCCCGCGCGGCACTGCGCGCGGGGTCGCGTCGGTCGGTCACGGGTACCGGGTAGGTGGTCATGTCGATGAGCATCCGGGGCGTTCCCCGACTGCTGCACTGTGCCGGCTGTGGGCGAGCTAAGGACGCACGGTGCGAGGTTGGCCGGCGGGGAGGGCGCGGGCGGCGCGGGCGCACGGTGCGCTGTCGTCCGGTCGGTGCGGGGTCGCCTGATCGGTGCGCGGTTGTAGCGCTGCACGGGGCGGGGAACCTCGCACGGGGTGAGCGAGGCCGCACGGTGCGCCGCTGGCACCGGGGCGGGGAACCTCGCACGGGGTGAGCGAGGCCGCACGGTGCGAGGGGTCAGGCGTACCGCTGCGCCGCCCGGAGCGCGGCCCCGGTGTACGAGCCGCCGAACAGGAACACGTGCAGCAGCAACGGCGCGAGCTGGTGGAGCTCGACGCGCTCCTGCCAGCCGTCGGCCAGCCGTGACTCCCGGTCGTAGGCGGCGAGCACCGTCTCGAGCCGGGGCAGCCCGAACAGCCCGAGCAGCGCCAGGTCGGTCTCCGCGTGCCCGCCGTGCGCGATCGGGTCGATGAGCACGGCGCCGGTGGGTTCGGACGAGTCCGTCGGCCAGAGGACGTTGCCGGCCCACAGGTCACCGTGCAGACGAGCGGGGCGGTCCCCGACGAGCGCGGGCTGCGGTGAACCGAGGGTGCCGTCCTGTACCCGCGACGCGACCCGCTCGAACACGGCGGCCTCGGCGTGGTCGAACCCGCCGGCGTCGACGATCCGGCGGACGAAGTCGCGGATCCGGTACTCGGCGAAGAACTCGCCCCAGGTCGCCGGTGCCTGTTCGGCTGCGACGAACGGCGTGCGCGAACGGCCCATCCGCAGCGCCGCTCCTCGGGTCCAGCCGGTGGGAGGTGCGCCCCAGTGGTCGGCACCGGCGGCGTGCGTGTGGGCGAGCGATCGGCCGAACCGCTCGGCCTGGGCGGTGGTGGGGGAGCCGTCGGAGATCAGTTCGAGGTCGAGCACGGTCGGACTCGGGCGCCCGAGCACGCGGGCGAAGCGGGTGCCGCCGGCGTCCTCGGCTTCGGCGAGCCAGGCGAGCCCTGCGGCCTCGGCTGCCGCTTCGTCCGCGGTGGTGAACGTCTTCACGTGGGTCTCGGCCATCGGTCCATCCTGCCGAGCGGACACCGCCGACCGTTCAGACGACGCTCACCCGGTCACCCGGTGGGCTGTCCCCACCCCGTCCCGCCCCGCCGCGCCGCGTGCACGACCAGCGCGAGCTGCACCCGGTTCTCGACGCCGAACTTCTCGTACACGTGCCCGACGTGCGTCTTCACGGTGGCCAGGCCCACGTACAGGTCGGCGGCGATCTGCGCGTTCGACGCCCCGTTGGCCACGGCGAGCGCGACCTCCCGCTCGCGCTCGGTCAGCAGGGCGAGCAGTCGACGTTCCTCGGCACCGTCCGCGGTGGCGCCGCCCGTTCCACCGGCCGCGGGGCCCGAGCGTGGCCCGGCGGCGAACGCGATCACCCGGTCGAGCACCGAGGGGGACAGGATCGAGCGCCCGGACGCCACGGTCCGTACGGCCTGCACGAGTTCGTGCGGCGGGGTGTCCTTGAGCAGGAACCCACGGGCGCCGGCCTGCAGCGCTCCGAGCACGAGGTCGTCCCCCTCGAACGTGGTCAGCACCAGGACGGCCAGGTCGGGCCGCCGTCGCAGTTCGCGTTCGGTGGCGACGAGTCCGTCGCACCGGGGCATCCGGATGTCCATGAGCACGACGTCGGGCGCGGTCGCGGCGATGACGCCCTCGGCTTCGAGCCCGTCGCCCGCTTCGCCCACGACCACCAGACCGTCGTCGCCGCTGAGCAGCATGCGGAGCCCGACGCGGACGAGCTGGTCGTCGTCGACCAGGACGACCCGGACGGGAGCGGTCACGGCGTCCACGGCAGCACCGCCTCGACCACGTGCACGCGTCCGTCGTCGCTGCCGGCACGGAAGCTCCCGCCGACGAGTCGGGCGCGTTCGGCGAGCCCGCGCAGACCGTGCCCCGCGACGGAGCCGGCGGCGTGCCCGGCACCCTGCCCGGCGGCGGCGGCCTTCGTGCGCGCTGGCTCGTCGGTCAGCGTGTTCGACACCACCACCCGGATCGCCGGACCGCCGACGGTCTCGACGACCACGTCGACGGGCTGTCCGGGGGCGTGCCGACGGGCGTTCGTCAGCGCCTCCTGCACGATGCGGTACGCATGTCGCCCGACGGCAGTCGGCACCGCCGCGGCGTCGGAGTCGACGCGCGCCCGGACGGCCGCGCCCCCGGAACGGGCCTGGTCGAGCAGGGCGGGCAGGTCGACGAGTGTCGGCTGCGGAGGCGCGGTGCCGGTCACCTCGTCGCCGGCGTTCGCGGCCGGGTCGCGCAGCACCCCGAGCACGTCGCGCAGGTCGGTGAGCGCGGAGTGTGCCTCGGCCCGCACGACCCCGGCCGCTGCGGCGGTCTCGTCCGGGGTGAGCCCCGGGCCGCGGTACTCGAGTGCTCCGGCGTGCAGCGCGACGAGGGAGAGCCGGTGGCCCAGGACGTCGTGCATCTCGCGGGCGATGTGGGCGCGTTCCTGCTCGCGGGCGCGGTCCTCGCGCAGCTGCTGGTCGCGCTCGAGCAGGTCCGCGCGCTCGCGCAGGGAGAGCAGGAGCGCCCGGCGCTGCCCGATCCCGATGCCGATCGCGACGAGCAGGGCGATGCTGACGGTGCCTGCGAGCACGATCTGCCAGAACGGCACGGATTGGTCGGGGGCCAGGACGACGTCGTAGAGCACGGTGGCGCCGAGCAGCACCGCACCGACGACGGCGATCTCGACGGCACGGCGCCGGGTTGCGAGCGAGACCGTCGCGATCGCGGCCGACCCGACCGCCAGCGTCGACACCGAGCTGAGGGCACCGATGACGACCGTGACCACGAGCGGTGCCCGGTGCCGGAACGGCAGCAGGACGAGGGCGACCAGGCCCGCTCCCATGTCCCCGAGGATCAGGGCGCCGACGTGCAGGTCGTTCCAGCCGCGGGTGTCCGTCGTCGGCCACACCAGACCGGCGGTGAACAGCCCGGTCAGCGCCGCGACGGCCACGCGCCACGTCTGGGACCACACACGCTGCCCGAGGGGCACGGCGGGGAGCGCGGTCGAGGTCATGCCCCGAGCCTAGGGAGCCGCGTCGACGAGCGGATCCGCCGAAGGTCGGAGCCGCCGGAGCCGCCGGAGCCGCTCGACCGGCGACCCGCCCGCCCGCCTCAGACCGCGTCGACCAGCGCCCGCGCCAGGGGGTGCCACGCACGGGACGACGGCCCGCTCAGCACCAGGGTGCGCTCGAGCCGCCGGGCCATCGGGATCATCACGAGGTCCGGCGGCAGCATCCCGCGGCCCAGGGTCGGCACGATCGACACGCCCTCGCCCCGCTGGATCATCCCGAACATCGTGCTCATCTCGCGCACCCGGTGGGCGTACCGGAACGGCCGGCCGTCGAGTTCGTGGAGCTTCTGGACCTGGTACTCGCACCCGCCGCCGCCCGCCACCAGGCCGTCCTCGTGCAGGTCGTCGAGGGTGAGTGCTGGCAGCTCGGCGAGGGGGTGGTCGCGGCGGATCACCGCGGCCATCTCGTCCCGCGCGACGACCACGCCGCCGTCGGGCACCGGCGACGGGTCGACGAGCACGGCGGCGTCGACGGTGCCGGCCTCGAGCCACTCCGGCATCTCGTCGTCGTCCCCCTCGTAGACCTGCACGTCGACGTCCGGCAGGGTCACCGCCCACAGCTCGCGGAGCCGCGGCAGCAGCCCCTGGCAGACGGTGGGGACCGCGGCGAGGCGCACGGTGCCGCGCGCCGTGCCGGGCCGGACCACCGCCTCCAGGGCTTCGACCGAGGCGAGCACGCTGCGGGCGTGGGCCAGCAGGCGGTCGCCGAGCGGGGTGGGGGCGGCGACCGCGCCGCGGTGCACGACGGAGCCGCCGACCTCGCGCTCGAGCCCCGCGACGGCGTGCGACACCGCAGACTGGCCGACGCCCAGGGCGGCGGCCGCGGCGGTGAAGGACCCGGCGTCGAGCGTGGCGACGAACGCGCGCAGTTGCTGGACCGAGACGGTCATGCGTCCTCCTCATGTGGGCATGAGCGACATGCGTTTGCCGCATGTCGCTCGGTGGTCCGACACTAGGCCACGTGAACGCCCTCCTCTACGTCCTCGTCGCACTGACCTGGGGCTCGAGCTTCCTCTTCGCGAAGATCGGCCTCGACGGTCTCGCCCCGCAGCAGGTCGCCACCGTGCGGACCGTGCTCGGTGGGGTCACGCTCGTCGTGGTGCTCCTGGCGACCCGTCGGCGCTGGCCCCGGGAACCGCGGACCTGGGCGCACCTGGCGGTCGTCGCGGTGTTCCTCAACGCGGTGCCGTCGTCACTGATGGCGTGGGCGGAGCAGACGGTGCCGTCCGGCCTCGCGAGCATCTACAACGCGACGACCCCGATCATGACGCTGGCCGCGCTCGCGGTGCTCGTGCCGTCCGAACGCCTGCGCGGACGGCAGGTGCTCGGGATCGTGCTCGGCATCGTCGGGGTGCTCGTGCTGGTCGGCCCGTGGGACGTCCTGACCGACCCCGAGGTCCTGGCGAGCGTGCCGGGGCAGGTCGCACTGCTCGGCATGACCGCGTCCTACGGCATCGGGCTCGCCTACCTGCGGCGGGTGGCCGTGGCGAGCGCGTACGACCCGGTCACCTTGGCGACGGTCCAGCTGACGCTGGCCTCCGGGATGCTGCTGCTGGTCGCGCCCGTCATCGCGACCGGTCCGGTCGAGCTGGACGGGAGGATCGTGGCCGCGATGATCGCGCTCGGTTGCGTCGGCACGGGGCTGGCCTACGCCTGGAACACCCGGCTCGTGCAGGCGTGGGGCGCTGGTCGCGCCTCCACCGTCACCTACCTGACGCCGGTGGTCGGGGTGGCGCTCGGGGTGCTCGTGCTGGGGGAGCGGGTGCGGTGGAACGAACCCGTCGGCGGACTCGTCGTGCTGCTCGGGATCGCCCTGGCGTCCGGGGTCCTGGTGCGCCGGAAGGTCGCCGCGCCGACCGCTGCCTGACCGGACACCCGTGCGGCGACCGCCCCGGACGGGTGTCGTCGGAGCACGCGCGACGCGGCAGGACGAGCCGTAGGATCGGCTGCGACGACGACGAGGTCGTCGACGACGACGGAGACCGGCATGCACGACACCCACACCACCCGCGCGACCGCATCGGTCGCAGCGATCCTCGCCGAGTCGGCGGCACGGTACCCCGACGACGTCGCCGTCATCGTCGGCGACGTCCGCACCACCTACGCCGAGCTGTGGGCCCAGACCCTGTCCTACGCCGGAGCGCTCCGTGCGCGGGGCGTCACCGAGGGGTCGAAGGTCGCGATGCTCGTGCCGAACGTCGCGGACTTCCCCCGCGTCTACTACGCCACACTCGCCCTCGGCGCGGTGGCCGTGCCCGTGCACGCCCTGCTGAAACGCCGCGAGATCGAGTACGTCCTGCGCGACAGCGGGGCCACGTTGCTCGTCTGCGCCGCACCGCTGCTCGGCGAAGGTGCTGCCGGCGCCGAGCTGGCCGGGGTCGACGTGGTGACCGTGCTCGCGCCGGCCCCTGCGCAGGCTCCGACCGGCGACCAGTCCGCGGCCGGCCCCGACCGGCTCGAGGCCCTGGCCGCGCAGAGCGAACCGCTCGACACCTACGTCCCCAGGCACCCGTTCGACACCGCGACCATCCTGTACACGAGCGGCACCACCGGCCAGCCCAAGGGTGCCGAGGGGTCGCACTTCGCACTGCTCGAACAGGTCAACACCAACCTGATGACCACGTTCGACATGCACCGCGGCGACGTCCTGCTCGGCGCGCTGCCGCTGTTCCACACGTTCGGGCAGACCTGCACGATGAACACCGGGTTCCGCACCGGCGCGACGCTGGTCATGCTGCCGAAGTTCGACGGCGACTCGGCGCTCGCCGCGATGGTCGAGCACGGCTGCGGCATCTTCATGGGCGTCCCGACGATGTACATGGCGCTGCTCGACGCCGCGACCCGGTCCGAGGCCCGTCCGACGCTCCGGTACGCGATCTCCGGTGGTGCCTCGCTGCCGCTGGCGGTGCTCGAGCGGTTCGAGCAGGTCTTCGACGCCCCGATCCACGAGGGGTACGGCCTGACCGAGACCTCGCCGGTCGCCACCTTCAACCACGTCGGACAGCCGCCGCGGCCCGGCACGATCGGCACGCCGGTGTGGGGCGTCGACGTCGAGATCGCCGACCCGGAGGTCCGCGACGCGATCGTCATGCTGCCGCACGGTGCGATCGGCGAGCTCGTGATCCGCGGCCACAACCTGATGAACGGGTACCTCGACCGGCCCGAGGACACCGCAGAGGCCATCGTCGACGGCTGGTTCCGCACCGGCGACCTGGGCACGAAGGACGACGACGGCTACCTGACGATCGTCGACCGCACCAAGGACATGATCATCCGCAACGGCTACAACGTGTACCCCCGCCAGGTCGAGGAGGTGCTCGCCACCCACCCCGACGTGGCGATGGCCGCGGTGTTCGGCGTGCCGCACGCGGTGCACGGGCAGGAGATCGAGGCGGCGGTGGTGCTGCGCTCCGGCGCGACCGTCGAGCCGCAGGTCCTGGTCGACTTCGTCGCCGCCGAGATCGCCGCGTACAAGTACCCCCGGGTCGTGCACGTCCTCGACGCGCTGCCGCTCGGCCCGAGCGGCAAGGTGCTCAAGCGCGAGCTCGTCGACCGCTTCGGCGTCGAGGTGACCGCGGTCCCGTGACCGGCCCCACGACCGCGCAGGAGCGATCCGTACGCTGACCGGGTGACCGCCAGCAGCGCCCCGTCGACCGCACGACTGCTCTTCGCGTCGTCGCACCCCGGGCCGACCATCACCGTGACCGTCCTCGCCGCGGTGGTCGCCGCCGCCGTCGGACACCCGGTGTGGCTCGTGGCCCTGGTGGCGCTGACGGTCGTCGCCGGGCAGCTGTCCATCGGGCTGGCGAACGACTGGATCGACGCGGACCGCGACCGGGCCGTCGGACGGAGCGACAAGCCCGTGGCCCGCGGCCTCATCGCCGTCGGCACCGTCCGTACCGCTGCCTACGTCACCGCCGGGATCGCCGTGGTGCTCTCGATGTTCCTCGGTCCGGTCGCCGCGATCGCGCACCTCGTGCTGGTCGCCGCAGGCTGGGCCTACGACGCCGGCCTGAAGCGTTCGGTGTGGTCGGTGGCGCCGTTCATCGTCGCCTTCGGGCTGTTGCCCGTCGTGTCCGTCGCGGCCGGGCCGGAGGGACAGTGGCCGACGTGGTGGGCGATCGCGACGGGGGCCGTCTTCGGCATCGCGATCCACTGCACCAACGTGCTGCCCGACCTGGTCGACGACGCCGCCACCGGTGTCCGGGGGTTCCCGCACCGGCTCGGGCTCCGCGGCGCGGGGATCGTCGCGTTCGCCTCGCTCGTCGTCGCGGCCGCCCTGGTGCTCGGCGGACAGGTGCTCGGTGACGACCCGGTGCGGGGCGTCGGGGTCGTGCTCGCGGTCCTCGGTGCCGTCGTGGTGCTCGTCCTCGCCGTCGTCGGCGTGCGGCTGGTGCTCGCGGGACGGGCGTCGCGCACCCTGTTCCGGCTGGTCATCGCGTCGTCGCTCGTGCTCGTCGTCGAGCTCGGCTTCGCGGGCGCGCGACTCGTCGCCTGACGTGAGCCGTCAGGCCCAGCGCATCGCGTAGAGCCGGGCCAAGCCGTGCGCGGTCGGCAGCGACAGGGCGGTCCGGAGCAGCGCCTCCCGTCCGGTCGTGCTGACGGGGCCGAGCGGACGACCGAGCGCCATGTTCGCCTCGGCCTGGCGAGCCGCACGACGGGCGGCTGCCTGGCGGCGGGCGGCGTAGCCCGGCCACGGCCCGGCCGTGCCGGTGCGGACCGCTCCGGCGAGCAGCGGCGCGAGCTCGGCGGCGTCGAGCCACCCGAGGTTCATGCCCTGCCCGCCGATCGGGCTGATCTCGTGGGCGGCGTCGCCGACGAGCACGACCCGGCCGGCACCGACGCGGTCGGCCGTGCGGCGACGCACCCGGAAGCCGCTGGTCATCGAGCAGGTCGCCGGGTCGGGGACGACACCGGTGCGCTCCGCGACGAGGGCCGCGAGACGGGCGACGAGCGCGGGGTCCGGGTCGCCCGTCGCGCCGCGTTCCGCTGCGGCGAACGCTGCGTCGTCCGGCACCAGTGCCACGTACCGGCGACGCGCGCCCGGCAGCGGGAAGGACTCGACCACGCCGTCCGGGCCCACGTCGACCAGCGCGGCGGACCGGGCCGACGGAGCCTCGGGGTCGGCGAAGTCGCCCATCACGTAGCGGTCCGGGTACTCGCGCCCGGTCGTTCCGATGCCGAGCAGGTCACGGACGACGCTCCGAGCGCCGTCCGCACCGACGACGAAGGCCGCACGGACCGTCACCACGTCGCCGTCCGGCCCGGTCCCGGTGGCATCGACGTGGTCGGTGTGCCGGGTGAGGGCGGTCAGGGCGGTCCCGGTACGCAGGGCCTCCGGCGCACCGGTGTGGAGCCGGTCGCGGAGCAGGGACTCGGTGCGGTGCTGGTCGAGGGTCGCCACGTACGGGTGGGTCGGCGAAGCCCGGTCGAAGCGCAGCGTGCCGAGGGTCCGACCGCGGCTCCTGGCCACCCCTGCACGGACGAGCGACGCCTCGGCGAGCACCGCGGTGTCCAGGCCGATCGCGGCGAACGCGTCGAGGGACGGCGGGTGGATGCCGATGGCCCGCGAACCGGTCGGCGGCTCCGCGCGGCGTTCCCACACCCGGACGTCGACGCCCCGCGCCGCGAGGAGCGCCGCCACGAACAGCCCGACGGGTCCGCCGCCGACGACGAGGACGTCCGTCCGTTCCGAGTGCACGGGGGCGAGCCTACGGTCGGCGTGCGCCGGGGCACTCAGTGAGCAGAAGACGTCGGGTCAGCGCGCCGTACCCGGCGTCTTCTGCTCACTCGACGGCGCGGGCGCGGGCGCAGGCACAGGTGCGGCCGCAGGCATCGGCGCGGATGCGCTGCGTGCCGCACGAGCCCGCGCGCGGAACCGCTCGACGGGCACCTCGACGGCGTACGCGGCACCGATCGACACGATCACCACGGCGCCGACCAGGCCGACAGTGCCCCAGGGGCCGATCGCGAAGGTGCCGAGCAGCGCGATCACCAGCGGGTGCCAGAGGTACGCCGAGTACGACACCCGGCGGCCGAACCACGACACCGGCGTCCAGCCCAGGGCCGCGGACACGGGGGACCGGACCGAGACCAGGCCGCCGATCGCCACCGCCGAGACCAGTCCGGTCGCCGGCAGCACGATCCCGAACGTCGACGCGTGCTCGGTCCAGTCGTCGTCGATGCCGAGCAGCACCGCGACCAGCAGCACGAGGCCGACCCAGGTCGCCAGGTGCCCCAGGACCCCGGCGGCCCGCACCCGCACGCGTTCGTCGTCGAGCAGCAGGGCGAGTCCGCAGCCGATCGCGAGCGGCACCACCCCGAGCACGGGCGAGAAGTAGACGTCGGGCGTGGTCCCGCCGCTCGGGGTCCGGTAGCTCGCCCACGACACCGCCGACGCCCCGACGACCAGGACGCCGAGCCCCGCGAGGAGCCAGCGACGCCGCACCCTGAGCGCGGCCAGCAGCACCAGGACCGGAGGCCACACCAGGTAGAACTGCTCCTCCATCGACAGGCTCCACGTGTGCGCGAAGACGCCCTGCGAGGTGTCCCAGAAGGCGCGGAACAGGTTGCCCGTGTAGGTCAGCGCGATGAACGCCGCTTCACCGGAGTGCAGGGACGCGCCCTTGTAGTCACCGACCCAGTTCCAGAGCAGCAGCCCGACCACGACGAGCGCCAGCAGCGCCGGGTACAGGCGCAGCAGCCGCTTCACCCAGAACGACCCGAGGCGCACCCGCCCGGTGCGGCGCCGTTCGCCGAGCAGCAGCGTCGTGATGAGGAACCCGGAGAGCACGAAGAAGACCGTGACCCCGAGGAAGCCGCCCTCGAACTGCGGCACGTGCAGGTGGTACAGGACGACGACCAGGATGGCGAGCGTCCGGAGTCCGTCGAGCGCGGGCGCACGGTGCGTCAGCGGGGGCGGCGGAGCCTCGGGCGCACCGGTTCCGGCGCGTGCCGGGGCGGCCGTGCGGTGCTGCGGTCGCGCCGATGTCGGCGCGTCCGTCGGCGCGTGTGTCAGCGTCGTCGTCGCCATGGTCCCTCCGCGCGCTGCTCGGTTGCGTGTCGCCGACCAGGGTGCCTCTCGCGGGTAAGAGGAGGCTCAACGAGCGGGGTGTACCAGGCTCGTCAGTGTCGACGCCGAACGTGCGGACCATCGCGCTGCGCGCACAGCGACCATGTCGCTGTCGTACGACGGCGACATGGTCGTTCCGCGTCGGCGCCAGCCCCGCGCACCACGCGTCGGCCAGGAGGCCCGTGGCCAGCCCGCACCGCGCCTCCAGACCGTCGCGCCCAACGTCCGCCGCACGCACACCGTGAGCAGGAACGGTCGGGTCCGACGTGCGGACTCGACCGTTCCTGCTCACGAAGCGAGCGCGCGAGCGCGCGAGTGGACTCGGCGGCTACTCGGCCTTCTGCAGCTGCCAGGGGTCCGGCTCGCGGTCGCCGTTCGGGCGCACCGGGCGGACGTCGCCGACGATCGGGATCGAGCGCTTCCGCATGAACCACACGTAGCGGACGAAGAAGTGCGTCAGGGTCGACATCCGGTTGCCGGCGCCGAGCAGGCTCGTGATGTGCACGAACACCCAGGCGAGCCAGGCGACCGGGCCGACCATCGTGATCCCGCCGCGCAGCTGGGCGACCGCGGCGTTCGTGCCGATCGTCGCCATGGTGCCCTTGTCGAAGTACTTGAAGCGCTCGGTGGCCTTGCCCTCGAGCAGGCGCACGATCTGCCGCGCCGAGTGCCGGCCGCCCTGCAGTGCGGGCTGGGCGAGCTGGGCGAGGGCGTCGTCCTGCGCGGCGATGTCGCCGGCGGAGAAGATGCGCTCGGCGCCCTTCACGCTCAGGTCGTCGTTCACCTGGATGCGGCCCCCGTGGGTCTGCGGCAGGCCCCAGCCGGAGACCTCCTTGTGGGCGGCGACACCGGTCGCCCAGACGACCTGCGACGCGGGGATGAACTCGCCGTCCGCGGTCATCACGCCGTCGGGCTTGACCTCGGAGACGCCCGTGTTCAGCCGGAGCACGACACCGCGCTTCCGCAGCACCTTGGCGGCGTAGCGACGCAGGCGCGGGGCGAACGGCTTGAGCAGCTCACCACTGCGGTGCACGAGCGTGATGGAGATGTTGCCCCGCTCGATCTCCGGGTACGCGCCGACGAGGGCCTGGTCGCGGAGCTCGGCGAGCGCGCCGGCCATCTCGACGCCGGTCGCGCCGCCGCCGACGATGACGATGCGGATCTCGTCGGGGCCCTGGTTCGCCGCCGCCTCTTCGAGTCGGGTGAACAGCTCGTCGCGGATGCGGAGCGCCTGCGAGCGGGAGTACATCGAGTACGCGTACTCGTACGCGCCGGGGGTGCCGAAGTAGCTCGTGTTCACGCCGTTGGCGAGGATCAGGTAGTCGTAGTGCAGGTGTTCGCCGTCGGACATCTCGGCGATGCGCTCGTCGGTGCGGATGCCGGTGAGCAGGCCGTGGCGGAACTCCGCGTTCGACTGCCGGGCACGGAGCGAGCGCAGGAAGTACGTCACGTCGCCGGCGTTCAGGCCGCCCGTCGCCACCTGGTACATCAGGGGCTGGAACATGTTGTAGACGTGGCGGTCGACCAGGGTCACCCGGACCGGCGCGTCGGCGAGCTCACGCATGGCGGCCACACCGGCGAATCCACCGCCGACGATGACGACGTGCGGGCGGGTGTCCTGGGTCATGCTTGCTCCGGTGTTCCTCGGGTGCGTGTGGTCACCCACGAGGGTACGCGCGGTTCGGCAGGGCGCATGACGGGCAGGGGCCGGGAGGCCCGTGGTGCGTCCGTCAGGCGTCGAACCGCCCGTAGGTGTTCAGCACGTTCCCCTTGCTCGTCACGGTGCTGTCGACCAGACGCAGGCGCGTGGGCGGGTCGGTCGGTTCGAACAGCCGCCGGCCACGGCCGGCGATCGCCGGGTGGATCATGAGCTGCAGTTCGTCGAGGACCCCGGCGAACAGCAGGCTGCGGACGAGCGTGACACTGCCGCACACGGCGATGTCGGCTCCGTCGCGCTGCTGCAGGTCGCGGACGAACGCGGGGACGTCGCCCGGGATCCGGGTGCTGTTCTGCCAGGTCAGGTCGTCGCCGAGCGTGGTGGAGGCCACGTGCTTCTCGATCGGGTTGATCCACTGCCCGAAGGGGTCCTCCGGGTGGGCCGGCCACCAATCGGACCACTCGAGGTAGCTGTTCCGGCCGAGCAGCACGGTGTCGGTGCGGGCCGTGAAGGCACCCATCGCGGCACCGAGCTCGGCGTCGAAGCTGTCGTACTGGAACTCGTAGGGGTCCTGCACGACGCCGTCGACCGACGTGAACAGACCGGCAGTGGTCTTCCGCATGGTCCGGATCGTACCCGCCGGTCAGCTCCCGGTGCCGTTGCCCGGGAACCGGTCCGTGCCCGGCACCCGGGTCGTGGACTGTGACCGATCGGCGCCGATCGCGTGGCCGACGGCGAACCCGACGCCGCCACCGACGAGCAACGCTGCGAGTGCGACGACGGCGGCGAGCAGCGGCCAGAACCACGGGGGCTTCGGGCCGGTGCTCCGGCGGTTGCCCGGGGCTCCGGCGCCGTACCAGGGGGTGGTGCCGTTCGGGGCGCCGGGGTTCCAGGCTCCGGTGTCGGCGCGGTACGGCTGCGGCTGCTGTTGTTGCGCGAGCGCGGGCCCGTCGAGCGTGGCGGTCGACGTCGGGGTGGCGTCCCAGCCGGTCGGCGTCGTCGCCCGGTTCGCCGGGACGGAGCCGTCCGGTTCGTGGCCGTTGGTGGGAGTGGTGTCGCTCATGCCAGCACTCCACACGGCCCGGCTGTGGGCAGCCGATGACCAGGCTGACCCGGTGCTGCGAACCGCCGCGTAGCCTCGGCTCGTGCGCGCTGCTGTGGAGACCGTCCGGATCGACGGGCTGCCCGTGCGCCTGCACACCATGCCGTCGCGCGGGCCGCTCCGCGACGAGGCCGACCCCTCCGTCGTGTTCGTCCACGGCATCGGGATGTCCCACCGGTCCTTCGCCCGGTCGCAGCGCGCCGTCGCCGCCGAGCACCACACGATCAGCGTCGACCTGCCGGGGTTCGGCTGGTTGCCCGCGGCCGGTCGGTGGCTGTCGATCGAAGAGCTCGGCGACGTGGTGGTGCGGGCCGTCCGACACCTGGTCGACGATGACCTGGTGCTCGTCGGGCAGTCGATGGGCACGCAGGTCGTCATCGAGTCCGCCCGCCGTCACCCCGACGCCGTCACGGCGATCGTGCTCGTCGGTCCGGTGATCGACGCCGAGCGGCGATCGCTCCCGATGCAGGCGCTCGACCTGGGCCGCGACGGCTTCGTCGAGGGGTCCGGATGAACACGGTCCTGGTCACCGACTACCTCCGGAGCATGCGCCAGTACCTGCGCGAGCTCGGGCCGATGCTCCGCTACCCGGCCGAGCAGACGATCACCGAGGTCACGCAGCCCGTCCTCGTCGTCCGCGGCACCCAGGACCCCATCGCGCGGCACGACTGGTCGGCCCGGCTCGCGGCCGCTGCGCCGGACGGCACCTTCGTGGAACTGGCGGGGCCGCACCACGTGCAGGAACGGCAGCCGGACGCGCTCGCACGACTCCTCGAGACGTTCCGCAGCGCCGAGCGCCTGGAGGGACTCCGATGACCCGGCCGGCCACGTCGGGGACCGAGGCGGCGCGGACGACGCGATCCGGGCCTCCAGGCCGTGTCCCGCTGGTGCGGCGTGCCTGCTGGGCCGCACTCGACTGGGGGTACGCGGCCCGGTGGCAGGTCCGGAGCCTCGGCCCGACCACCGCGGACGACTACCGGACCGGCGACGGGCAGCCCGTCGTCGTGGTCCCCGGCGTCTACGAGACCTGGCACTTCATGCGGCCGCTGATGGACGCGCTCCACGACCGGGGACACCCGGTGCACGTGCTGCCGGTCCTGCGGCACAACCTGCGACCCGTGCCGGACTCGGCGCGTGCGGTGATGGCGTACCTGCAGGAACGGGACCTGCGGAACGTGCTCGTGCTCGCGCACAGCAAGGGCGGGTTGATCGGCAAGTACGCGATGACGCAGCTCGACCAGCACGAGCGGATCGACCGGATGGTCGCGGTGTCGACGCCCTTCGCGGGGTCGGTCTACGCGCGGTTGGCGCCGGTGCCGCACCTGCGGGCGTTCCGGGCGGCGGACCCGGTGCTGGCGGGACTGGCGCGGGAACTCGATGCCAACGCGCGGATCACGTCGGTGTACGGGGTGTTCGACACGCTCATCCCGGAGGGCAGCGAACTGCAGGGCGCGACGAACGTGCGGTTGCCGGTGGGCGGGCACTTCCGGATCCTCGGCGATGCGCGGACGCGGTCGGCGGTGCTGGCGGCTGCGGCTGACGGCTGTTCCGGCCGAGACTCGGCCTGACGGACAGTTCTCGCTGTTCCGAGGGCGCCGACTGTCCGCCGGGCCGAGACTCGGCCGACGCGCTCAGCGGGCAGCGACGCTCGCGCGCTCGACGATCCGATGCGGCACCACGACGGTCTCCGGCGCGGCACTGCGGTCCGCGATCCGCCGGGTCAGCAGGTCGAGTGCCGCCGTCGCGAAGGCCCGACGGTCGAACGACACCGTGCTGAGCGACGGGATCGCGTACGCGGCAGCCTCGACGTCGTCGAACCCGATGACGCTGACCTGCTCGGGCACCCGGACCCCGCGGGCGGCGAGCACGTGCAGCACCCCGAACGCGATCGAGTCGGTGAAGGCGAAGACGGCGTCGGGCAGGGGGTGCTCGTCGAGCCAGGCCGCGAAGGTCGTCGCCGCGGCGCTCGTGGTCCACGCCGGCAGCGGGACGCGGAGCGACGGGTCGGGTGTGATGCCCGCTGCGGTGAGCGCTGCGGTGTACCCGTGTTCGCGGAGCTCGCTCGTCGCCGTCGCAGCCCCCTCCGCTGACGCGCCGACGATCGCGATGCGCCGGTGCCCGCGGGCGATGAGGTGTGCGGTGACCTGGTCGGCCGCCGCACGGCTGTCGACGTGCACCTGGTCGACGTGCTCGGGCTCGACCTCGCCGATGACGACGGTCGGCGGCAGCCCCTCGGTCGAGGCCAGGACACTCGCGCTGAGCGACACCGGGTTGAGGATCAGTCCGTCCACCAGGTGTGCGCGGGCGCGGGACACCAGTTCGTGTTCGAGAGTCGGGTCGTTGCCGGTCTGCTCGAGCTGCAGGACCCAGCCGCGTTCGCGGGCGAGTTCCACGAACGACTGCGCGAGTTCGGCGGAGTAGGCGCTGCCCATCTCCGGCAGCGTCAGCGCGATCGCTCCGGAGCGGCCGTTCCGCAGCCCGCGGGCGGACAGGTTCGGCACGTAGTCGAGCTCGGCGATCGCGCGCTCGACGCGTTCACGGGTCTCCGGGCGCACGACGACGCCGCCGTTGACGACGTTGGAGACGGTCTTCGGGGACACCCCGGCGAGGGCAGCCACGTCCCGCACGGTTGCGCGCATCGGGACGAGCGTAGCGCGGCGGCGGGCAGGGGTGGGGCGGCGTGCGGCGACGGTGGCGCGGTGTGGTGCGGGGCTAGCCCGCGGCCTGCACCGCGACCGTCCGGCGCGTCCGCACCGACTCCTGCGCCGCCAGCACGATCGACAGCGTCCGCAGGCCGACCCCGACGTCCGGCTGCGGCTGCTCCCCGGACGCCACGGCCGCCAGGAACGTCCGGAGCATCGGCACGTCGTGGTCGGGCCCGTACCGGAGCTCGATCGGCCGGCCGCCCACGGCGTCGAGCCCGCGAGCAGCCGCCCCGAAGAAGTCCACCGACACCGTGCCGCCCGTCCCGGCGACGTCGAGCGTCAAGCCGCCCCACACCGGCGACGTGTCCGGTCGGCTCCACGAGCAGTCGATCGCCGCGATGGTGCCGTCGTCGTACGTGATGGTCACCAGGCCCGCGGTCTCGGCGTTCGCTCGGTCGGCGTGCAGCACCTGGTTCGCGACGGCGGTGACGGACACCGGCGTCGCTCCGGTCAGCCCGTCGATCAGGTCGGCGACGTGCACGACGTGGTCGACGAGGGCGCCGCCTCCGCTCAGCCGGACGTCGGTGAACCAGTCGCGGGCGAGCGGCAGCATGCCGTTGTTCGCGCCCCGCACCGAGAACACCGTGCCGAGTGCGCCCGAGTCCCGCGTCGCCCGCAGCCGGTCGAACGCCGAGGCGAAGCGCACCGGGAACGCCATCATCAGCAGCACCCCGGCGCGGTCCACGGCATCGCGGATGGCGAGGCCGTCCTGCCACGAGGTCGCGAGCGGCTTCTCGCAGAGCACGTGTGCCCCCGCTGCCGCCGCGAGCTCGACGAACTCGCGGTGCCGGGCGTTCTCGCTCGTGACGATCACCGCGTCCGGGCCCCAGGCGAGCAGCTCGTCGACCGAGTCCGCGTACCCGGCGCCGAGCGCGCGTGCCAGTTCGGCTCCGCGCAGGTCGCCGAGTTCCGTCCCCGTGGACACCCCGCCCGGGTCCGTGCCGCGCACCTCGACATCGGGCATGGCCGCCAGAACACCGAGGTAGCTGATGGCGTGCGTGTGGGCGAACGAGAGCACCCCGATCCGGAGCGTCACCGTGCGACCTCGACCGGCTGGCCGGACTCGATCGACTCGATCGCCGCGTTCGCGATCCGCACCGCGGCGACGCCGTCGTCGACGGTGACCCGGGGTGGCCGACCGCCGTCGAACGCTGCGAGGAAGTCGGTGAGCTCCAGCGCGTACGGGTCGGCGGCCGGGTCCACCGGCGGCAGGAAACCGTCGACGGACGCCGGCGCCGCCAGGTCGCTCCGGGTGTCCTCCTCGGCCCGGGAGGAGTGCGACAGGCTGCCGAGCGTCCCCGTCACCGAGTACTCCGTCGTGAAGGCCAGGTGCTGCGGCCCCCACAGCCCGGCGACGTGGCTGATTGCGCCCGACTCGTGCGTGAGCAGGACGTGCGCCGCCTCGACCGGCTCCGCCTCGGACCCCGCGCGGACGCTCACCGCCGACACCCGGGTCACCTCGCCCGCCACCCAGCGCGCGATGTCCAGGTCGTGGATCATCTGGTCCATCACGATCCCGCCCGACAGCGCGCGGTCGCCGAACCAGGGGACGTGGGTGGGGAAGGCGCCGGATCGCGAGAACCGCAACACCGCCAGGTCGCCCAGGAGGCCCGTGGTCGCGGCCTCGTGCAGGCGCGCGTACGCGGGGAACCAGCGCACCACCTGGGCCGGGTAGAGCTGGACGCCCGCGTCCGCAGCGCGGGCCGCCAGGTCCGCCGCGTCCGCGTCGGTCCGGGCCAGGGGCTTCTCGGAGACGACGTCCTTGCCGGCCGCGATCGCCGCGCGGACCACCTCGGCGTGGGCGTGCGTCGGGACCACGACGTCGACGACGTCGACCGCGGCGAGGAGCTCGTCGAGGCTGTCGGCGACGGTGATCGTGCTGCCCTCGGCACGGGCGGTGTCGGCGAAGGCGTCGACGAGTTCGTGGGCGCCCTCGCGAGCGTGCACCACCACATCGCCCAGGCGGAGCAGCCCGGGCAGGTGCGCGACGGAGATGCCGCCCGCGCCGACGAGCCCGATGCGTTTCCGGGCGAGGGGCTCCGACTGTGGCGTCATGGGGTCAGCGTAGGAGATGCGGTCCGAGGACGGGCAGGGTCAGCCGAGCCAGCCAGGGTCGGTGAAGAGCTCCTCGAGCTCGCGCAGCAGCCGGGTCGTGTGGAAGCCGTCGGCGGCGGCGTGGTTGACGTGCAGCGCCAGGGGGAGCAGCGTCCGGTCACCAGCGGTCCGGTACCCGCCGAGCGTGATGATCGGCAGCAGGTGGTCCCAGCCGTCACGCACCTGCAACGAGAACCCGGTGAACGACGCCCCCGGCAGGGTCGACACGTCGAACACGTTGCCGGGGCGGTCGTCCTGCGGGAACATCCGGGTGTCGTCGCGGTACCGCTCGATCGTCGACACCGCGGCATCGTGGAAGGTGCCGAAGTCGTCGTCGTACGGCACGACCAGGGCGGAGAACGTCTCGGTGTCCGGGTGGAACACGGTGAACATCGGGTGGACGCGGTCCCACACGGCGGGGGAGCCGTCGTCCAGCAGCTGCATCCGGAACTCGTCGTGCCGGTTCACCACGGTCGCGATGGCCCAGAGCTGTGACGCGTAGGTCCGTCGGCCGGTCGAACGGACGCGTTCGACGAAGGCGGTGACGTCGAGCTCGACGGTCACCTCGTACGCGCACGGCACCCGCTGCCGGTAGTGCTCGAAGTGCTCGCGGCGGGCCCACTGGTCGACGTCGATCGCCCGGAGTTCGGTCATGGCTCCACCCTCGTGCGGAATCGCTTCCCTACGGTGGAGCCATGCCGACGCTCGAACGTGTTCCCGCCCTGGTCGCCACCGGATTCCTCGCGATCCCCGTCGCTGAAGCCCTCGTCGCGTTGCCGAGCGACGTCCTGACGAAGATCGAGGGCGCACCGATCGACGCCGACCTGGCCGACACCGCCGCGTTCTCGGAGGCGTACGGCTACCCGCTGGCCGGCGGTGCCAACTGCATCGTCGTCGCGGGGAAGCGCGGCGACGAGGTCCGCTACGCCGCCTGCGTCGTCCTGGCATCGACGAAGCTCGACGTCAACAGGGTCGTGAAGCAGCTGCTCGACGTCCGCAAGGCGAGCTTCGCCCCGATGGACGAGGCGGTCGAGCTGACCGGCATGGAGTACGGCGGCATCACGCCGATCGGACTGCCGTCGTCGTGGCCGCTCTACATCGACGCGCGCGTCCTCGACGCCCCCGAGGTCGTCATCGGCGCCGGGCGCCGCGCCGCGAAGCTGTTCCTGCCCGGCGCCGCACTCACCGCGTTGCCGAACGTCACCGTGGTCGAGGGCCTGGCGACCGAACCGGTCAGTCCGACGGCCGGATGAGGCAGAACGGGTGGCCCGCGGGGTCGAGGTAGACGCGGAACGTCTCCGTGCCTGACCCCGTGGCCGTCGCACCGATCGCGAGCACCGCGGCCTCGCCGTCGTCCAGGTCGTCGACCTTCACGTCGAGGTGGCTCTGCTGCGGGACCGTCTGCCCGGGCCATTCCGGCGCCTGGTAGTCGTCGACCTGCTGGAACGCCAGGATCGGACGGTGGTCGGTGAACGGGAGGGCGAGCTCCGCCCAGTCCTCGTCGAAGCCGACGATCTCCCCGCCGAGCAGCTCGGCGTAGAAGCGGGCGAGGGCGCGGGTGTCCGGGCAGTCCAGGACGACGACGTCGAGTGTGCCGATCATGGCCGACACGGTAGACCCATCAGCGCGCCGCGGTCAGGGCCTTCGTGATCCGCTGCAACGAGACGGTCTCGGCGGTCCCGAGTTCCTGCGCGAACAGGCTGAGCCGGAACTCCTCGAGCATCCACCGCGCGTGCACGAGCTCCGGGTGCGCCCCGACCGCGGGCGGGAAGACACCGCCGGCATCGGTGTAGCGGTCGGTCGCCACGGTGACCTCGCGCATCCACGTCGCGTCGCGCCCGGGGTTCTGCAACAGCTTCTGCACGCGCGCCTCGATGCCCTGCAGGTACACGCGGATCCGACGCAGGCGGTCGAGCCCCGCGACGGCGACGAACCCTGGGAACACCAGGCGCTCCATCTGCTGCCGCATGTCGCTCAGGGCGGCGAGCAGCGACATCGAGTTCGCCTGCTTGAGCGCTCGTTCGGCGGAGCGTTGCGCGGCGAGCACCGCCGCGACCTCGGACACCGCGGTGAACATCGTGTCGACGACGGTGGCCGACACGGCATCGCGGACGGCCTCGAACCCGGCCTTCGTGAAGACCATGCCGTCCGGGTGGGCCCGACGGATGCCGGCGTCGACCACGGCGGCCAGGACGTCGTCGAACAGCGCGGCGGTCGACGGGTAGGGGCTGGCGGCGAGCGCGAGCTTCTCCTGCGCGGTCAGGTGCGACTGGATGTACGACACGGGCGACGGCACCGCGTGCATCACCAGACGGCGGACCCCGGCGGGCATCCGGACGACGCGGTCGGAGGGAGTGGCGAGCAGTTGCACGCCGACGGTCGCCTTCGGACCCGTGCCTTCCTCGACCAGGGACGGGTACGCCCGGATGACGCCGCCGGCCTGCTTGGTGTCGAGGGTCTGCGGCAGGTCCTGGTCGGGCCAGGCGGTGAGTCCGGACTGTTCCAGCGGGCGACCGGCGCCGGCGGACGCGACGCGAGCCGCGCCTCCTGACCGTCCCGCGCCCTTCGCCGTGGCGGAGGCGACGCTCTGCTGGGTCCGGTCCTTGAGCTTGGTCTGCAGGGCCGACAGGTCCTTGCCGGTCTCGACCCGGCGACCGCGCTCGTCGACCACCGCCCATGTCGGCAGCAGGTGTGCGGGGACGCGGGTCAGGTCGAAGTCGGACTCGGAGACCGGCACGTAGGTCATGCGCTGGATCGCCTTGGCGAGGGTGGCGCGGAACGACTCCGTCGGCTCGGTCGGGGCGTCGTCGGGCAGTTCGGCGACGATCTTCTCGGCCCAGTCGGCCGCCGGCACCACGTTCTTGCGGATCTGCTTCGGCAGCGACTTGATGAGCGCGGTGACGAGTTCTCTCCGGAGGCCACGGACCTGCCAGTCGAAGCCCTCCTCGCGCATCCGGGGCAGGAGCGCGAGGGGGACCTGCACACTCACGCCGTCGTCCTGGGCGCCGGGCTCGAAGCGGTACTGGATGGCGAGGCGCTGGTCGCCGCTGTGCCACTGGGTCGGGTACTCGACGTCGTCCTCGGCCGCTTCGGCTGCGGATTCGTCCAGCAGGTCCGACCGGCGCATCGTGAGCAGGTCCGGCTGCTCGCGGCGGGTGGTCCGCCACCACCCCTCGAAGTCGCGGGTCGTCGCGACGTCGGCCGGGATGCGGGCGTCGTAGAACTCGTAGACGTTCTCGTCGTCGAGCAGGATGTCGCGGCGACGGGTGCGCTCCTCGAGCTGCTCGAGTTCCTTGCGGAGCTTCCGGTTGGCGCGGTCGAAGGCCTGCTGCGATTCCCACTCGCCCTCGACCAGGGCGTGCCGGATGAACAGCTCGCGGGAGTGTTCCGGGTCGATCCGCGAGTACTGCACGCGGCGGCGCTGCACGATCGGGACGCCGAACAGGGTCACGCGCTCGTAGGCGACGACCGCGCCCTGCTTCTTCTCCCAGTGCGGCTCCCCGTAGGTGCGCTTGAGCAGGTCACCGGCGAGCGGCTCCACCCACGCGGGGTCGATCCGGCCGACGGTGCGGGCGAAGAGCCGGCTCGTCTCGACGAGCTCGGCGGCCATCACCGCGTCGGGCTGCTTCTTCGCGAGCACACTGCCCGGGAACACCACGAACCGGGTGTTCCGGGAGCCGAGGTAGTCGCGCTTCTCGCGGTCGCGCAACCCGATCTGGCTGAGGAGTCCGGAGAGCAGGGCCCGGTGCACGGCGTCGCCGTCCTCGGAGCGTGCCTGCCCGACACGGACGTCGACCTGCTTCGCGGCGCGGGACAGCTGCCGGTACAGGTCCTGCCACTCGCGGATGCGCAGGTAGTTGAGGAACTCGGCCTTGCACAGCCGCCGGAACGCGCTCGACGACAGTTCCTCCTGCTGCTCCTCGATGTGGTTCCAGAGGTTCAGCAGGGTCAGGAAGTCACTCGTCGGGTCGGCGAAGCGGGCGTGCAGCTGGTCGGCGTGCGCACGCTTCTCGAGGGGGCGCTCGCGGGGATCCTGGATGCTCAGGGCGCTGACGATGGCGATGACCTCGCGCCCGACGCCCTGGCGCCCGGCTTCGAGCACCATGCGACCGAGGCGGGGGTCGATCGGCAGCCGGGTCAGCTGCCGCCCGGACTTCGTGATGCGGCCGTCCTTGTCGACGGCGCGGAGTTCGCGCAGCAGGTCGAGGCCGTCCTTCACGCCCCGGCTGTCCGGCGGCTGCAGGAACGGGAACGACTCGATGTCCCCGAAGCCGAGCGAGATCATCTGCAGGATCACCGCGGCCAGGTTCGTCCGGAGGATCTCGGGGTCGGTGTACTCGGGGCGACGGCCGAAGTCGTCCTCCGAGTAGAGCCGGATCGCGATGCCGGCACTCGTGCGGCCCGCTCGGCCGGAGCGCTGGCTGGCGCTGGCCTGCGAGATCGCCTCGATCGGCAGACGCTGCACCTTGGCTCGCGGGGAGTACCGCGAGATGCGCGCCGTCCCGGTGTCGATGACGTACTTGATGCCGGGCACGGTGAGCGAGGTCTCGGCGACGTTCGTGGCGAGGACGACACGACGGCGGACGCCCGGGGTGTGCCGGCGCTCGAAGACGCGGTGCTGGTCGGCGGCGGACAGCCGGCCGTACAGCGGCAGGACCTCGGTGCCCGGGTAGCGCTTGCCCTCGATCGCGTCCTGCGCGTCGCGGATCTCGTTCTCGCCGGACAGGAACACGAGCACGTCGCCCGGGTCCTCCTGCGCCAGCTCGTCGAGGGCGTCGGTGATGCCCTGCAGGGTGTCGCGGTCGTCGGCAGCGTTGCCGCTGTCACCGGTGCGGGAGTCCGACTCGTCGTCGGCGTCGTCGTCCTGGTCTTCGGCGACGAGGGGGCGGTACCGGATCTCGACCGGGTAGGTGCGGCCGGACACCTCGATGATGGGGGCGTCGTCGAAGTGCTTCGAGAACGACTCCGGGTCGATCGTCGCACTCGTGATGATGAGCTTCAGGTCGGGGCGCCGGGGGAGCAGCCGCTTCAGGTAGCCGAGCAGGAAGTCGATCGTCAGGGACCGCTCGTGCGCCTCGTCGATGATGATCGTGTCGTACCGCTTGAGGTCGCGGTCGAAGTGGATCTCGTTCAGCAGGATGCCGTCGGTCATCAGCTTCACGCGGGTCTCGGAGCTGACCTTGTCGGTGAACCGGACCTGGTAGCCCACGAGTCCGCCGAGTTCGCCGCCGCCCAGTTCTTCCGCCACACGCTCCGCGATGGTCCGGGCTGCGATCCGACGGGGCTGGGTGTGCCCGATGTGCTCCCGACCGAGCTCGAGGCAGATCTTCGGCAGCTGGGTCGTCTTGCCCGAGCCGGTGGCCCCGGCGACGATGACCACCTGGTTGTCACGGATGGCAGCCGCGATGTCGTCCCGCCGCTGCGAGACCGGCAGTTCGGGCGGGTACGTGATGACGGGCAGCGGAGAAGACATGAGCATTCCAGGATACAGGCGCGCCGGGCGGGAGGGGCGTCAGACGATCTGCCCGGCCAGCGCGTCCGCCGACCGGGACGGCAGGTCACACACCCGGTCGTGGCAGACGTACGCAGCGGGGTCGAGCACATCGCGTCCCTCGAACAACGAGAACCCCGCCGCGGCCCAGTCGCGGGCCTGATCCGGCGTGGTGGTGGCGACGACCGTGCCGGGGCGCCGAGCACGGTGTGCAACGGCCTGCATCGGATCGTCGGTGCTGCTCGTGACGACGACGATCTCCCGCGACGGCCGCTGCAGGGCGAGGGCGACACCGAGGGCGTCCGCGTGGCCCAGGGGGCGTTCGGTCCCGGTGCGGGCCCGGTCGGCGACGAGTCGTGCCGCGGTGGTCCGCAGCTCCTGGTCGCCCGTCAGTGCCCCGAGTGTCGCGGCGGCCGATGCCAGCGCCACCGTGCCGGACCGCATCGCGGTCTGCGGCTGTTCGCCGGTGACCGTCCCCGCAGCGGCCAGCACCGGGTCGACGTCGAAGCGCTCGGCCAGACCGTCGTCGACGAGCGAGCGTGCGACGGTCGCGTAGGAGACCTCGCCCGTCACCAGGGCCAGTTCGAGCAGCCCTTCGGCCAGCAGCCCGACGTCCTCGACGGTGGCCGGTGCCGAGGACACCCCGCGCGGTGTGCTGGACCGCACCGACACGTGGCCGTCCTGCACGTGGGCGGCGAGGACCGCGTCGGCCGCACCCCGGGCGAGCGCGACGAGTTCCGGATCACCGTGCCGTGCGCCGGCGATCGCGAGCCCACGGATCGCCAGGCCGTTCCACCCCGTGAGCACCTGGTCGTCCAGCGGTGGTGGGTCGAGCTGGGCGCGCTCGGCGATCGGTCGGCGGTACCACTCGCCCTCGACCCGACGGCCGTCGATGGTCGATTCGCTGTCCTGTGCGGCGACGAACGCCCCGTCGGCGCGGCGCAGGGTGTCCCGCAGGAAGTCGGCGATGCCACGGGCCTGCTCGGCACCGGCGACCGCGAGCAGCCCCGCGTTGTCGGAGAGCATCCGTTCGTAGTGCGGCACGCTCCAGTCGCGCCTGGTGGCGTACCGGAAGACGCCGCCGTCGGCGTCGGTCAGCTCGGACGCGCGGATCGCGTGCAACGACCGGTCGAGCAACCCGTCGGCGTCGGCGTCGCCGTCGGCCGCCGCGTCGGCGAGGAACTCGAGCAACGGTGTGCTCGGGAACTTCGGCGCGCCGCCGAAACCACCGTAGGTGGTGTCCTCTGCCTGGGACAGCTGGTCCGTGACGGCCCGGATGGTGTCGACGGACGGGAGGCCCGGGTCGGCTCCGGCACCGCTCTCGCCCGAGCGGGCGGTCGCGTCCGCCGCGGCACCCTGCCGGATCGCCGTCGCGATGGCCGAGGCGTTCGCGTCGACCTCGTGCCGACGTTCGGTCCAGGCGTCGAGCACCGCTGCCAGGATCTGCCGGAACGCCGGGACCTGCCCGACGGGAGTGGGTGGGAAGTACGTCCCCGCGAAGAAGACGTGGCCGTCGGGCGTCAGGAACGTCGTCAGCGGCCAGCCGAGCTGCTGCGTGAACGCACTCGCCGAGGCCATCAGGCTCGCGTCCACGTCAGGGCGCTCTTCGCGGTCGACCTTGACCGACACGAAGTCCCGCCGGAGCAGCTCGCCGATCTCCGGGTCGGCGAAGCTCTCGCGCGCCATGACGTGGCACCAGTGGCACGTGGCGTACCCCACGGACACCAGCACCGGGACCCCGCGCTCGCGTGCTTCGGCGAAGGCTTCGGGGCCCCATTCGCGCCAGTCGACCGGGTTGTCGGCGTGCAGCCGCAGGTAGGGGCTGACCGAGGTGCCGAGGCGGTTGTCGTTCATGGCTCCAGCGTGCCCTCGGGCGACTGGACGGACCACCGCTCGGGGGGATCTGTGGACGAGCTGCCCCCTGTGCACAGGCCGCACAGGGGGATCAGCGCGGGAGCCATCCCGTGATCGACGCGAGCCGTGCGGCCACCTGGGCGGGGCTCTGGCCGTCCGTGTCCACCCGGGTGACGGTGTCCGCGGTGACCGAGTCGAGCCTCCCGGCCGTCCGCGTGCTGTGCGCGAGCTGCGCCTGCGGGACCGCGCCACCCGCCCGTCGTGCGAGCCGTTCGGCGGTCGTGTCGTCCGCGGCGCGGAGCAGGACGACACGCACCAGCGGGTCGTCGCCCATCGCCGCAGCGAGGCGCTCGTGCTCGAGCACGGACACGGTGTTCGTGTAGACGAGCCGGTGGTGTCCGATCGCCCGGTAGCCGGCCCAGAGCGCGGCGAGGTTCCGCTCCGTCAGGTGCGCCTCGGGGTGTTCGACGTGCGGTGCCGGGTGGGCCAGGTCGAGCAGGTCGCCCTCGATCACCGCGTGCCGGACGTCCGCCGCGACGAGCAGGTCGTGCAGCGCCTCGGCCGCCGTCGACTTGCCCACGCCGGAGCGTCCGCCGATGAACAGGACCTCCGACCGGAACACGGTGTCAGCCCAGGTCGAGGGAGAGGAGTGCGAGTGCGGCGTCCTCGGGACCGTAGTCGAACAGGTGCTCCCAGAAGGGGTCGTCGGCCCACGGCACGTCGCCGTCCGCAGGGGTGGCGCGGGCGGTCTCGACGAGCCAGTCGAGTTCGGGGAGGACGGCGGTCGCGAACTCCGGCGGTTCCCATCCCAGTGCACGTGCCGCCGTGGTGTCGAGGACGAACGGCGGTCGTGACGACCACGGCGTGCCGCCGACGAAGGCGGGCGCGTCCTCGTCGAGCAGGACCTCGTCGAACCGGTGGTCCAGGTGCCCGCCGATCGTGCGGACGATCTCGAGCGCGGTCGGGGCCGAGGCGTCCGCGACGTTGAGGATCCGGCGGTCCGGCGCGTCCGCGACCACACGGACGAGCGAGCCGATGCCGCTCGCCGCCGTCGTGTGGTCGACGCCGCGGCCGTGGTCGGCGAGCAGGATGCGTTCCCGGCCGTCGAGCACACGGCGGACGACGAACCACTCCCGTGGGCGGCCGATGCCGACGCCGTACACCTTCGACGGGCGGAGCACCGTGACCGGGGCACCGTGGTCGAGCAGGACCTGCTCGGCCGCCACCTTCGCGGCGCCGTAGCCGTCACGACTCGTCGGGTCGCCGTCGCCGGCGGTGACCGTGGGCTGGATCTCGGTGACCGCGCCGCCGAACACCGGCTTGTCGAGCGAGTTCGCGTGCCGCCCCTGCTCGTCGGCGTACACCGACCTGGACGACACGAAGACCGTCGAGCCGACGTCGTCGAGGAACGGCAGGAGCTGCTGGGCGTCGTCACGGGTCAGGCCGACGGTGTCGACGAGCAGGTCGGCTCCGGGGCGCAGCAGGTCGCGCAGGACGGACCGGTCGCGGCGGTCGCCGGACGTGAACGTGGCGCCGGAGGCGGTCAGGGCGTCCGCTGCGGGGCCGCCCCGGCGGGCGAGGACGTCCACCTGCCAGTCGTCGCCGCCCCGGCCGGACGCGTCGAGGAGCTCGCGTGCGACCGCCGAGCCGATGCCGCCGGTGCCGCCGAGGATGACCGCGCGTCTGGTGCTCATGGTGCAACGGTAGTGCGGCGCGGCCGTCGGCCGGCGGCAGTCAGCCGGCCGCAGTCAGTCGGCGGCCGTCGGCCAGGCGCGGCCGTCGTTCCGCGATCGGATCGGTCAGGACGCCAGTTGCTCGTGCCGCCACCAGTCGGCCAGCGAGCCGTCGTAGACCTGCACCCGGTCGTGCCCGAGCACCGTCAGGGCCAGGGCGTCGACGCACGCGGCGCTGCCCACCCCGCAGTAGGTGACGATCTCGTCGGCGCCGATCACCGCGGCGAAGGCCCGCTCGAGTTCGGCCCCGCGCAGGTAGGCGTTCGTCTCGGGGTCCACCAGCGAGTCCGCCGTGATCGGGGTGCTGCCCGGCACGATCGGCGGGTGGTCGTCGCCCAGGGCAGCCCACGAGGCGGCGAACACCAGGGACGCCGGCTCTTCACCGGAGACGGCACGGGTCACGCGGTCGTGGTCGGCCCAGAGCGCGCGTTCTTCGCCGGCCAGGAACGCGCCGGCGTCGGGGCCGGACGGCGCCGCCGGCGCGCGGAGTGCACCCACGCGGACCGGCCGGCCTTCGTCGCGCCACTTCGTGAAGCCGCCGTCGAGCACCGCGACCGAGTCGAAGCCGAACGAGCGGAAGATCCACCACAGGCGCGCCGACCACTCACCGACGCTGTCGTCGTAGATGACC
This sequence comes from Curtobacterium sp. MEB011, assembly GCF_030209655.1. NCBI lineage: Bacteria > Bacillati > Actinomycetota > Actinomycetes > Micrococcales > Microbacteriaceae > Curtobacterium > Curtobacterium sp. MEB011. The sequence continues at coordinate 156,479 of NZ_JARVRN010000003.1, read as the reverse complement.
ACGGTCGACGTGTTCGTCACGCCGAGCTGCCCCGCGGCGGCCTCGAAGCGCTCGGCACCGGGGCGGGTGAAGGGGACGTCGGCGTCGGCGGCCGAGAAGGCGTCGATCAGGTCGGCGAAGCGGGCGCCGGGCACGTGGCCGCGCTGTTCGTGGGCGTCGCGTCCGGGCAGCCAGGTGGTGTCGAACCCGGCCCCGACCGTGTGCACCGAGGCGTCGAGCACGACGAGCTCGTCAGCACCGAGGTGGTCTGCGAGCCACTGCGTCGACACGAGTGGTGAGGTCAGGACGGGGGCCATGCGGGCCACCATAATCCGCACCCCTGACGTGGGCCAGAGTCGTGGACACACGGCGCAACCGGGGGTGCGTGTGTGGGCGGTGACCGACGGTCCACCAGTCGTTCGACGAGTGGTCCGTCGGAACATGCGCGGGCACCGAGTGCGTGCGCATCCGTCGACGATGCACGCGTTGTTCGACAGGTGGATCGTCGTGAAACGGGTGTCGCCGCAGCCCCCCCGCACAACGGCCCACCCCGGCAGTACCGGAGCGGGCCGCAGCGCAGCGCGAGCGTCAGTGCGCGGCGGCGGGGATGCTCCCGGTCGTCGCGGACCCGGCGCGGGCGAGCCGCTCGAGCCGGACCGACTGCCGGTTGATGAGCAGTCCGCCGGCCAGGGCGACGAGCACGAGCACGCCGGCCGAGATGCCGAACGCCACGTGGTACCCGTCGAGCGTGGCCTGGGCCTGCTGCAGCTTCGTCGGGGCGGCGGACAGCCCGGACAGGCTGTTCGACACCACGTCGGCGAAGATCGTCGACAGCAGGGCCGTGCCGATCGAGCCACCGATCTGCTGCATGGTGTTGACGGTTGCCGAGGCCACACCGGCGTCGGCCCGGGCGACCCCGGTGGTCGCGGTGTTCATGGCGGACGAGAAGATCGTGCCCATGCCGAGACCGATGACGATCAGCGCCGGCAGGACGGTGCCCGCGTAGGAGCTGTCCAGGTCGGTGCGGAGCAGCAGGAGCAGTCCGGTCGCGGCGACCAGGCCACCGGCGAAGATGAGGATCTTCGGCCCGACGCGCGGCAGCAGGCGGCCACCGATCTGCGTCGCCGAGATCATGATCGACAGCGGCATCGGCAGGAACGCGAGACCGGTCTGCAGCGAGCTGAAGCCCAGGGTCTGCTCCAGGTAGTAGGTCAGGAACAGGAAGATGCCGAACATGCCGATCGCGACGAGGCCGATCGCGATGAACGAGCCGCCGCGGTCACGGTCGAGCACGACGCGCAGGGGCAGCAGCGGGTGGGCGACGCGGGTCTCGATGAACACGAACGCGGCGATCAGCACGACACCACCGGCGAGCATGGCGATCGTGACGGGGGAGTCCCAGCCGTTCGTCTCGGCGTTCGAGAAGCCGTAGACGACGCCGACCAGACCGAGCGTGATGGTGATGACGCCGAGCACGTCGATGCGCGGACGCTCGACCATCGGCGGCTTCTCCATGAAGACGAGGGCGCCGATCACGCCGAGCACGGCGAAGACGACGTTGACGTAGAGGCACCAGCGCCAGGACGCGTACTCGGTCAGCACGCCGCCGAGCAGCAGGCCGATGGCCGCGCCGGAGCCGGCGATGGAGCCGAAGATGCCGAACGCGCGGCCACGTTCCTTGGGGTCGCGGAACGTGGTGGTCAGCATGCCGAGTGCGGACGGGGCGAGCAGCGCGCCGAAGACGCCCTGCAGTGCGCGGGCCGCGACGAGCAGGCCGAACGAGTCGGCCAGGCCACCGAGCACCGAGGCGACGGCGAAGCCGACGAGCCCGATGATGAAGGTGTTCTTGCGTCCGAACAGGTCGCCGAGGCGCCCGCCGAGCAGCAGCAGCGAACCGAAGGCCAGCGAGTACGCGGTGACGATCCACTGTCGCTGGTCGGTGCCGAAGTCCAGGTCGGCCTGGGCCGAGGGCAGGGCGATGTTCACGATGGTCGCGTCGAGCACGACCATCAGCTGTGCGAGGGCGATGACCGCCAGGGCGATCCAACGGTGGTTGCTCTTGGCGGGGGTGGTGCCCGGAGCCGTGGGTGCTGTCCCGGTGGGGGTCGGCACGGTGTGTTCTGCCGTCACGGCAGCCTCCTCGAGAAGGTTGGAGGGTGAGGTGGAGGTGCGCGCCGTCGGGCACTCCGGTGGTGTGGTGGTGACGAAACCGGATGCGAGGCATCCGTTTGTGGCCAGTGTAGACCGAAACGGAAGGATGGCATCCACTTGTTCCCAGAAAGTGCAACTACGGTCAGATCGTGAGCACCACCGAGTCCGCGTCCGACCTCGAGCGACCGCTGCGCGCCGACGCTGCGCGCAACCGCGAGCTGATCCTGCAGACGGCACGCAAGTGCTTCGCGGAACGCGGGCTCTCCGTCACGCTGAACGACATCGCGCACGAGGCCGGTGTCGGCGTCGGCACCGTCTACCGCCGGTTCGCCGACAAGGACTCCCTGATCGAGGCGCTGCTCGCCACCAAGTTCGAGGCCATGAACGACGCCGCAGCGCGCGCCGCGGACGTGTCCGACCCGCGTGAGGCACTCCGGGTCTACCTGATGGGCGTCTTCGCGTTCCGCGCCCGCGACCGTGCCCTCGCCGACGCCATCGTCCGTGCCGGCAAGGCCCGCCCGTCCATCGTGCAGGAGCGCGATCGGCTCGAACGTCAGGTCGCCGCGATCATCGGCCGTGCCGAGACCGCCGGCGTCGTCCGGACGGGCTTCGACTACCGCGACCTGCCGATGCTCACGGCGATGGTCGGCGCGGTCGCCGACGCCACTCGCGAGCACGACCCGGACGCGTGGCGCCGCTACGCGGAGCTCCTGATCCAGGGGGTCCTGCCGGGCACGGACGACACCGCGCCGATGCTCGGCGACCCGCTGGACCGCGAGTCGATCGAACGCGCGCTGCACGCGCAGTCCTGACCACTGCGGACTGGAGGCCCGTGGCGGCGCCGCCACGGGCCTCCAGACCGGCGGTGGTCGCCACCAGCGCGCCCACCGCGACGGGCGCGGCCGGACCGGCCGGACCTGCCGGCTAGAGCCAGCTGGGGATCCAGTAGTGCGACCGGACGAAGTCCCACGGCACCTGCATCGCCGTCCACATCGGGTACCAGTAGACCGAGGCCAGCACGACGACGCCCAGGTACACGCCGATCCACAGGATCGCCCGCGACCGGCGTGACCGTTCGTCGCTCCGTCTGCCGAGCACCAACCCGATCGCGGCGGCCAGCGCCATCACCATGTAGGGCTCGAAGGCGATCGTGTAGAACTGGAACACCGTCCGGTCGACGTACATCAGCCAGGGCAGGTACCCCGCCCCGACGCCGAGCAGGACGAAGCCGTACTCCCACTTCCGGCGCAGGACCCAGAGCACGAGCAGCGCCACCGTCGCGATGACCGAGGCGTACCAGATGAACGGGTTCGCGATGCCGGTGATCGCCTCGCCGCAGCGGTCCGCCCAGCAGCCGTCCTGCCCGGCGTCCGTGCCGACGTAGAACATCGACGTGGGGCGCTGCATCACGAGCCAGAGCAGCGGGTTCGCCTGGTACGAGTGCGGGGTGTGCAGCCCGATGTTGAAGGCGTAGATCTCCGACTGGTAGTGCCACCAGTTCTGCAGGCTGTCCGGCACCCAGGCGAGGAGCCCCGTCCACCGTTCGCCGCCCGACGACAGCCAGTTGCGGTCCCAGCCGTCCTTCGACACGAACCATCCGGTCCACGACGCCACGTAGGTCACCGCGGCGATCGGCACGGTCAGCAGGAACGACACCGGTGCCTGCTGCAGCAGCGCGCTCGACGACCAGAACTCCACCCCGGCCCGGCGGCGCATCATCATGTCGCTCAGCACCGAGTACACGGCGAAGAACGCCAGGAAGTACATCCCCGACCACTTCGTCGCCGCCGCCAGCCCGAGGGCCAGGCCCATCGCGAACAACCACGGTCGCCACCAGAGCACCGGCCCCCACAGGGTGGTCCGGCCGGCGGCGGCGCGGTCGGCGACCCACGCGTCGAGCCGTCGTTGGCTGTGCCGCCGGTCGAGCAACAGCGCGCCGAAGCCCAGGATCACGAAGAACGTCAGGATGCCGTCGAGCAGCGTCACCCGCGACATCACGATGGCCTGCCCGTCGATCGCGAGCAGGAAGCCGGCGAGCGTGCCGATCATCGTCGAGCGGAACAGCGACCGGGCGATCACCGCGGTGAGGAACACCGTCGCGATGCCGAGCACGGCCACCGTGAAGCGCCAACCGAACGAGTTGTCCGCCCCGAACAGCAGCATCCCGAGGCCGATCAGGTACTTGCCGAGCGGCGGGTGCGCGATGAACTCAGCGGCACTCGTGAAGACGTCCGTCTCGCCGCGGACGAACCGGTCGTCGGTCGTCGGGGCGCCGTCACCGCTCGGGTTCGCGGGCCAGGTGCCCTCGTACCCCAGGTGCACGATCGACCAGCCGTCCTTGACGTAGTACGTCTCGTCGAACACGAGCGAGTGCGGGTTGCCGAGGTTCACCAGCCGCAGCACGGCGGCGAGGAGCGTCACGGCGAGCGGACCCGTCCACCGCCACACGGCGACCCGCTGCGACGTGGAGAGCACCCGCCCCCACCAGTCGTCCAGGCGCGAGCCGATCGGCCCGTCGGGCACGGCCGTGCGGTCGTCGGTCAGCTCGCTGGTCATCGCTGAGCATCCTACGGATCGACCTCTGTCCCCGCTGCGACGGGCGTGCACGCGCCGCGCGGCCGCGCTGGACGACGCCGGTGTGGCTGCGCCGGGCCGCGCCGGCGTCGCCGTGCGGGGACAATGGGTGCGTGATCGTCCTCGCAGCAACCCCCATCGGCAACCTCGGGGACGCCTCGCGCCGTCTCGTCGAGACCCTCTCCAACGCCACGGTCGTCGCGGCGGAGGACACCAGGACCGCCATCCACTTGATGCGCGCCCTGGGCATCGAGAACCGTCCGCGGCTCATCGCCCTGCACGAGCACAACGAGCGGGCGAAGGCGTCCGAGGTCGTCGAGCTCGCCCGTGACGAGGACGTCGTCGTCCTCACCGACGCCGGCATGCCCGCGATCAGCGACCCGGGCTTCCCGCTCGTCGAGGCCGCAGCCGCAGCCGGGGTCACCGTCACCGCGCTGCCCGGGCCGTCGGCCGTGCTGATGGCGCTCGCCGTGTCCGGGCTGCCGACGGACCGCTTCACGTTCGAGGGGTTCCCCACCCGCAAGGCCGGGGAACGCCGCCGCGTCTTCCAGGCGCTGGCGGGGGAGCAGCGGACCATGGTGTTCTTCGAGTCGCCGCACCGGCTGGCCGAGACCCTGGCCGACATGGCGATCGGGTTCGGGGGCGACCGCCGCGCCGCGGTCTGCCGTGAGCTCACCAAGCTCTACGAAGAGGTCCGCCGCGGGCCGCTCGACGAACTCGTCACGTGGGCGTCCGAGGGCGTGCGGGGCGAGATCTGCATCGTCGTCGCCGGGGCCGCCGAGGCCACCGAAGAGGCAACGCTCGACGACGGGGTGCGCCTGGTGCTCGAGCGGGTGGCCGCCGGCATGCGCATGAAGGAGGCCGCCGCGGCGGTCGCGGACGCGACTGGGCTGTCGAAGCGCGACCTGTACGAAGGGGCGCTCGCGGCGCGCTGAGCGGGGCTCGTCACGTTCGCGTCCGCCGGTCTGGAGGCGCGGGGCGGGTCCGTCACGGGCCTCCCGGACCCGGTTCTCCACAGTCCACCGCCGCACGCGTCATCAGCGTTCGGAGCGCCCGTAGGATGGTCCGCATGTCCGCCGGGTCCTCGTTCAGCATCACCACGCCGATCTTCTACGTGAACGACGTGCCCCACATCGGGCACGCCTACACCGAGGTCGCCGCGGACTTCCTCGCGCGCTGGCACCGGCAGCGTGGTGACGACACCTGGCTGCTCACCGGCACCGACGAGCACGGGCAGAAGATCCTGCGCACCGCCTCGGCGAACGACGTCTCGCCCAAGGAATGGGCCGACCGCCTGGTCAACGACGCCTGGAAGCCACTGCTCGACACGGTCGACGTGGCGAACGACGACTTCATCCGCACCACCGACCAGCGCCACGAGCGTGGCGTGACGGCGTTCCTGCAGAAGCTCTACGACGACGGCTTCATCTACGCCGGTGAGTTCGAGGGCTTCTACTGCGTGGGTTGCGAAGAGTACAAGCAGCCGAGCGACCTGGTGGCCGGCACCGGTGCGTACGAGGGGCAGCAGGTCTGTGCGATCCACTCGATCCCGGTCGAGGTCCTGGCCGAGCGCAACTACTTCTTCCGGATGTCCGACTTCGAGCAGCGCCTGCTCGACCTGTACGAGTCGAACCCGCTGTTCATCCAGCCCGAGAGCGTCCGCAACGAGATCATCTCGTTCGTCAAGCAGGGGCTGCGCGACCTGTCGATCTCGCGCTCCAGCTTCGACTGGGGCATCACGATCCCCTGGGACAGCGACCACGTGCTGTACGTGTGGTTCGACGCCCTGCTCAACTACGTCACGGCGCTCGGCTACGGCACCGACGACGACGAGGCCTTCCAGCGCCTCTGGCCGAGCGTGCACATCGTCGGCAAGGACATCGCCCGGTTCCACGCCGTCATCTGGCCGGCGATGCTCATGGCCGCGGGGCTGCCCGTGCCGGAGCGCGTCTTCGGCCACGGCTGGCTGCTCGTCGGCGGCGAGAAGATGTCCAAGTCGAAGCTGACCGGCATCGCGCCGTCCGAGATCACCGACACGTTCGGGTCCGACGCGTTCCGCTACTACTTCCTGCGCGCCATCACCTTCGGGCAGGACGGCAACTTCAGCTGGGAAGACATCTCGGCGCGCTACCAGGCCGAACTCGCGAACGGCTACGGCAACCTGGCGTCCCGGCTGGTCGCGATGCTGCAGAAGTACTTCGACGGCGAGGTCCCGGCGCGCGGTGCGCTGACCGAGTCCGACCAGGCGATCGATGCCCTGGCCGTCTCGGTCACCGAGCGTGCCGACGCCGCGATCGCCGCCTTCGCCCCGCACGAGGCGATCGCCAGCGTCTGGGAGCTCGTCGACGCCCTGAACGGCTACATCACCGAGCAGGCGCCGTGGGCCCTGGCGAAGGACGACGCCGAGCGCGAGCGCCTCGGCACGGTCCTGACCACCGCGCTCCGCGGCCTCGGCACCGTCACCGTCCTGCTGTCCCCGGTCATGCCGAAGGCGACCGAGAAGCTCTGGGCCTCGATCGGCGCCGGTGGGTCCGTCGCCGAGCAGCAGGTCGACCGCGCGTACGAGTGGCAGGGTGCGTCGCACGTGGTGCCACTGGAGAGCGGGCTGTTCCCCCGGATCGAGCAGGTCTCCGAGTGACCGACGCCGAGTCGCACGTCCGGTCCCGCAGTGACGGGGCGTCCGGGGCCTCGAAGCGCGACCTGACGTACCCGCCGCTGCCCCAGGCGCTCGTCGTGCCGGTGTACGACAACCACACCCACATGGAGATCGCCGACGGTGTCGGCGACGGGGGTGACGGTCCGCTCGAGTACCGCGAGCACCTCGACCGTGCTTCCAGCGTCGGCGTCCGCGGTGTCGTGCAGGTCGGCACGGACCTCGCCACCTCGGAGTGGTCCGCGTCGATCGCCGCTCGGGAGCCCCGGGTCCTGGCGGCCGTCGCGCTGCACCCGAACGAAGCGCCCGTACTGCAGGAACAGGGGCTGCTCGACGAGCACCTCGCCGGCATCGAACGGCTCGCCGCGCTGCCGCGGGTCCGGGCGATCGGTGAGACCGGCCTCGACTTCTTCCGCACCGGCGAGGACGGTCGCGACGCCCAGGTCCGTTCGTTCGAGGAGCACATCCGCATCGCGAAGGAGCACGACCTCGCGCTGACGATCCACGACCGCGATGCGCACGACGCCGTGGTCGAGGTCCTCGACCGCGTGGGTGCCCCGGAACGCACCGTCTTCCACTGCTTCTCCGGCGGACCGGACCTGGCCCGGCTCTGCGCCGAGCGCGGCTGGTACATGTCCTTCGCCGGCACCGTGACGTTCAAGAACGCCGCACTGTTGCGTGAAGCCCTGGTCGTTGCCCCGCGGCACCTGATCATGGTCGAGACCGACGCGCCGTTCCTGACGCCCACCCCGTTCCGTGGTCGTCCGAACGCGCCGTACCTCATCCCGCTCACCCTGCGGTCGATGGCAGACACCCTGGGCACCGATGCCTCGATGCTCGCGGCCCAGATCGCCTCGAACACCGAGCTCGTCTACGGTGCGTGGGACGCCGAGCCCGTGACGGTGGACGAGTAGTCGTGGGTGCCCTGCTCGGCCCGGCAGAGATCCGGGAACTCGCGGCCGAACTCGACGTCACCCCGACGAAGAAGCTCGGCCAGAACTTCGTGCACGACGCCAACACCGTGCGGCGCATCGTGTCCGTCGCCGGCGTCACCCCGTCGGCGCAGGTGCTCGAGATCGGCCCGGGGCTCGGGTCGCTGACACTCGGGTTGACCGAGACCGGCGCCCCCGTCACCGCGGTCGAGATCGACAAGCGCCTGGCCGCCAAACTGCCGTCGACGGTGTCGTCGATGCAGCCCCACGCCAGACTGACGGTCGTGCAGCAGGACGCCATGACCGTCGCCGCCACGGACCTCGACGTCGAGCCGACGCACCTCGTCGCGAACCTGCCGTACAACATCTCCGTGCCCGTGCTGCTGCACCTGCTCGCGACCTTCCCGTCGATCGAGCGGTCGCTCGTGATGGTGCAGGCTGAGGTCGGGTACCGGCTCGCCGCCGGCCCCGGCAGCAAGGTCTACGGTTCGCCGAGCGTCAAGGCCGCCTGGTACGGGTCGTGGAGCACCGCCGGGCTGGTCAGCCGGCAGGTCTTCTGGCCGGTGCCGAACGTCGACAGCGTCCTAGTGGCCTTCGACCGGCACGAGCCCCCGGGTGACGAGCGTCTGCGGTCGCGGGTGTTCACGCTGGTGGACGCCGCGTTCCAGCAGCGGCGCAAGATGCTGCGGCAGAGCCTGTCCGGGGTGCTCGGCGGCAGTGCGCACGCGTCCGAGGTGCTGACGGCGGCGGGCATCGACCCGACCGCCCGGGGCGAGGCGATCGGTGTGGACGACTTCGTGCGGCTCGGGCGGACGGTCCTGGCGGCTGCGGAGTAGTCCGTCCCTCGCCCGGTGACCGCCCCGCCGCGACGCCTGCGTACCAGCTGACCGCGACATTCGAGGCACCCGGGTCAGTGCTCGCGGGACGCCATCATCTCGAGGATCTGCTGGTGGTTGCCGTTCCGCTCGGCGAAGCGCAGCGGGTGCACGTTCTGCACCAGGATCTCCGGTGCAGCACCGGACTCGATGAGCGCCATGACCTCGTCGGCGAAGGCGTCGAGCGGCATCCCACCGAAGTCGGCGCCGCCCATCAGGTCGGTCATGACGGCCGGCGGGGCGAGCTCGAGCACCTCGAGCGACGAACCGACGAGCTGCTGGCGCAGGGCCTGCGTGTAGGCGTGCACACCGGCCTTCGTCGCGCTGTACGTCGGCGACGCGGTGAGCGGGACGAACGCGAGACCGGACGTCACGGTCATCAGGGTGGCCGAGGGCTGGGCGAGCAGGTGCGGCAGGAACGCGTCGATGAGCCGGATCGTGCCGACCAGGTTCGTCTGGACGAGTTCGAGGGCATCGTGGATGTGCCCGGGGTCGCGGAGGTCTTCGTCGCGCATGATCCCCGACATGGTGATCAGGGCATCGAGCGACGGGTAGGCCTCGAGCACCGAGGTGGCAGCGGCTTCGATCGACGACGCATCGGCGACGTCGATCTGCACGGTGCCAAAGCCGTGCTCGGCGGCGAGGGAGTCGAGGAGAGCCTGGCGACGGCCGCCGATGACGACGGTGCTGCCGGCGGCCTGCAGGCGCTGGGCGAGCGCGAGACCGATGCCCGAGGTCGCGCCGGGGATGAAGACGGTGGAGTTCGTGATGTCCATGACCACCACGATGCTCCGCGGACGGGGTCACAACCAGAGCGCGGTCATCGGGGGATCGGCGATCCCTGGCACCTCGCCACGAACCGGACCATGATCGACCCATGGACCGTGCCGCACTCGCCGACTTCCTCCGCCGTCGCCGCGAGCTGCTGCGCCCCGAGGACGTCGGCCTCGGGCAGGGCCCGCGACGCAGGACTCCGGGGCTCCGCCGTGAAGAGGTCGCTGCCCTCGCCGGCATGTCCGTGGACTACTACACGCGACTCGAGCAGCAGCGTGGCCCGCAGCCGTCCGAGCAGATGATCGCCGCGATCGCCCGCGCCCTGCGGTGCAGCCTCGACGAGCGCGACCACCTGTTCCACCTGGCCGGGCAGAACGCCCCGACCCGGATGCACCGCGCCGACCACGTCGACCCGGCGATCCTGCGGGTGCTCGACCGGCTCGAGGACACCCCGGCGATCGTCGTCAGCCACCTGGGCGAGACCCTGGTCGAGAACCGGCTCGCGGCGGCACTGCTCGGGTCGTCCGTCAGCCTGCCCGGCAACGAGCGCTACCAGGCGTGGCGGTGGTTCGTGACCGGGAACGAGCTCGCGAAGTACGCGCCGGAGCAACACGAGCGACTGGCCCGGGTCGTGGTGGCGTCGCTGCGGGCGGCGGTGGGGCTCGCGGGCCCGGGCGATCGTCGGGCGACCGAACTCGTCGCCGAGTTGCAGACGCGCAGCCCCGAGTTCCGCGACCTCTGGGCCAAGCACGAGGTGGCCACCCGCTGGTCGGACAACAAGACCATCGTGCAGCCGGCGCTCGGGCGCATCACCGTCGACTGCCAGGTGCTGCACACCGACGACCAGGCGCAGGCACTGCTGTTGTTCACCGCGCCTCCAGGATCAGAGGACGCGCAGAAGCTCGAGCTCCTCGGCGTCGTCGGACAGCAGACCTTCGCCGGCTGACGACCTCGCACGGTGCGCGTTCGCTCGGCTCGTGCGAGTTTGGTCGACCCCGCACGGTGCCAGGTTGGTGAGCCCGTGCATCGTCGACCGCTTGGTGCCGCCTTACAGTCCGCCACCGAGCGACCAACCTCGCACCGACCGGACAAGCGCGCACCGTGCGACCCGCCCCGCCCGCCCGACCCGCACCGCCCCGCCGCCGAGAAGCAACGCCGCGTCACACACTTGGCCGCGTGCGGTATACCGTGCCTAGGGTGGGGGCGTGAGCACTCCGCGCGTGTACGTCATCCACGAGAACCCCGAGTGGTTCCCGCCGCTCGCCGCCGCCTTCGAGGCCGAGGGCGTCCCGGTCGAGGAGATCCTGCTGACCGAGGGGCAGATCGACCTCGCGGCCGAGCCGGCACCCGGCGTGTACTGGAGCCGCATGTCCGCGAGCTCCCACACCCGCGGCCACGAGCACAGCAAGGAGTACACCCGCGCCGTCCTCGGGTGGCTCGAGCGAGCGGGTCGCCAGGTCGTCGGCGGCAGTCACGTGCTCGAGCTCGAGGTGTCGAAGGTCGCCCAGCACGGCCTCCTGCAGCAGGCCGGCTTCGACGTGCCCCGCACCACCGCCGTGTTCGGCACGACGACGCTCAAGCAGGCGGCGAAGGACTTCACGAACGGCCAGGACGTCCCGTTCATCACGAAGCACAACCAGGGCGGCAAGGGCCTGGGCGTGCGGCGCTTCGACTCGCTCGCCGAGTTCGACGCCTACGTCGACAGCCCCGAGTTCGAGGCCCCGGTCGACGGCATCACGCTGCTGCAGGAGTACCTGACGGCTCGCGAACCCTTCATCACCCGCGTCGAGTTCGTCGGCGGCGAGTTCGTCTACGCCGTCCGTGTCGACACCAGCGCCGGCAGCTTCGAACTGTGCCCCGCCGACGCGTGCGAGGTGCCCCAGGCCATTGCCGGCGCCGTCTGCGACGTGCCCGGTACCGAGACCGCCGGTGCGCCCCCGGCGTTCGCCGTCCGGACCGAGATCACCGCTGGCCACCCGCTGGTCCAGCAGCTCCGCACGTTCCTCGCCGACCAGCGAATCACCATCGCGGGCGTCGAGTTCATGGAGACGACGGACGGCCGCACCGTCGTCTACGACATCAACACGAACACGAACTACAACCCTGCTGTCGAGGAGTCCGCGCCGGCCTCCGGCCCGCGCTCCATCGCGAAGTACCTCGGCGGCCTGCTGGCGGCCGAGTACGCCGCAGAGCTCACGGCCTGAGACCGCAAGGACCACCGGACTGGAGGCCCGTGGCGGGCCCGCCACGGGCCTCCAGTCCCCTTTCCCACACCCCCAAGGAACCCACGTGCGATTCGGATACTGGACCCCGCTCTTCGGCGGCTGGCTGCGCAACGTCGACAACGAGAACATGCCGGTCACCTTCGACTACGTGAAGCGCCTGGCGCAGCGCGCCGAACGGATCGGCTTCGACCTGACGCTCGTGCCGGAGCTCAACCTCAACGACATCAAGGGCACGGCGGCGCCCTCGCTCGAGGCGTGGTCCCTCGCGGCGGCCATCGCGGCGACGACCGAGCGCCTGGAGATCATGGCGGCGATGCGTCCCGGCTACCACCTGCCCGCGGTGACGGCGAAGCAGGCGGCGACGATCGACGACATCTCGTGCGGCCGGTTCACCTTCAACGTCGTGAGCGCCTGGTGGGCGGAGGAGGCGAAGCAGTACGGCGGGATCTTCTCGGAGCACGACGACCGGTACAAGCGCACCGCGGAGTTCGTCGAGGTCATGAAGGGCCTGTGGCGCGAGACCCCGTACTCGTTCTCGGGTGAGTACTACGACATCGAGAACGCCCACCTCGAGCCGAAGCCCCGCGTGACGCCGCGCATCTACGCCGGTGGTGAGAGCGAGGCCGGCAAGGCCGCGATCACCGGGTACGCCGACGCCTACCTGACCCACGGCGGCACGGCCCCGGAGCTCCGCGCGAAGATCGACGAGATGAAGCGCCGCCGCGTCGACGCCGGGCTGCCGCCGTTCGAGGCGTTCGGCATGGCCGCCTACGTCATCGTCCGGGAGACCGAGGAAGAGGCGCAGGCCGAGCTCGCCCGGATCACCGACGTGCAGCACGGCACGGCGTACGAGTCGTACCAGGACTTCATCTCGAAGTCGCAGCTCGAGCACGTGCCCTCGCTCGAGGACTACTCGGTGTCGAACCGCGGCCTGCGCCCCGGGTTCGTCGGCACCCCCTCGCAGGTGGCCGACCGCATCAAGGAGTTCGAGGACGCCGGCGTCGACACGCTCCTGCTGCAGTTCTCGCCACAGCTCGAGGAGATGGACCGGTTCGGCGAGCAGGTCATCCCACTCGTCCGGCCGACGGCCCCGACGCCGACGACGGCCCCGACCACCCCGACCGCCGCGGGTGTCTCGGAGCCGGTCTCGTGAGCACCGAGGACGGCTGGGCCTTCGAGACCCGCCAGATCCGCGCCGGCTTCAAGGCCGACCCGGGCTGGGGCGCGAACGTGCCGCCGATCGCACAGAGCGCCGCGTACGTGTACCCCTCGGGCGAGGACGCGGCCGCGCGCTTCATGCTCGACGCCCCCGGCCACACCTACACGCGGGTCAACAACCCGTCGGCGGCAGCGCTCGAGCGCCGGATCGCCGACCTCGAGGGCGGGATCGGCGCGCTGGCGCTGGCGTCCGGGCAGGCGGCGACCTCGCTGGCCGTGCTCGGTGTCGCACGCGCCGGCGACCACGTGGTGTCGAGCGCCTCGCTGTACGGCGCGACCTACACGCTGTTCGCGTCGACGCTGCGGGACCTCGGCCTCACCTTCACGTTCGTGCAGGACCCGACCGACCTGTCCGAGTGGGCGGCGGCGGTGCGTCCGGAGACGAAGGCGTTCTTCGGCGAGTCCATCCCGAACCCCCGCGGGGACGTCCTGGACTTCGCCGGGGTCTCCGGCGTCGCGCACCGGGCAGGTGTCCCGCTCATCGTCGACAACACCATCGCGACGCCGTACCTGGTCCGCCCGATCGAGCACGGTGCCGACATCGTCGTGCACTCGGCGACGAAGTACCTGGCCGGACACGGCAGCGCCATCGCCGGGCTCATCGTCGACAGCGGGAACTTCGACTGGGCGGCCCACGCGGACGCCTACCCGCAGCTGGCCACGGCCGAGCAGTCCGGGTTCGCGAACACGAACTTCGCCGAGAAGTTCGGGCGGCGGGCGTTCATCCAGCGCACCCGCTCGAAGCTCTCCGCCGACCTCGGGCCCGCGATCGCACCGTTCAACGCGTTCCTGGTGCTGCAGGGCGTCCAGACCCTGTCGCTCCGCATGGACCGGCACGTGTCGAACGCCGCCGCCGTGGCCACCTGGTTGGACGCGCACGACCAGGTCGAGCACGTGCACTACGCCGGCCTGCCGGACTCGCCGTGGCACCACCTGCAGCAGCGCTACGTGCCGAAGGGGCCGTCGGCGGTGCTGTCGTTCGACCTGGCCGGCGGGGTCGCTGCAGGCCGGCGGTTCGTCGCGGCGCTCGAGCTGTTCGACCACGTCTCGAACCTCGGGGACGTCCGCTCGCTCGTCGTGCACCCGGCATCGACCACCCACGTGCAGATGACCTCCGCCGAGCGGGCGGCCGCCGGGGTGGGGGACGGACTCATCCGCCTGTCGATCGGCCTGGAGCACATCGACGACATCACCGCCGACCTGGCGCGGGGCTTCACGGCAGCTGCAGCGGGATAGGTTGGGGGCATGACCACGTTGGCCGCCCCGACCCGCGTGCGGACGCGCGCCCCCGGCAAGATCAACGTGTTCCTGTCCGTCGGGGCGCTGCAGGACGACGGCTACCACGACGTCGCCACGGCGTACCAGGCCGTGTCCCTGTACGAGGACGTCACCGCCGAGGCCGCCGACGACTTCTCGGTCACCTTCACCGGCCCGATCGACACGCGTGCCGTGCCGGTCGACGAGTCGAACCTGGCGATCCGTGCGGCCCGGCTCGTGGCCGACGCGGCCGGACACCGCGGTGGGGTGCGGCTGACCATCGACAAGCAGGTGCCCGTCGCCGGCGGCATGGGCGGTGGCTCCGCAGACGCGGCCGCGACCCTGCTCGCGGTCGACACGCTCTGGGGCACCGCGCTCGGTCGCGAGGAGCTGCTCCGGCTCGGCGCGCAGCTCGGCGCCGACGTGCCGTTCGCCTTCGCCGGCGGCACCGCCGTGGGCACCGGGCGCGGTGACGAGCTGAGCCCGGCGCTGGCCAAGGGCGAGTTCCACTGGGTCCTCGCCCTGAGCGACGACGGCCTGTCGACCCCCGCCGTCTACCGTGCGCTCGACGAGCACCGGGAGCGGTACCGCGCCGACATCTCCCCGGCGCCCTCGCACCCCGTGGTCGAGGCGAACGTGCTGCAGGCCCTGCGCGCCGGCGACCCCGACCTGCTCGCGGACTGCGTGCACAACGACCTGCAGGCGCCCGCCATGCGGCTGCAACCGCGGCTCGCGGCGACGCTGGAGCTCGGTGAGAAGTCCGGTGCCCTGGCCGGCCTGGTGTCCGGCAGCGGCCCGACCGTGGCGTTCCTGGTCGGTGACCGCGACGCCGCGCTCGAGCTGCAGGTCGAGCTCAGTGCCGCAGGGCTCGTCGCACTCCGTGCCACCGGACCGGTGCACGGCGCACGCGTGGTGCACTGACCCGACGCTCGACCCGGTCGGCCGACGGTCGGCGTCCCACCGTCAGCGGCTGTACTTCCAGAGGATGACCGTGCCGGTGTGCCAGTAGCGCACGACGTGGAAGCCCTGAGCCACGAGCGTCTCGGTGACCTGCGGCCGGATGTTCCGTGACTTGCCGCCGACGAACCACACGGTGTCGATGCCGGAGAGCCGCGCGGGTACCGTCTCCGCGACGTCGCCGTTGACGTCCCAGAGCTGCCCGCGTGCGGCGCCGGTCTCCGTGACGGCGAGGTCCCGCATGCCGGTGAACGCGTCGGGGTAGGTGTCGGCGATGACCTGCGCGGTGGTGGTCGGGTGCCCCCAGACGCTGCCGAAGACGACGCCCTCTTCCTGGTCCGTGCGCCAATCCCGCTCACGATCGATGATCGCCGCCGCGTTCGCCCAGTGCGAGTCCTGCTTGGCGTGGGGCAGGCGGACGGTCGTGCTCGTCGGCGCCGACACCAGCAGCATGCCGACGACCGCGAGCGCCACCCACCGGCGGGGACGGATCGCGGTGATCGCCAGGCCGATGAGCAGCGCGACGAACGGCAGGCTCAGGCTGGCGTACTTCGGCGTGTACAGGTGCTCGCCGGCCGCGGTCGCGCCGACCAGCAGCGCGGTGGGCAGGATCGTCAGCGGGACTGCGACGCGGACCGCCTGCATGCGCAGCGCTTCACGGGCCGCGGGGGCGGGGCCCCGGGACGCGCGGACGGCGAGCACGACGGCGACGCCCATCAGGACCCACCCGAGCGCCGCGTACGGCCACACGGCCCCGAACCAGGCGGTCGCGACGACCTGTCGCACCGTCGCCCAGCCGACGCCGGTGATCCAGCCGACCTGCTTGGCCTGCCCGGCCGCCAGGACGATGAACGGTGACACCACGAGCGCGGCCCCGACGGCGGCGACGCCCCAGCGGACGAACGCCGCGCGGTCCACCATCGGCGCCGGCACCGGACCGGTGCGCTCGGACAGCACGGCGTCGCGCCGCGCGGCACGATCCGCGACGGCCGTCCAGAGCAGCACGACCCCGTGCGCGACGACGGCCAGGGCCAGGTACACGTTGAACAGCACGGCCAGCACGGCGAGCAGCCCGTAGACGACCCACCACCGGGTCGCGTGGTGCCCGGACCGGCTGCGTCGGACCGCGGTGATGCCGACCAGGGTCAGCGCGACGGCGAAGGTCGTGACGGTGGCGTACGGGCGTCCTTCGCCGCCGGCCCAGGCGACGCGGGGCAGCAGCAGGAACACGATGCCGGAGACGACGCCCAGGCGGACGCCACCGAGCCGCCGGCCCAGGGCGACGACGAGTCCGGCCGACACCCCGATGGCGAGTGCGCTCGGGAACCGCAGGGTGAAGGGGGAGTACCCGACCAGGGTGAACCACACGTGCATCACCGCGTAGTACAGACCGTGCACCGCGTCGACGTTCTGCAGCTCGGCCCAGAGCGCCGGCCAGCTCCGCTGTGCGCTCGCGACGGTCGCGGCCTCGTCGTACCAGACCGACGGCACCCAGGCGAAGGCGGCCACGACGACGACACCGAGCGCGCCGACGGTGATCTCGGGCGTCCGTGCGAGGGCCCGGACAGCGGCGACGACGAGCGCCCAGGCGCGTGCGCGCACCGACGAAGCCGACGTCGTGCGTCGGATCGGGACGGTGCCGGTACGCGGGGAACTCACGCCCGCGACCGTACCGATCTGCTCTGGGGATCCGCCGCGTCCGGGCGCTGAACTCTCACATGCACGAGTTCGGTGCGACGGGCCAGAATGACGGGATGGAACCCCTCGTCGCCCCTGTCTCCGCGCTGTCCCCGGGGCGGGCGCAGCTCGGTTCGCGCACCGCGGCGCTCGCCGACGTCGGGACGACCGGGCTGCGACGCCTGGCCACATCGCGCATCCTCGTCGTCGGGGCCGGCGGGCTCGGGGCGCCGGTGGTCGCGTACCTCGCCGGGATCGGTCGGCTCACGGTCGTCGACCCGGACGTCGTCGACGCCTCGAACCTGGCCAGGCAGACGCTCTTCACGGCGGCCGACGTCGGCTCGCCGAAGGCGCGGGTCGCGGTCGCCCGGGCCGTCGCCGTCGACCCGGAACTCGACGCGGTCGCGGTGGTCGGGTCGTTCACGCCGGACCTGGTCGCCGGGCACGACGTCGTGGTCGACGCCGCCGACTCGGTCGTGGTCACCCGCGCCGTCTCGGACGCCTGCGCCGCAGCCGGTGTGCCCTTCGTGTGGGGCACCGTGCTCGGCCACGACGGGCAGGTCAGCGTCTTCCGCGACGCCGGACGAGACGGTGTCGACTTCCACGACCTGCACCCCGACGCCCTGCCGGACGAGGGGTCGTGCGCCCTCGACGGGGTCGTCCCCGCCCTGTGCGGTGCGGTCGGCGCGGTGATGGCCGGGCAGGTCCTCGCGCTGGTCACCGGCACCGGCGACCCCCTGCTCGGCCGCGTCCTGACCGTCGACGCCCGCCGCTGGCGCTGGACCGAGAGCCCCGTCCGTCGCGGCCCCGCCTCGCGTCGCCCGGCAACCGCTGCCGCCGCCACGCCGCCGCGCATCGCGCCGTCCGCCCTGGCCGCCCGGGTGGCGGACCCGGCGGACCCGCTGGTCGTCGTCGACGTCCGGACCGCCGAGGAACGCGCGGCCGGCGTGGTCGCCGGTGCCGTCACCGACGACACCGGCGGGGACGAGGTCGTCGTCTACTGCGCACGCGGACCCCGTGCGGACGCATGGGCGGCCAGACAGCCGGCCGGGAGGCTCGTGGCGGTGCTCGACGGCGGGTTCGAGGCCTGGCGTCGCGAGGGGCTGCCCGTGGCGATCGAGCACCGGTCCTGACCCAGCCCGGTCACCAGCACTGCCCTGGCCGCCGCATCCGCGGCTAGGATCGGTGGATCATGACGCAACTGCGGGTACGGGACGCTGCGGCCTTCCTCGGGATCAGTGACGACACCGTGCGTCGGCTCGTCGACGGCGGCACCTTCACCCGCGCCACGGACGACGCGGGGCGGGCGGTGGTCGACGGGCGCGAGGTCGCTGCGTACGCCCGGGAACGCAGCTCCGAGCTGACCGACCCGGCAGCGGCGGTGACGAGCTCGGCCCGCAACCGCTTCGTCGGGATCGTCACCGACCTGGTCGTCGACACCGTGATGGCGCAGGTCGAACTGCAGTGCGGCCCGCACCGGGTGGTGTCCCTGATGAGCGCCGAGGCCGTCCGCGACCTGGGGCTCGAGATCGGGTCCGTCGCGGTGGCGTCCGTGAAGGCCACGATGGTCGCGGTCGAGGCGCCCACCCGACACGAGGACGAGCGATGAGTCGTCGTCGCCTCCGGTCCGCCGCCGCACTGGCCCTCGCGGTCGCCGTCTCGACCGGGCTCGCCGCCTGCACCGCTGCGGACACGGGCCCGGGCGCGTCGACGCCGTCGGGCTCCGGGACCGAGGGACCGACCGGCTCGATCACCGTCTTCGCCGCGGCGTCGCTCCAGCAGACCTTCACGACCCTGGGCAAGGAGTACGAGCAGGCGCACCCCGGCGCCTCGATCCGGTTCTCGTTCGCCGGGTCGAGTGACCTCGTGAGCCAGATCCAGAACGGCGCTCCCGCCGACGTGTTCGCGTCGGCGGACGAGGCGAACATGGCGAAGCTGTCGTCGGACGACCTGGCGAGCGGATCGCCGCAGGACTTCGCCACGAACACGCTCGAGATCGCGGTCGCACCCGGCAACCCGAAGGGCATCTCGGGGCTCGACGACCTGCGCGCCCGGGGGGTGCAACTCGTCACGTGCGCCGCCCCCGTGCCGTGCGGTACCGCGGCCGCGAAGGTCGAGCGAGCCGCCGATGTCGACCTGCGCCCGGTCAGCGAGGAGCAGTCCGTCACCGACGTCCTCGGCAAGGTGGAGTCCGGGCAGGCTGACGCCGGGCTGGTCTACGTGACCGACGTGCGCGGCGCGGACGGCAAGGTCGACGGCGTGCCCTTCGTCGAGTCCGGGGACGCCGTCAACACCTACCCGATCGGCGTGCTCCAGCAGTCCGCCGACCCGGAGCTCGCGAAGGCGTTCGCGGAGTACGTCCGCTCCACTGACGGGCAGCGCGTGCTGTCCGCCGCGGGCTTCGGGAAGCCCTGACCCGTGGCGCCGCGCACTGACGGACGGCCGCCGGTCGCGTGGTGGCTCCCGCTGCCCGCGGTGCTCGGCGGACTGTTCGTCGTCGTGCCGGTGCTCGCGATGCTCGGTCGGGTGGACTGGTCGTCGTTCGTCGGGCTCGTGACCTCCACCGCGTCGCTGACCGCGCTCGGGCTCAGCCTCGGCACGGCGCTCGCGGCCACCGGGGTCGCGTTCGTCCTCGGGTACCCGCTCGCCGTGCTGTTCGCGCGGTCACGCTCACGCTGGGTCGGTGTCGCACGGGCGGTCGTGCTCCTGCCGCTCGTGCTGCCGCCGGTGGTCGGTGGCCTCGCGCTGCTCGCGGCCTTCGGTCGGCTCGGGGTGGTCGGAGCGTTCCTCGACGACCACGGGCTGCACATCGCGTTCACCACGACCGCGGTGGTCATCGCCCAGACCTTCGTCGCGATGCCGTTCCTGGTGTCCTCGGTCGAGGGAGCGCTCCGTGTCGAGGGCGACCGGTACGAGCGGGTCGCCGCGACCCTGGGCGCCGGGCCGACCCGGACCTTCCTGACCGTCACGACGCCGCGGGTCCTGCCGGGGATCGTGTCCGGGCTCGTGCTCTGCTTCGCCCGGGCACTCGGCGAGTTCGGCGCGACCCTGACCTTCGCCGGCAGCCTGCAGGGGGTCACCCGGACCCTGCCGCTCGAGGTCTACCTGCAGCGCGAGGTCGACCCGGACACCGCGGTGGCCCTGGCCGTCGTGCTCGTGGTGGTCGCCGTCGTGGTCATCGGGGCGTCGTCGATCCGCACCCGCGGAGCACTGGCGTGACGGGCGCGGAAACCGTGGCCGTCCGGGCGCACGTCGTCGTCGGGTCGCGGGACGTCGACGTCACGATCGAGGTCCGTGCGGGGGAGTGCGTGGCGGTCATCGGGCCGAACGGTGCCGGCAAGTCCACGGTGCTCGAGGCCCTGGCCGGACTGCTGCCGATCGACGCCGGCCGGATCGAACTCGACGGCGTCCGGGTGTCGGACCCTCGGCACACCGTCCCCGCGCACCGCCGCCGGACCGGGCTCGTCGCACAGCGGCCCGACCTGTTCCCGTTCCTCGACGTCGTCGGGAACGTCGCCTTCGGACCCCGTGCCGCCGGCGCCGGTCGCGCCGCCGCCCGGGAGCGTGCCCGCGATGCGCTCGACGCCGTCGGGGTCGCCGACCTGGCCGCCCGCGACCCCCGGACGCTCTCCGGCGGTCAGGCGCAGCGCGTCGCGATCGCCCGCGCGCTCGCCACCGACCCCGCGGTGCTGCTGCTCGACGAACCGACCTCGGCGCTCGACGTCGGCGCGCAGGACGAGGTCCGCGCAGCGCTCCGGACCGCGGTCGCCGGCCGGCCCGCCGTGCTCGTCACCCACGACCCGGTCGAGGTCGTCGCCCTGGCCGACCGCGTCGTCGTGCTCCAGGGCGGTCGGGTCGTCGAGCAGGGCACCCCCGCGGCCGTGCTCGGTCGTCCGACCAGCGCGTTCGCCGCGACGTTCTCCGGGCTCGCGCTGGTGCGCGGGACCGCCACCGGGGGTGGGATCGCGATCGACGGCGGGGGCGCGCTGACGTCGGGGACGCACGCCGTGCCTCCCGGCCGGCCCGCCCTGGCCGCCTTCCACCCGACGGCCGCCGTGCTGACGCGGGACGGCGCCGGAGCCGCGCGCACCGTCTCGTCGCTCGAGCCGCGCGACGGACTGGTCCGCGTCCGCGCCGGCGACCTGGTGGCGGACCTGACGCTCGCCCGGCTGACCGCGCTCGGCATCGTCCCCGGCGACGCGGTGCGCATCGACGTCCCCGCGGCCGAGGTGGCGGTGTACGCGCCCCGCGGTTGAGACAATGGTCCGATGACCTCCTGGTTCCCCAAGGTGTGGCCCGTGGCCACGCCGATCCTGGCGGCCGTCGTGCTCGCGTTCTCGTACGGCCGCTACGGACTCGGCACCGCCGTGGTGGTCGTCGTCGCCGTCGTGCTCGCGGTCACGGTGCTCGCGGCCGTCCACCACGCCGAGGTCGTCGCGCACCGGGTCGGGGAACCGTTCGGGTCGCTCGTGCTGGCCGTCGCCGTGACGATCATCGAGGTCGCGCTCATCATCTCGCTGTCGAGCTCCGGCGGTGCGCAGGCCGAGACCCTGGCGCGCGACACCGTGTTCTCGGCGGTGATGATCACGATGAACGGGCTCGTCGGCCTCGCGATCCTGATCGGGACCCTGCGGCACAACACCGTGCGCTTCAACCAGGAGGGCGCGAGCGCCGCCACCATGACGGTGGCCGCGCTCGCCGTGCTGACCCTGGTGCTGCCGACGTTCACCACCGGCACCGACGACGCGTCCTTCACCGGCACGCAGCTGGTGTTCGTCGCGATCGCGTCACTCGTGCTCTACGGGTTGTTCGTCGTCACGCAGACCGTGGCGCACCGCGACTTCTTCCTGCCGGTCAACCGTGCCGGCGGGGTGCTCGTCGAGTCCGAGGACGCCCACGCCGCACGCCCGTCCGGCCGCACCACGATGGTGTCGCTCGGGTTGCTCGTCGTCGCGCTCGTCGCCGTGGTCGGACTCGCCAAGGTGGAGTCGCCCGCGATCGAGGCCGGGGTCGCCGCCGTCGGGTTCCCGCCGTCGTTCGTCGGTGTCGTCATCGCGCTGCTCATCCTGCTGCCGGAGGGCATCGCGGCGTCGAAGGCCGCCGCACGGAACCGGATCCAGACGAGCCTGAACCTGGCGATGGGGTCCGCGATGGCGTCGATCGGGCTGACGATCCCGTCGATCGCGGTCGCGTCGCTGTTCATGCCGGGGACCCTGCTGCTCGGGCTCGGGCCGTCGCAGATCGTGTTGCTCGCGTTGACGATCGTCGCGGCGGTGCTCACGGTGCTGCCCGGTCGTGCGACGCGACTGCAGGGCGGGGTGCACCTGGTGATCTTCGCCGCGTTCATCGTCCTGTCCGTCTCGCCGTAGGGCGCGGGCGGGGCGGGCGCGGGGCGGGAGCCTGGTCGTTCCGGGCGTGCCTGGTCGAATCGGGCGTACCTGGTCGGAAGTTCGCACCAGGTATGCCCGGAAGCACCAGGCATCGCGGGTGTTCTGGGAAGGAACGGGCGCGCCGCTCAGCCGCCGAACTCAGCCCCCGGCGAAGGGCGGCATGACGTCGACGACCTCCACGCCCGACAGCGAGGTCGCCCGGTCGCGCGTGGTCACACCGTCGACCAGGTACGAGCAGCGCTCCTGCAACGCACTCCAGCGCGCAGGGTCTGCCACGGCAGCCGTGTCGATCGCTCCGAGGGCCGCGTCGATGGTGGCGCCCGACGTGGTCAGCGAGTCGACACCCACGGCAGCCCGGGCCGCGGCGAAGAACCGGATCGTGGTCATGGCTCAGCCGCCGATCGCGCTCATGCCGCGGGTCGGGTGCACGAGCTCGTCGCTGTCGTCACCGTGGTCGCGGGGCTTCGCCCACATCGCGAGCCGCCACAGCTCGGCGACCTGGTCGTCGTCTGCCCCGGAGCGCATCGGCCCGAGCACGTCGGTCTCCTCGTCGGAGAACAGGCAGCTGCGCACGTGGCCGTCGGCCGTGAGCCGGGTGCGGGTGCAGTCGGCGCAGAACGACTCGGTGATGCTCGCGATGATCCCGACGGTGCCGAGCGGTTCGCCGGTGACGGCATCGTGCACGCGGTACCGCTCGGCCGGGGCGCCGTCGCGCGGGGCGTCGTCCGGCGTGAGCACGAACGACGTCGCCAGCAGCGCGCGGGTCTCGGCCGCGGTGATCATCTCGGTGCGGTCCCAGGCGTGGTCGGGGTCGAGCGGCATCTGCTCGATGAACCGCAGCTCGTAGCCACGCTCCAGGCACCAGCGGAGGAGCTCCGGGGCGGCCTCGTCGTTGATCCCGCGCAGCAGCACCGCGTTCACCTTGATGTCGAGCCCGGCGTCGTGCGCGGCCGACAGCCCGGCGATGACCTTGTCGAGGAACGGGCGGCGGGTCACGGTGGTGAAGACGTCGGGGTCGACGGTGTCGAGTGACACGTTCACGCGCCGCAGTCCGGCGTCGTACAGGCCCTGGGCGCGGTGGGCCAGGCCGATCGCGTTCGTGGTGAGCGACAGCTCCGGGGCGTCGGGCAGCGCGGCGCACCGGGCGATCACGTCGACCAGGTCGTGCCGCAGCATCGGCTCGCCGCCGGTGAACCGGACCTTGCGGACACCGAACCGCGCCGAACCGACCCGGACCAGCCGCTCGATCTCGGTCGCCGTCATCAGGGCCTCGTCGGGGGCGAACGGCAGC
Organism: Curtobacterium sp. MEB011; assembly: GCF_030209655.1. NCBI lineage: Bacteria > Bacillati > Actinomycetota > Actinomycetes > Micrococcales > Microbacteriaceae > Curtobacterium > Curtobacterium sp. MEB011. Next base: position 132,526 of record NZ_JARVRN010000003.1, on the reverse strand, counting down.
CCGGCGGCGGGCATGCAGTACGTGCAGCGCAGGTTGCAGCGCTCGGTGAGCGACACCCGCAGGTCGACGGCGCGACGCCCGAAGCGGTCGACGAGCCCGGTGGGAGCCGGGTCCACGGAGCCGGTCGTGCCGAGCAGGGTCGCGGGTGCCATGGTCGTCAGCGTACGTGCTCCACGCGCCGGAACGTCAGCCGCTCCCACCACCGGCGCCAGTCCGACCGGCTCGTCCGCAGCAGCGTGACGACCACGATGACCGCCACGGCCGCGAGCAGCCACCACCGGTAGGCGTCCGCCGACGGCCACACCCCGCGCAGCGCGATGGCCAGACCGATCGACAACCACTCCCACCGCCCGGACAGCACCACGAACGGGATGAGCAGCAGCGCGTACCAGGGGTAGCGCGGGGTCACGGCGAGGAACGTCACGCCGATCATCAGGACCTCGCCGGACCAGGGGCGCGCCGGGTCCGACAACCGCCACGCGACGAACGCCGCCAGCAGGACCAGGAGCCCGACCACCAGGGTCCCGGCGTCGCCCTTGACCACGAGCGACACCAGCGCGAAGCGGGAGCCGTCCTCGTAGCCCTCCTCGTTCAGGTAGCCGGGCAGGTACCCGAGCACGTCGAGTCCGGTCGTCAGCACGTACGGCACGTAGAGCAGCCCGAACACCGCGATGCCGATCGGGATCGCCCACCACGCCCGCCCGCGGCCGAGCAACGGTGGGTACACGATCGCCGGGATGAGCTTCGTCGCGGTCGCGGCCCCGAGCGCGATCCCGCCCCAGATCGGCCTGCCGAACGCGACGAGCACGACACCGGCCGTGGCGAGTGCGGCGCCGACGACGTCGACGTGCGAGTTGGTGACCGCCTCGGACGCGACGAGCGGCGACCAGGCCCAGAGCGCCGCCCACCAGGTCGGACGGCCGATCCGGCGGAGCACCACGACGAGCCCGATGGTCACGCCGAGCGACACGAGCAGGCCGGCGACCTGGAACGGCAGGTACTGCGCCGTCGCCGGCACGAAGAACCGCACCGCCGCGAACCACAGCTGCGCCATCGGCGGGTAGATCGTCGTGACGTCCGGCCGGTTGATCGCGGTGCAGTGCCCGTCGGCGCCGTCGCCGAGTCCGCGGAACCGGGGCTTCAGCGGGTCGCACGTGCCGTCCACCTTGTCGGGGAACAACCAGTCGGGTCGCAGACCGGACAGTGCCGCGGACTGGGGGGTGTGCGCGTACGGTGAGACACCGGCATGCTGGACGATGCCGTCCCACGCGTACCGAGCGGAGTCGGTGCTCGTGTTCGGCGGGCCGACCAGGGCAGCGATGCCGATCACCACCGCTCCGCCGATGACCATGGTGGTCATCCACCGGACGGGCACGAAGCGCACCGCGAGCACGGCGATGACGAAGACGGTCCAAGCGATCAGCGTCCACGCAACGAATGCAGAACGATGGCCCGATCGGAGGAACCCCAGATGCGTGACGCCGACGGCGATGACGCCCGACAGGGCGAGTACTCCCACGACGGCCAGCACCGTGCCGATCCGGGCGGCGGTGCCGTCGGCCAGGGACGGTCGGAGGGCACGCAGTCGGTCGCTCATGGTCCGTCGAGGCTATCCGGCCTCCAGCGCCTGCTGCACGACGGACGAGCAGCTCTGGCGTCCCCCAACCGCAACGCCCGCTCGGCGGTGGTGCTCGGGCGTCTGCTCGGCATCGCGTTCCTGATCTGCTTCGGCACCGGGATCTACAGCCACCTGCTGCAGGAACCGCTCGGCTGGATGCGGTTCCCGACCCGTCCGACGCAGCTGTACCAGTTCACGCAGGGCCTGCACATCACGACCGGCATCGCGATCATCCCGCTGCTGCTCGCCAAGCTCAACACCGTCATGCCCGCCCTGGTGCAGGTGCCGCCGGTGCGCGGCGTGCTGCACCTGCTCGAGCGGCTGTCGATCGCGGTGCTCGTGTCCGCGTCGATCATCCAGGTCGTCACCGGCCTGCTCAACACGTACCAGTGGTACCCGTGGCCGTTCCCGTTCCGCCAGGTGCACAACGCCCTGGCCTACGTGATCATCGGCTCGCTGGCCATCCACATCGCCGCCAAGCTGCCGGTCATCGCCCGCTACTGGCGGAAGCGCGACTCCTACGACGTGCACGGCCGGTTCATCGCGGACCCCGCGTCCGGCAGTGAACTGCTCCCACCCGGTCTGGAGGCTCATCCAGCGTCCGCCCCGCGCGCTGCGGTCTCCGAGACCACCGGGTCCACCGCCCCCGGCCTGCTGGGCCGCGTGTTCCGCTGGATCGACGGCGTCGACGCCGCCTCCGGCGGCGCCGAGCCCCGTCCCACCGGACCGGACACGGCCCCGGAGACCCGCGAGGTGTCCGAGGAGCCGAGTCCCGCCCAGCCGGCGGCCGACGTGGGGGAGGCGAGCCGGGCCTCCAGGCCGACGCCGGAAGCCGCCACCGGACGATGCCAGCGCATCGCCCGACGCGGGTTCTTCGCCGGTGTGACGGCGGCGACCGTCGGTGTCGTCGCGCTCACGGCGGGGCAGTCCTCGAAGCTCGCGGAACCGTTCAACGTGTTCGGCGCCCGCGGCCGCGGCATCGGCGCGAACGGGTTGCCGGTGAACCGGACCGCGCGGGCGGCCGGCGTCCTCGCCACTGCGACCGCCGCCGACTGGACGCTCACCGTCGTCGGCCACGACGTGAGCCGGACGTTCGTCCGGGCGGAACTCGTCGCGCTCGGCACCGCGCAGGTCGACCTGCCGATCTCGTGCGTCGAGGGCTGGAGCCAGATGGCGACCTGGAAGGGCGTGCGGATGCGCGACCTGCTCGACGCCGTGCAGGCGCCGCAGGGATCGCACGTGCGGGTGACGAGCCTGGAACGGCACGGCGGCTACCGGATCATGGACATGGGGCCGGAGTACGCCGAGGACCCGACGACGCTCGTCGCCCTCGAACTGAACGGCGCGACACTCGATCTGGACCACGGGTTCCCGGCGCGCATCATCGCTCCGGGGCGGCCCGGTGTGCTGCAGACCAAGTGGATCGAGAAGATCGAGGTGCTCCGGTGAAGGCCGCGCGGATCGTGCTCGTGGTGATCGGTGTGCTGGTCATCGCGTTCGGGGCGTACGTGCTCGTGACGTCCGTCACGCCGAACCGCATCGGCGGGCTCGGGGTGTGGCTGCTCGCGGCGGTGGTGCTGCACGACGCGATCCTGTCGCCGTTCGTGGTCGGTGCCGGGCTGTTGCTGCGTCGGGCCGGACGCTCGTTGCGGGCCTGGGTGCTCGTCGTCGTGCAGGCGGCGATCGTGCTCGGCAGCGTGCTCGCCCTGGTGGTGCTGCCGGAGATCGCGGCCAAGGACCACGGGCAGAAGAACCCCACTGTGCTGCCGTTCGACTACGGCACGCGGCTGCTGCTCGTCGAGGGGGCGCTCGTCGTCGTCGTGGTGGTCGTGCTCGTGGTCGGGGTGCTGCGGTCGCGTCGCGCAGGTGGGCCGTCTGGTTCGGCCGCGGCGCGCACCACTGGTTAAAGGGACAACCTTTCGGTATGATCAGGCCATGATCGACGAGACCCCGTGGCTCACCCGCGAGCAGCTGCGCGCGTGGATGAAGCTCGTGGCCGTCATGGAACTCCTGCCGGCGGCGCTCGACCAGCAGCTCCAGCGTGACGCCGACCTGACGCACTTCGACTACATGGTCATCGCGATGCTCTCCGAGACCGACACCAGGACCCTCCGGATGTCCGCGCTCGCCTCGGCCACGAACGCCTCGTTGCCGCGGCTGTCGCACGTGGTGTCCCGGCTCGAGAAGCGCGGGCTCGTCACCCGGTGCCCGTCGACCTCCGACCGCCGGGCCACCGACGTCCGGCTGACCGACGCCGGCTACGCCACCATCGTCGACGCCGCTCCGGACCACGTCCGCACCGCCCGCCGGGTGGTCATCGACGCGCTCTCCGACGAGCAGGTCGCGCAGCTCGACGGCATCGCGGCGTCGCTCCTGACGCGCCTCGACCCCGAGGGGCGGTTCGCGGCGCTGACCTACCCGCGCGAGGACGACGACACCGCGATCTGCGAGCAGCGGCTGACGGGTGCGGCGACGGACTGAGCGGCCCTGCGCGGTGCGCTGCGGACGATCGTCGGTCGTGGTGCTTGCAATAGGCTCGCCGCATGACCGACCCCGCCGCGCCGTCCGACACGTACTCCTACCTCGGACCCGCCGGCACCTTCACCGAGGCGGCCCTCAAGCTCGTCGAGGCCGCCGCCGGCAAGCCCTGGCGGAGCGTCAACAACGTCGGTGAGGCCCTGGACGACGTCATGTCCGGCCGCTCCGTCGGGGCCGTCATCGCGATCGAGAACAGCGTCGACGGCGGGGTCAGTGCCACGCAGGACGCCCTGGCCCGGATCCCCGGTGTGCGGATCGTGGGGGAGTACCTGGTCCCCGTCGACTTCGTGCTCGTCGCCCGACCCGGCACGACCCTGGCCGACGTCCGCACCGTGAACGCACACCCGGTCGCCTACGCGCAGACCCACAACTGGCTCGAGGCGAACCTGCCCGGCCACGGCCACATCCCGGCGTCGTCGAACGTCGCCGCGGCGCTCGCCCTGCTCGAGGCGGACCCCACCGCCGACGCCGCCGTCGCGCCGCCCGGCATCACCGACCACCACGACGTCGTCGTGCTCGCATCGTCCATCGGCGACAATGCCTCGGCGGTCACCCGGTTCGTGCTCGTGTCGAAGACGCTCGCGCTGCCCGAACCGACCGGAGCCGACAAGACCAGCGTCATCGTCGAGCTGCCCGCCGACCACCCCGGCGCCCTGGTCGACATGCTCGAACAGTTCGCGACGAGGGGCATCAACATGGGGCTGCTGTCGTCACGGCCGATCGGTGACGAGCTCGGCCGCTACCGGTTCGTCATCGACCTCGACGGGCACGTGCGCGACGAGCGGGTGGCGGACGCCCTGCTCGGCCTGCGGCGGTTCAGCCCGCGCGTGACGTTCCTCGGGTCGTACCCGCGGGCAGACGGTGCCCGCCCCGAGGTCCCGGCGCGCTACTCGGACGCCGCGTTCGTCGAGGCGCGCGACTGGCTACGCGCCATCGTGTCCGGCGAGCCCGGGGCGCGGTAGCGCGGCCCGCGGCCCGCACGACAGGGTCAGGCTCAGGGCACCTGGCGCGAGCCGTGGCGGTCGTCCGCCGGGTCCGGCACCCGCACAGAGAGCCCCATCGGGTCGATCCGCGAGCGGAAGGCGATGACCTCGCCCACCGGGTCGCCGTCGATCTCGAACTCGTCGGGGCGCTCGAGCCGCGCCGTGAACTCCTGCCCACGCAGGTAGCGCAGGGGCCGTTCCTCGCGCGAACGCGACACGATCTTCTTGCCGACGGCGGTCTTGCCCAGGTTCGACCGGCGGAACGCCCGCAGGATCCCGTTCTCCCAGAACACCCGCGCCCCGATCCGGACCCAGCCGAAGAACCCGCGGGGACGCATCACGGCGATGTCGAACACGCCGTCGTCGATCTCGGCGTCGGGCAGCAGGATCGCGCCGGCCTGCAGCATGCCGCAGTTGCCGACGATGAGCGAGTGCGCCCGGAGCGAGTGGTTGCCGTCGTCGTCGAGCTGGTAGCGGAACTCGAACGCGTTCGCGTCGCGCACCGAGCGGAACAGCGAGTCGACGTAGGCGAGCCAGCCGACCTTCTTCTTCAGCTCGGGCCGGGTGTTCACGAGCATCCGGGCGTCGAGCCCGAGGCCGGCCATCACCAGGAAGCCGAAGCGTTCGCGCTCGCCGCCGGGACGCTCCACCTTGAGCATGCCGAAGTCGATCTTGCGGTCGTCGCCGTGGAAGATCGTCCGGACACTCGCAGCCAGGTCGTCGAGGGGCAGCTTCATGTTGCGCGCGAGCAGGTTGCCGGTACCGCTCGGCAGCAGGGCCAGGGTCGAACCGGCCTCGTGCACGACCTCGGCGACCGCACGGACCGTACCGTCACCACCGGCCGCCGCGACGACGTCGGCACCGGCCTCGATCGCTTCGCGGGCCATGCCGCCGCCCGGGTCTTCTTCCGAGGTCTCGAACCACAGGGTCTCGGCCCAACCGGCCTGCTCCTGGTGTTCCTGGACCGTGCGCTTGAGGGTCGGCAGGTGCACCTTGACCGGGTTGTAGACCACCGCGGCCGTCCGCTGCTCGGTGGGGAGGGCGTCCTGGTCCGCGGGCGCGGTCTCCGAAGGGCTCGACATACGTCCACGCTACCGATCGAGGCTGCGTGCGGTTGCCCCTGTCTAGGATGGAGCGGTGATCGATCCACAGCTGCTCCGCGACAACCCGGACGTCATCAAGGCTTCACAGCGGGCACGCCGTGCCTCCGAGGCCGTCGTGGACGAAGCCGTGGCCGCCGATTCCGCCCGCCGCAGCGCGATCACCTCGTTCGAGTCGCTCCGCGCCGAGCAGAACGCGTTCGGCAAGACCGTCGCCAAGGCCCCGAAGGACGAGAAGGCCGCGCTCGTGCAGCAGGCCCAGGCCCTCGCCGCCAAGGTGAAGGAGGCGCAGGCCACCGTCACCGCGGCCGAGGACACCTTCAACACCGTCGTCCGCGGCATCCCGAACGTCGTGCTCCCCGGGGTCCCCGAGGGCGGCGAGGACGACTTCGTCACGCTCCGCACCGTCGGCACCAAGCCCGAGTTCGACTTCGAGCCGAAGGACCACGCCGACCTCGGCGAGCACCTCGGCATCATCGACATCCCGCGCGGCGTGAAGGTCTCCGGCTCACGCTTCTACTTCCTGCGCGGCATGGGCGCCCGGCTCGAGATCGCGCTGATGTCGCTCGGCCTCGACCGTGCGATCGCCGCGGGCTTCGAACCGCTCATCACCCCGACGCTCGTGCGCCCCGAGACGATGGCCGGCACCGGGTTCCTCGGCGAGCACGCTGCCGAGGTCTACCGGCTCGAGGCCGACGACCTGTACCTGACGGGCACGAGCGAGGTCGCCCTGGCCGGCTTCCACGCCGACGAGATCCTCGACATCGAGAAGACCGCGCACCGCTACGCCGGCTGGTCGACCTGCTACCGGCGTGAGGCCGGGTCGGCGGGCAAGGACAACCGCGGCATCCTCCGCGTGCACCAGTTCAACAAGCTCGAGATGTTCACCTACGTGCACCCCGACCAGGCCGAGGCCGAGCACGAGAAGCTCGTCGGGTACCAGGAGCAGATGCTGCAGGACCTCGGGCTGCACTACCGCGTGATCGACGTCGCCGGCGGTGACCTCGGCACAAGCGCCGCGAAGAAGTACGACATCGAGGCCTGGGTCCCGACGCAGGGCACGTTCCGCGAGCTCACCTCGACGTCGAACTGCACGACCTACCAGGCCCGCCGCCTCGACATCCGCTACCGCACCGAGAGCGGCAAGACCGCCCCGGTCGCCACCCTGAACGGCACCCTCGCCACCACCCGCTGGATCGTCGCGATCCTCGAGACGCACCAGCAGGCCGACGGTTCCGTCGTCGTGCCGGAGGTCCTGCGCCCCTACCTGGGCGGCGTCGAGGTGATCGAGCCCCGATGAGCACCCAGGGGCGGTTCGTGGACGGATCCGAGCAGGGCGCGGGCGCTGAGGCACCCGCGCGCACCAAGCGCTGGCTGGTCGCGCTCGACATCGACGGCACCACCATGCGCGAGGACGGTGTCATCACACAGGCGGTGGTCGCCGCCGTCCGGAACGCCGAGGCCGCCGGCCACGAGGTCATGCTCTCGACCGGCCGCAGCGAGGGCATGACCGTGCCCCTGCTCGAGACCCTCGGCATCCGGCCGAAGTACCTGGTCTGTGCCAACGGTGCGCTCGTCCTGGCCCGTCGCGCCGACGGCTCCTACGTGCGCGAACACGTCGAGCGGTTCGATCCGTCCGAGGTGCTGCAGACCATCCACGGTGCGCTCGAGAACGCCGCGTTCGGCGTCGAGGACGAGACCGGTCACTTCCTGCTGTCCGGCAACTTCCCCGACGACACGATGACCGTCGAGGGTGAGCACGTGCCGTTCGAGCAGCTGCTCGGCGTCGAGGCCACCCGCGTCGTCGTCATCTCGCCCGGCCACGACACCGAGGACTTCCTGCAGATCGTCGAGCAGATGGGCCTGCACAAGGTCTCCTACTCCGTCGGCTGGACGTCGTGGCTCGACATCGCTCCCGAAGGCGTGACGAAGGCCACCGCCATGGAACGCGTCCGCGAGTGGCTCGACATCCCGCGTTCCCGCGTCTTCGCCGCGGGAGACGGCCGCAACGACATCGACATGCTCCGCTGGGCCTCGACCTCCGGTCGCGGCATCGTCATGGGCCAGGCCCCCGACGACGTCGTCGACGCCGGCAACGAGCTCACCGGCGGCATCGCCGACGACGGCTTGGCAGCGGCGCTCGACTCGCTTCCGCGCTAGTCCGCCTCCGCGCGCACCCCTGCCTGGAGGCCCGGTAGACTTCCAGGGACGCGATCACGTCTCGCCACGTGGTCGCGTCACTGGAGGGTTGTCCGAGCGGCCGATGGAGCCTGTCTTGAAAACAGGTGGGCAGAGATGTCTCGTGGGTTCGAATCCCACACCCTCCGCGGCGGCCGTTCGGAGTCCGAACAGCCCAAGAACGTGCTAGCGATCCACCACTGTTCGCGGCTGCGCTGCGATTGCTTGCACCTTGGTCCATGGACTCTCGGTAGGAGCTCCTGCCAACGTCTTTCTCCAACGATGAGCAGCTGCCCGTGCTGACTCATCGATGCGCAGCGAGTCCAGTCGAGCGCGGACTCCCCGCCAATCGGGTCGGACGGTGCCCGCATCGTGTGCCGCCCACGACGTCTCACCGCTGGTCTCGATGATTTGAGCAAGCCCGAGGCGCCGGAGGGCGTGCGCATTCGCCAACCGCTCGGGGCTTCCCCCAGGCAGGACAACCCCGGTGAGGCCGAACTGAAGGAGCAGCAAAGTTGTGCCGTGGCCGCCGTGAAAGACCACGCTGTCGCACGAAGCAAGTACATCGTCGGAGGCCAGCTCCAAGCAATCGACACCGATCGCACGTAACGTCCGCGCCAGCCGCGTCGGGGGCGTTCGCCCCCACGCCACGGACAGTGACGGGCCGAGATCAGCGAAAGCGCCAAGAAAGGCGTCCACGTCGTCGGACTCGGGAACGACGCCGTAGAAGAGCGTTCGATGGCCGTCTGGCGACGTTGGACCAGAAGGCGTCTGTCGACCCGTCAACGGTCCGAGGTACGTGACCTTCCCCCTGAAGCCCTTCGGTACCTGATCGATCTGCGGCACACTCGGAACACCAACGCCGCCTACTGCCAAGAGTTCACGGCCGTCGACGAGTCGCCCTGCGCCGAGTGAATCCGCCATGTCTGTCCAGATCTGCTCGGACGCTCGCCCGGCGTACCGGTGCCCGGGAAGATGCAGCGATTGGAGCACGGACGTCACGGGTATGCCGAACCGCGCCGCGGCCGATCCCACTGATGGGCGACCGTCGTGCACCGCGAGGTTTGCGTTGAACGCTCGCAGCGTGCTCGCGTCCCATTCGACTGACAAGGAAAAGTACGCCGGGTCGGTCCAGCGGTCCCAATAACCGGCCGAGATGAGACCCTCTGGGTACACGACGGGATGCACACCGGACCGTGCGACGAGATCGACGTGCTTCTGAGTCGAGACCGCCATCGCGCACGAATGGCCGGCTCCGTTTGCTTCACGCGCGATATGCAGAAGTCGGCCGACGTGCCCGTTCCCGCCACCCCAAGGGAAGAATAACACCCGCAAGGGAATCCCTCCGTTCCTCGATTCGTCGAGAACTGATTCGATGCGAACCGGAGCTCATGCTAGCGTGCCCTGATGGGGGGGGCACGTTGTGGTACCTTCACTGACCACGAGGGGGACTCAATGGCGAGTATGAAAAAAATTGCGGTGATCGGGGTTGGTGAGCAGGCCTGGACGAATCTCGTGCCCAGCCTCGCGACCATACCGAACGTGCGTATCGATTGGGTCTGTGACACCGACCCGGTCGCGCGCTCCCGAGCTGCGGAGAAGTTGAAAGCAGTTCAATTCGGATCAGTTGAAGAGCTCCTCGGCTCAGTTACACCGGATGCACTGATCGTCGCGTCGACTCCGACAGTGCACCAGCGTGTTCTGGAAATGGCTATCCCGCGCGGGATCCCGACGTTCGTCGAGAAGCCTCCTACGTTGACGACGAGTGGCCTTCAACAACTCCTGCGGCTGAATCGCACGTCGGGCACGCCTACCCGGGTGGGGCTCAACTTCAGCTACTCCGAGCCAGTGCAGATAGCACTCCAGGCCATGCAGGACGCGGCCTTTGGCAACCTGGCGTACATGCGTATCAACCATCTGAACAACAAACCCGACCAGCCGCTTTGGTTGCAGAACAATCACCGCCGGGATTTTCTTCTATCACAAGTGATCCATGCGTTGGGTGTCGTCTTCGAGGCTGGTGCGCCTGCGAGTGATGACGAGCATTTCACTGCGTACGACAGTCAGGTTGGGGTACTCATGTCACTCAACAAACAGTTCGTGAGCCGACGATCTGGAAACCCCTTCACCTTTGAATTGGTCGCCTCGTCGTCCGCTCCGTTCTTCGATTGGAGTCTCCAAGCAATCTCTGACAACGGTTCGATGATCACGATCAACTCGCTGCTGGAGATCGAGATATCGACTCAAGGAGTCACTCATCCTCTCGGGGTCGGCCCGAAGTGGTGGCGAAGCAGCTGGCGACCGAGTCCGGTGTCGACCGGTCACAGGCGCAATGGCTTCACTCTGCAGTTCGAATCTTTTCTGAACGACAAAACCTCGCATGCTCAAATGGCTCCGAATTTGGCTGCCTGTTTGCCGATGTACGAGTTGATGGACAGGATGGAGGCGGCGAATGTCCTTGAAGCTGCTTGAGAACCGGAACATCGACATCGATGAGCGAGACGTGTCGGCAGTCGTGGCGGCCGTACAGTCAGGAGCGCTCTCGGGAACCTCGCCCCTGGTTCGAGTCTATGAGACCGAGCTCGCTGAGTACTTCGGATCGGCGTTCGCGCTTGCTGTCTCGAGCGGTACGGCGGCATTGCAAGTCCTGCTCTATGCGTACGGCATCGGCCCGGGTGACGAGGTGATTCTTCCACCGACTGCTCCGGTGATGACGGTGCTTCCGATCATCGCTTCGGGGGCGTGCCCGGTGTTCGTGGACATCGCTGCGACGACGTTCGGCCTGGACCTGCGGGGCCTCGAGCTCGCGCGTTCCGCCCGCACTCGGCTGATTGTCACGGTGCCGATGTGGGGATATCCGACGAACGTCGAAGAGGCGCAAAGCCTTGCTTCTGACTGGGCGATTCCAGTGATCGAAGACGCTTCGCACGCGCACGGGACCGTTGAGGGGAACGGGCGACTGGCCGGCCGCACCAGCCATGCCAGTTTCTTCAGCACTCAGGAGCGAAAAATGGTGTCCACCGGAGAAGGAGGCTTCATCCTTACAGACGACGTCGACCTCGCGCGTCGTGTCCGGGAGATCCGTGACTTCGGGAAGATCGACCCTGCCCATCCGTCTCTTGCGGCTCTGGCGGGGACCTACGGGCACGCATTCGGGCTGAACTTCAGAACATCAGCGATCGCGGCGGCTCTGGGAAGGCAGCAATTGCTGAAGCTCGACCGCAAGATAGCGGCAAGGACGGCGAACGCGGCACGTCTCGCTGAGGCAGTTCGTCGTTTGCGCCACGACTACCGACCACGGCCTGTCGAGTCGGGAACGCCGAATCACTACTCGTTGGTGGTCGAGGGGCCCCGTGGTTCCGACGCCACGGGCGTTGGCCGTGTCCTGCACAGTCGAGGCATCGTGTCAGACATCTTCCGATTCGGAGGCGTACCGCTGAACCGCATGCCGCTCTTCGCGGAGTACAGATCCGCTGACACGCCGAATGCGGAACGAGCTCTGGCCGAGTTTGTGACCCTCCCAACGCATGAGGGGTTGACCGAGTCGGACCTCGGCCGGATCGAGCGCGCGATTGAGGAGACGATGGGAACGTCAGCGTGAGCGTCATTGAGGGAATGTACGACTACCAGCGTCACGACACTGCTTCCGGATACGTGACCACGCCGGACCAGTTGCGGCTGTTGCTCGTCGCCCACCGCAAGCTGCGGCGGTGGTTACCTCCGGGAGGGCACGTCGAGGACGGCGAACTTGCACACGACGCAGTCCTCCGTGAGGTTCTTGAGGAGACCGGGGTCGAAGCAATTCACCCCGCAGTCCAGTGGGACCTGCAACTCGGAGGTGTTATTGACGTGCAACTGCCCGCACCGATCGCGGTATCCGCGCAGTTCATCGGACACGGCGACTCTCGAATCGGGAAACCGCATATTCACATCGATCACATCTTTCGGTTGTCCGTGAGAGAAGGCGCGGGTTTGACGACCACCGTCGACCTTGCAGAGGTGGAAGCGTGCGGCTGGTTCACGCGCGCCGAGATCCTCGAACAGATGGACGTCTTCGATGCCACCAGGGCATTCGCGAAGAGATTCATGGACGAGGAAGCGGGATGACGCGCACCGAGGTGTCGGTCGTCATCCCGACCTTCAACCGATCGAGGGAACTCTCCCAGACACTCGAGGCACTCGACAGGCAGACGTCGTCTTCGTTCGAGGTCGTCGTGGCTGACGATGGTTCAAAACACCCCGTTGTTGATGCAGTCGAGGGGACGTTCTCGTTCCCGCTGACGCACGTTCGGCAGGAGCGTGACGGATTTCGACTGGCGGCGGCACGGAACCTGGGGGCGAGCGCAGCGAGCGGCGCGCTCCTCGTGTTCCTTGACTGCGGGACGTTGCCCGGACCGCGGTTGGTGGAGACATACCTTGCAGCAGCAGAGCGAGCATCGTCGGTTGACTTCGTTGCGATGGGGCCAACGTACGGGTATGACGTCGCGCCGCCGTACGCCTCCTACGTCGCAAGGGTCTTCTGCGACGCTGGCGCCGACTTCCAGCCGCATCGCTTCTTCGGTATCCCCGGCGTTGCGGACTACCGAGAGCTGGCCCTCGCAGCCGCAGTTCACCCTGCCGAAATCATGATGCCGTGGCGCTTGTTCTGGGGCCGTAACGTAGCGGTGGCTGCGACCGCCTTCTCCAATGTCGGCGGATTTGACGAGAACTTCAGGAGCTATGGAGTCGAGGACATCGATCTCGGATACCGTCTTCTTGCCTCCGGATGTCAGGTCAGGTGGGAACGGGCGGCCTGGGCTTTGGAGATTCCTGAAGTCGCTGATCTGAGCTCGACGCAAAAGGCGGCCGAGAACGATAGCAATCTCCGGGCGATGCAACGGAAGTACGACGATGTGTGGGTGGAGTTCTACCGCGCAGTCCGTCCCTCGGTCCGGAGCGAGCAAGTCGAAGGCGAGCTCCTCGAAGCGGAGCTTCGACGGATGACGCCGTGCGCTCCGTTACGACGCACGGAGCCCGGCCCGGAGCGGATTGTCTACTTCGGTGTCCCGGAGATTCCGATTGGCGCTGACGACGTGGTCCTCGACCCATGCGTCCACCGCAGCCGTTCGGAGCACGACCCCGGTCTCGTCTCGTCTCTCGGCATGGCGACTCTCTTCAACGAAGGTCAATTCGATCGGGCAGTCATAACGCAGCGGTTCAGACCACTCCTTGCCCATTGGTCTGAATTCGTGACCGCGGAGGCCTCACGACTCGCTCATCGAGTCGATCGGACAGGTAGCCGATGAGGCGCGGAGAGGGGGAACAAGGTCACGAGCATGCACCTGCGCCAAGCCCATCGGGTCGCCCGGGATCTCGGCCCTACGAACTGGTTCTGCTCTTCAACGCGATGTTCGGAGGGCTCACGGCCGTCGGACTCCCACTCGCCTTGAACAGTGCAGGCCTCTCGAAGGCCGCCATAGCCGTGTTCTTCGTGTCCAATGCGTTCGTGGCAGTGTTCTACAACACTGTGCTCGTCCCGAGGATCCGCCGGGCGGGGTACCCGCGGCTGGCGTTGATCGGAACGCTCTGCTGTGTGCCGGTCGGGACTCTCCTCGTGGCGCGCTCGGCGGACCAGCCTGAGGTCCTCTACACCGGCGGAGTGCTCATGCTCTGCGTGAGTGCGGTCGTGCCCCAGATCTTCGGGCGAGCTGGAACTGCCCTGGGTGGAGAGATCACGACGACGATGGTCCTGCGGTTCAGGCGAGTGCTCATCGCGGGCTACATCGCCGGTCTCCTCCTGTACAGCGTCTGTGTAGCGCTGCACCTGGACCCTCTTCTCGTAGCGGCACTCGTCGCGAGCCTGTGCCTGACCGGACCGGTGTCCTCAGTGTTTCGAGGCAAGGTGGCTCCGTCGCCTAGGGCTTTGGGGGAGGCGACGCGCTCACCGCTTCGGCGTCCGCCAGCATTGGTGGTCTGCGCCGCGCTGGTCGTTGTCGCTCTACTCAAGTCGGTGGACACTCTTCGAGGGCTCTACCTTCCTTTGGTTGCGGCTTCCGGTGGTATCGAGCCGTCACTGATCTCGGCGAGTTTCATGGTCGGGTCACTGCTGGAGTTTGCGATGCTGCCAATTCTCGGCATGCTTATGCGACGGCAGGGATCTGCTCTCGCCTCCGTCGTCGTCGCTAGCGTTTCCATCGCCGTGTTCGTCCTGATGGCCTCATCGACCGGCATCTGGGCACTCTTCATCGTGCAAGCTCTCTACTCATTCGTCGGAGCCGGATTCCAGAGTGTCGGCCTGTTGCTGCTCTCTGACGTTCGAGGGTCGGATGCGGGGGCTGGGGCGAGCGCGTACATGGCGGTGACGCAGGTGGGGACGGTTCTCGGCGCATTGTTGCCGCTCGTGGTGCCGGGGTACTCCCCGGCAATCTTCTGGCTAGCTGCGGCGATGTCGTTTGGAGCGGCCGCACTCGGCTGGGTGGTGCACTCGAGATCTGGCGCATCGAGGTCGGTCTTCGGCAGTGTGAGCTGAATCAAGAGTGAGGAGACCTCGATCACCTGGGGGATCCACGATGCCTTCAAGACCTCACCTGGAGGCGGACCGATCGGAGGTCGTCGAGCACGTAAGCGGGCTCAGAGGACCGCCGTGCCACAGAGCCCTTGCCGCTACCGTGATGTAACGCACACCTCGCTGTCGTCCGGATGCAGTCCCCACAGGGGATGACGCCGACTGGCGGGATCTCTCTGCACAGACCGATTGGTGAACCTCCGCGATGGACACACGGTTGCGCCCACTCCGCCTCGACGACGCGGCCGTCCTGGCTGCGGTCATCACCGAGAACGCCGAGTTCCTGCGTCCGTGGGAACCGGCCCGAGCGCCGTCGTACTACACGGAGTCCGGGCAGCGGGACGTCATCACGCAGGCCCTCGCCGCGCAGCGGGCCGGCAACGCGGTGCCGTTCGTCATCGAGTCGACCGACGGGGAACTCCTCGGCCGGATCACGCTGAGCGGTGTCGCCCGCGGTGCGCTGCAGTCGTGCGCGATGGGCTACTGGATCCGCTCTGACCGGACGCGCCAGGGCCACGCATCCCGCGCCGTCCGCGCCGCTGCGGCCCACGCGTTCGACGTGCTCCGCCTGCACCGCGTGCAGGCCGAGACGCTGCCCGAGAACGTCGGCTCGCAGCGCGCACTCGAGTCTGCCGGCTTCACCCGCTACGGCTTCGCGCCGGAGTACATCAAGATCGACGGGGTCTGGCGCGACCACGTCATGTTCCAGCTCCTCGCGCCGACGCCGGCCCCGTGATCGAGGTCGTCGAGTACCGACCTGCCTGGCCCGAGCGGTTCCGGCATCTGCACGGTGCGTACGCCGCCGCACTCGACGACGCTGACGTGCGGTTCCGGAGCATCGAGCACGTGGGCAGCACGTCCGTGCCCGGCTTGGCGGCGAAGCCCGTGCTCGACGTCGACGTCGTGGTGGACGCTGCCGACGTCCCGGCTGCAGTTGCGGCGATGGCGACCATCGGCTTCGAGCCGCGGGGTGAACTGGGCGTCCCGGGGCGGCAGGCGTTCCGGGCGCCGGACCGCTTCGCCCCGACCAACACCTACGTCGTCGCGGCCGGGTCGCTCGCACTGCGGAACCACCTGGCCGTGCGCGACGTGCTGCGTGCCGACCCGGCGCTCCGCGACGAGTACGCCGCCGTGAAGCGCCGGGCAGCCACCGAGGCCGAGGACATCGACGACTACATCGAGCGCAAGAGCGAGGTGCTGGGACGGATCCTGCGCGCCGGCGGCCTGTCCGACGACGAGCGCGCCGCCATCACCGCCACGAACCGTCGGATCACGGACCGCGGCGCGGGCGGCTGACGCGATCGGGGCGGGTGGCGGTTCTGGTTCAGGAATCCGGGTGATCGTGAACCAGAACCGTCAGCGCCCGAACGGGAACAGGTCTCAGGCGCTGGCGAGCATCGGGTAGAGCGCGGTGAGCGGGGCGCTCAGGCCGGCACGGACGTCGCGGCTGACCTGGTCGGCGAGGACCTCGTGCTCGCCGGCCTCGACCGCGTCCCAGATCGAACGCACGATGTCGGCGGGGTCGGACTTCTCGACGTCGAGGTCGGCGATCATGCCGGTGTCGGTGTAGCCGAGGTGGGCGCCGACGACCTGGGTGCCCTGGGGCGCGAGCTCGAGGCGCAGGGAGTTCGTGATCGACCAGAACGCAGCCTTCGACGCCGAGTACGCGCCGGCGAGGGCGACCCAGCTCAGCGCGGAGTGCACATCGATCAGTGCACCGTTCGCGATCGAGGGGGCGAAGGTCTTGGCGACGCGGAGTGCGCCGAAGACGTTGGTGGCGAAGATGCGCTCGACCTCTTCGACGGAGACGTCGACGAGCGGGTCGGAGCCGGCGATCCCGGCGTTGTTCACGACGACGGTCACGTCAGCCGCGGCGCGGGCTGCGGCGTCGACGCTCTCCTGGCTCGTGACGTCGAGGGCGAGCGGGACGATGCGCTCGTCGTCCCAGGTGCGCGGGTTGCGGGCGGTCGCGTAGACCTTGGTGGCGCCACGCTCCAGTGCCTGGCGGACGAACTCGGCGCCGAGGCCGCCGTTCGCTCCGGTGACGAGGACGACGGCGTTGGTGAGGTTGGTCATAGGTGCTCCAGAGAAGAGAAGATGAGTGCGGAAACCGAACCTAGCACGTTGTGTCCGGAAATCGAACCCAGCTAGGATGAACACATGCTCGGCATCCTCGGCGGCGACGAGCGCTGCCCCATCGCACGCTCCCTCGACGTCCTCGGCGAGAAGTGGACGCTCATGATCGTCCGCGACGCCCTCGGCGGCTCGTCCCGCTTCAGCCAGTTCCAGCAGAGCCTCGGCATCCCGCGCGAGGTCCTGACCGCACGCCTGGCCTCACTCGTCGACGGGGGAGTGCTCGAGCGCACGACCTACAAGCCCGAGGGAGCCCGTGCCCGCGAGGAGTACGTCCTGACCGGCGCCGGCCGCGACCTGTCGCTCGTGCTGCTCGCCCTCGGCAGCTGGGCGGACCGGCACCGCCCGTCCGAGCGGCCGTCGGGCCTGCGCTTCGTCGACGCCGACAGCGGCGACGCGGTCGAGGCCGCCGCCGTGACGGTGGATGCGCAGCAGCGCATCCCGACCGCGCGCCTGCGCGCCGTCATGGAGCCGGCGCCCTGAACGCGACCAGCTGACGGACAGGAGGCCCGTTGCGGCCCCGCCCCCGAACCTCCAGTCCGCTTTTGGGTGCGTCAGCGACGCACATCGCACCCGCAACTCGCGCCGAGGACCAACTCGGCGGGGACCAGGTCACGGTGCCACTGGTTGTCGGCGTCGAGGCCGAGCACGCGGTCGACCGCGGCGACCGCCATCGTCTCGATCGGCTGCCGGACCGTGGTGAGCTGCGGGTTCGTGTAGTCCGCTTCGGCCGCGCCGTCGAACGAAACGATCGCGACGTCCTCGGGGACCCGCAGACCGAGCTCCCACAATGCCCGCATGACGCCGATCGCCTGCATGTCCGAGCTGACGAAGACGGCTCGGGGTCCGGTCTCGTCGGCGAACATGCGGAGTCCGGCTTCGTAGCCACCGCGCCGGGTGAAGTCGGTGCGGACGATGGGGCCGTCGGGCAGGCCGGCCTGGCGGAGGGCACGCATCCAGCCCTGCTCGCGGAGCTCCATCGAGCCGGTGTGCCCCATCACGAGGCCGATCGAGGGGTAGCCGTGCTCGACCAGGTGGCGGGTCCCGTCGAGGGCGCCGCGCAGGGCGTCGACACCGATGCTCGCGTACTCGGGGACTTCGAAGAACGTGTTGAGCAGGACCATCGGCAGGCCGGGGTCGGTGACGGTCGACAGGTCCGGGTGGGTCATGATGCTCGTCACGATGACACCGTCGACCTGGCGGGCGGAGAGGCTGCGGAGCCGCTCACGCTCCTGGGCGGCATCGCCGTCGCTGTTGGCGAGCAGGACGTCGTAGCCGCGTGCTGCGGCGGCGTGGGTGACGGCGACGGCGAGCTCGGACCAGAACGGGTTGTCGAGCTCCGGAACGATCAGGCCGAGCATCTTCGACGAGCCGGTGCGCAGGGCCTGGGCGCTCGCGTTCGGGCGGTAGCCGAGGACGCGGATGGCCTCGCGGACACGTGCGGCGGTGGCGGCGGCGACGGGGCGGGGGCCGTCGTGCACGACGTAGCTGACGACGGAGGTACTGACACCGGCGTAGCGGGCGACGTCCGCGCGGGTGACCGCCCTCGGGTTCGTCGGGACGGTCACGGGTGCCACCTTCGTCGGGTCCGGGAGCGTCGTTCGGGTGCCGGCCACGACGGACCGGCACCCGAGCGACGCGTGTTACTCGGACGCGATCGTAGCCGACGACGTGCTGCCGGCTGACGTCGGTGCGCTCGTCGGCGTCGCGCTCGTCGCTCCGGCGTTCGTCGTCTCCGGGGCGTCGCCGAAGTCCGGCACCTCGAGCCGGGCGCCGCCCTGCAGCGCGGACTGGTGGGCGATGATGCCCGGCAGGGTGAAGCGCGCGGCGGTCCAGGCGTTCACCGGCGGCAGGGTCCGGTCGACGACGGCGCGGACGAAGTCGTCGGCCAGGAACTGGTGGCTGCCCTCGTGCCCGGTCGGCACGCCGTCGTACTCGGCGGGCAGACGGTCGGTGTCGTGCACCTCGGCGTAGCCGGACACGAACGCGTCACGCAGGGACGGGTCGACGTCGGCCAGGCGCGGGTCGTCGAGGGACATCGTCGCCTGGGTGTCGATCTTGTCGCTGATGTCGTACGAGTCCTCCTTGTCCTGCCACACGCTCGTCTTCGCGAGCTGCTCGAAGCTGGCCTCGGTGCCGAAGTAGCGGAAGCGCGACTCGCGGATGTGCGACGGGTAGCCGACGCGACGCATCTCGTTGATGCGCATGACCCCGCCGTTGTCGAGCTCGAACAGGGCGGTGGCGTTCGAGAAGTCGTTGTCGAACTGGCTGACGTCCTTGTCGAAGACGCCGTCGCCGCGGTCGTCCTTCACGCCGATGCAGCTGACGCTGACCGCGTGCCCGGGGATCGCGCCGAGGACCCCGCCGACGGAGTGCGTCGGGTAGAGCATGGGCGGGTAGCTGGCGGTGCGCTTCCACTCGTCGCCGCCGCTGTACTGGTACGCGGCGTAGAAGCCGAGGTCCATGTCGTGCACGTAGTCGCCCTCGGCGTAGAAGACCCGACCGAAGGCGCCGGCGGCGACCTGCTTGCGGGCGAACACCGTCGCGGGGTTGTAGTAGCTCGTCTCGCCCATCATGTAGGTCAGGCCGGTCTCGCGGACCGCCTGGATGATGTCCCGGATCTCGTCGACCGAGATCGCCATCGGTACGGCGGAGTACACGTGCTTGCCGGCGCGCAGGGCCTTGACCACGAGCGGGCCGTGGGTCCAGCGCTGCGTGAAGATCGCGACGGCGTCGACGTCCGAGGCGAGGACGGCGTCGAAGTCGTCGAAGGTGCCGTCGAGGTGCTGCGTCTCGACGAGTTCGGACGCCCGCTCGTCGACCAGGTCCGTGACGTAGACCCGGTCGACGTCGGGGTGGAGCTTGAACAGCTTGGCGAACTGGGGGGCGAACTGGCCCGCGCCGACCATTCCGACAGAGATCATCAGTGACCTTTCCAGGGGTGTGGGATGCGTCGCCGAGCGGGTCGCTCCGATGCGATCGAGCGCCATCCTGACACACGCTGTCTACACGTGACAACCCCTGTCCACAGCCCGGAAAAAGCCTCTTGCGAGCCGTGGTCCCCACGTGTAGATTCCCGGCTCACGGACTGCTGCACGTCAGTCCACCGCAGACGAAGGAGTCGCGATGGCAACCGAGAGCCCTGTGTCGTCACCCTTGACGACCGCCAGCACGAGACGGAGGAGTCGGTCCGCCGACCTCGCCCGTGCCCGCACCACCGCCCCGCGGCGCCGCCCCAGGAACGACCTGTGGCTCGCGCTCGTCTTCATCGCCCCGGCAGCCGTCGGGTTCGCGGTGTTCCTCGCCTGGCCGACCGTGCGGGGCATCTACCTGAGCTTCACGTCGTACAACCTGCTCACCGAGCCCGAGTTCACCGGCCTGCAGAACTACGCCCGACTGGTGCAGGACTCGATCTTCTGGCACTCGATGGTCGTGACGATCGAGTACGTCCTCATCAACATCGTCATCCAGACCGTCGTCGCGCTGTTCATCGCCGTGATGATGCACCGGCTGACCAAGTCGACGTTCGTGCGCGGTATCGTGCTCGCGCCCTACCTGGTGTCGAACGTCGTCGCCGCCCTGGTCTGGCTCTGGATCCTCGACACCCAGCTCGGCATCGGCAACGAGATGCTCGCAGCGCTCGGCCTCGACCGCATCCCGTTCCTGCAGAGCGACGTCTGGGGCATCCCCTCGATCGCGCTCATCAACGTCTGGCGACACGTCGGCTACACGGCGCTGCTCATCTTCGCCGGCCTGCAGTCCCTGCCCGAGACCGTGTACGAAGCCGGGCGCATCGACGGTGCGAGCGAGTGGAAGATGTTCTGGCGCATCACGGTGCCGCTGCTCCGCCCGATCCTGTCCCTGGTGCTCATCATCACCGTGATCGGGTCGTTCCAGGTGTTCGACACCGTCGCCGTCACCACGCAGGGCGGCCCCGCGAACGCCACGAACGTCGTGCAGAACTACATCTACAACCTGGCGTTCGGTCGGTTCCAGTTCGGCTACGCGTCCGCGGTCTCGGTCGCGCTCCTCATCGTCCTCAGCATCATCACGATCATCCAGTACCGACTCACCCGCTCGGGTGAGTCCGACCTGGACTGAACGGAAGCGCCATGACCACGACACTCACCCGCTCCGTCACCACGTCCCGCCCGCCCCGGATGGGCGCCGGCCACCGTCGCCGCCCGTCGCTCGGCCGGGTGCTCGCCTGGGTCGCGATGATCCTCGTCATCGTCGTCACCCTGTTCCCGTTCTACTGGATCCTGCGCACCGCGCTGTCGTCGAACACCGCGATCAACTCCGACCCCACCTCGCTGCTGCCCGTCGGGTTCAGCCTGGGCGGGTTCGAGCGGGTCTTCGGCCTGCAGTCCACCGAAGAGGCGTTGGCGCAGGGCGGCTCCGGCGCCGCGCTGAACTTCTGGCGGTACCTGCTCAACTCGATCCTCGTGTCGACGCTCGTCACCGTCGGCCAGGTGTTCTTCTCGGCAGCGGCGGCCTACGCCTTCGCCCGGCTGCGCTGGCCCGGCCGCGACAAGGTGTTCGGGGTGTTCCTGGCCGGGCTGATGGTCCCCGCGATCTTCACGCTGCTGCCGAACTTCACGCTCATCAAGCAGCTCGGGCTCGTCGACAACCTGCTCGGCATCGCCCTGCCGACGATGTTCATGACCCCGTTCGCGGTGTTCTTCCTGCGCCAGTTCTTCCTCGGCATCTCGAAGGAGGTCGAAGAGGCGGCGCTCATCGACGGCGCCGGCAAGGTCCGCGTGTTCTTCCGGCTCGTCATCCCGATGGCGGCGGCCCCGATCGCCACCCTCGCCGTGCTGACGTACATCACGAGCTGGAACGACTACTTCTGGCCGCTCATGGTGTCGTACACCGACAGCTCGCGGGTGCTGACCGTCGCGCTCGGCGTCTTCAAGTCGCAGACCCCGCAGTCCGGCACCGACTGGGCCGGGCTCATGGCCGCGACCCTGGTGGCGGCGCTCCCGATGATCCTGCTGTTCGGCGTCTTCGCCAAGCGGATCGTCAACTCCATCGGCTTCTCCGGGATCAAGTGACCCGGCTGTCGGACAGGACGAACACCATGACGAACCAACTGACCCGCCGCACCCTCTTCGCCGGCGGCGCCTCCGCCCTGGCCCTCGGTGCGCTCGCCGCCTGCTCGTCGCCCGGTCGGCGCGCGACCAGCCGATCGGGTGCACGGACCGTGAGCTACTGGTTGTGGGACGCGAACCAGCAACCCGCCTACCAGGCCGTCGCCGACGCCTTCCACCGCGCGAACCCGGACATCACCGTGAAGATCACCCAGCTCGGGTGGAACGACTACTGGACCAAGCTCACCGCGGGGTTCATCGCCGGCACCGCGCCCGACGTCTTCACCGACCACCTGACGAAGTTCCCGCAGTACGCCGACCTCGACGTGCTCTACAAGCTC
Source organism: Curtobacterium sp. MEB011 (assembly GCF_030209655.1). Taxonomy (NCBI): domain Bacteria; kingdom Bacillati; phylum Actinomycetota; class Actinomycetes; order Micrococcales; family Microbacteriaceae; genus Curtobacterium; species Curtobacterium sp. MEB011. The sequence continues at coordinate 110,001 of NZ_JARVRN010000003.1, read as the reverse complement.
GACGAACTCGACGCGACCAAGGGCATCCGCGACGACGACTACCAGTCCGGGCTCGCCGAACTGTGGAAGGGCCAGGACGGCCACCGCTACGGGTCCCCGAAGGACTGGGACACCGTCGCGATGTTCTACGACAAGAAGGCGATGGCGAAGGCCGGGGTCTCCGCGGAGGAACTCGGGTCGCTCGAGTGGAACCCGGACGACGGCGGCACGTTCGAGCGGATGCTCGCCCGGCTGACGGTGGACTCGAAGGGCCGACGCGGCGACGAGGACGGCTTCGACAAGGACGACGTCGCCGTCTACGGCATCTCGTCGAACGGATCGGGCGGCGACGGCTTCGGACAGACCCAGTGGTCGCCGTTCACCGGGTCGGTCGACTGGTTCTACACGAACGAGAACCCCTGGGGCGACAAGTTCCGCTACGACGAGCGGGTCGTGCAGGACACCCTCGCCTGGTACTACCGGCTGGCCGAGAAGGGCTACATGGCGAAGTACGGGGTGTTCTCCACCACGACCGGGCCCGAGGTCCAGCTCGGCGCTGGCAAGTGCGCGCTGTCGTTCAACGGCTCGTGGATGATCGGCTCGTACCTCGGCATGGACGACCTCGACGTCGCCGTCGCCCCGACCCCGATCGGTCCGGCGGGACACCGCGCGTCGATGTTCAACGGGCTCGGCGACTCGATCACGAAGCAGGCGAAGGACCCCGAGGCCGCGGCGAAGTGGGTGGCGTTCCTGGGCAGCGACGAGGCGCAGCGGATCGTCGGTCGGAGCGGGATCGTGTTCCCCGCTCGTCCCGCGGGCACCGAGGCCGCGGTGGCGTCGTTCCGGAAGCGCGGCCTGGACGTCTCGGCGTTCACCCGGCAGGTCGAGGAGGAAACGACGTTCCTGTTCCCGGTCACGAAGAACCCCGCCGACGTGCAGGCGTTGCTGCAGCCCGCCTTCGACGACGTCTACGCGAACGGCAAGCCGGTCTCGACGCTGACCGGGGTGAACGAGCAGGTGAACAACCTGCTCGCCCTCACCTGATCGCGCGCGGTGCGGGTCGGCCACGGGCCTCCGGTTCGGCGGTGCGCATGGTGCGTGTGTGGTGACTGGGTGCGGGCTTGGTGGCGTGGTGCGGCGCTGTGAGCGCGCACGGTGTGGGCGAGCTCGCACCGGGTGGCGGTGGGCGCACGGTGCGGTGGCCGGGAGGCGCGGTGCGGGTCGGCCACGGGCCTCCGGTTCGGCGGTGCGCACGGTGCGTGTGTGGTGACTGGGTGCGGGGTTGGTTGCGTGGTGCGGCGCTGTAAGCGCGCACGGGGCGGGCGAGCTCGCACCGGGTGGCGGTGGGCGCACGGTGCGGCGGCCGGGAGGCGCGGTGCGGACCCGCCACGGGCCTCCCGTCCGGCGGTGCGCATGGTGCGTGTGTGGTGACTGGGTGCGGGGTTGGTTGCGTGGTGCGGCGCGGTAAGCGCGCACGGGGCGGGCAAGCTCGCACCGGGTGGCGGTGGGCGCACGGTGCGGTGGCCGGGCGGCGCGGCGCAGCCGACGGGTCAGAGGTCGTGCAGCTCGCGATCGCGGAACCACTTCAGCAGCCAGGCCGCACTGGTCCGGTCGAACGAGCGCGGGAAGTCCATCGTCCCGGAGAGGAAGGGACTGAAGCCCGCTTCTGACCGGATGTCCGAGTCGTCGAGTGCTCGGTACGCCATCGACCAGCCGTCGAAGCGCCGGCGCTCGATGTCCTCGCGCACGAGCGACTTGACCTCACCGTGCCGCCGGTCCTTCGCGATCACGTCGTACCGGTCCTGCACGCTCCACGCCGGCCCCTCGAGCAGCTGCATGAACCGGCCGCCCTTGGCGAGCAGGAGCCCCGAGACCCCGAGCGCTTCGTTCCGCAGCCGGGACTCAGCGAGCAGCACCGCCATGGCCTGGTCGTCGAAGGGCACGACGGCACGACTCATGTAGACGATGGAGACGAGCACTCCTCCATACTGCTGGGTGGCAGGCCGTTGCGCGAAGTGGATGTCCGCAACGCGCCCCACGTATCGGCGCCGCGGATCAGCCCTGCGGCAGCTCGTGCGCGGTGACGTCCTCGTTGCGCTTCTTCCGCCAGGGGCGAGCCGGGGTGTTCGGGCCGTCCCACACAAGGATGGCGCCCCAGGCCGCAGCGATCAGCGGCACCGAGATGATCGCGCCCGTGATGCCGGCGAGCACGGTGCCGGCGGTCAGGCCGATCAGGATGACGAGGCCGTGCAGCTTGAGGGTCCGCCCCATCAGGACGGGCTGCAGCAGGTTGCCCTCGAGCTGGTTCACCAGCACCACGATGCCGATCACGATGAGCGCCTGCACCGGGCCGAGGGCGACGAGCGCGACGAGGGCGGCGAGGATGCCGGCAGCGGTCGCACCGACGATCGGGATGAACGCCGTGATGAAGACGATGACGGCCAGCGGCAGGGCCAGGGGCACGCCGACGATCGCGATGCCGACCCCGATGCCGATCGCGTCCACGGCAGCGACGGTGGCGGTGCCGCGGACGTAGCCGCCGAGGGTCGAGACGACCCGGTCACCGACACGACGTGCGCGGGCGTAGCGCTCACCGGTGAAGGGACGGAGCAGGAACTCCCAGATGCTCGGGCCGTCCTTCAGGAAGAAGAACAGCACGACGATCATCAGCACGAGCCCGGTCAGGAAGTTCGCGGTGGCCGACGCGCCCGCCAGCGCACCGGAGCCGAACTGGGCGCTCGTGACGAAGTCGGACGCCGACGCGACGGCGTCGTCGATCTGCTTGTCGGAGATCGAGAACGGCAGGTTCTTCGCGAACTCCTGCAGCTGCTGGAACCCGTCGACCGCCGACTTCTGCAGCTGCGACCACTGGTTCTCGACCGCGACGACGATGAGCCAGCCGATCAGGCCCAGGATCGCGAGCACGCCGATCAGGACGGCGAGGGTGGCGAGCACCGACGGCACGCGGTGCTTGCGCAGCCACGACACGACCGGGTGCATCGCCGACGCGATGATGAGCGCGAGGAGCACGGGGATCGTGACGACGCTCAGGATGTTGCTCGCCCAGACGACCCCGGCGACGACCACCACGACGATGATCAGCTGCAGGCACCGGGTCGCGAAGTGCCCGGCGGAGTCGGACCACGCGGCCTGGACCCTGGACGGCGGGGCTGGGGTGGTCGGGCGCGGAGCGTCGCGGAAGAACGGCATGCGCCAGACGCTACCGACCAGCGGGCCGCCGCGCCGCTTCTGACGGGCAACGCGTCGAGGGCAGCACGTCCGCGCGCCTAGGATCGGGCGCATGGCGACCGTCCTCCTCGTCCGTCACGGACGCACCACCGCGAACGCCACCGGCGTCCTGGCCGGACGCACCGCCGGCGTGCGACTCGACGCCGTCGGGCGGACCCAGGCCGAGCGGACCGCGGAGCGCATCGCCGCGGTGCCCGTGGTCGCCGTGGTGTCGAGTCCGCTCGAGCGCTGCCGACAGACCGCCCGCGCGATCCTGGACCGGCAGCCCGACCGGCAGCCCGGCCGCCAGACCGACCGGCAGTCCGGCGCGTCCGATCTGCTGATCGAGCGGGCCATCACCGAGGCCGACTACGGGCAGTGGCAGGGCCGGAAGCTCGCCGACCTGGCGAAGGAGCCCCTCTGGCGCACGGTGCAGGCGAACCCCAGCGCCGTCGTGTTCCCCGGCGGCGAGTCCATGCAGACGATGCAGTCCCGTGCCGTCGCGGCCGTCCGGCGCATCGACGCCGAGGTCGAGGCGGAGCACGGACCCGGCGCTGTCTGGGTCGCGGTGAGCCACGGCGACATCATCAAGAGCGTCCTGGCCGACGCGTTCGGCATGCACCTGGACCTGTTCCAGCGCATCGGCGTCGGGCCGGCCTCGGTGTCGGTCGTGCGGTACGGCGAGCACCGCCCCGAGGTCGTCGCGACGAACACCGAGTCGGGCGACCTGTCCTGGCTGCGCACCGCCCCGGCTCCCAGCGGGGAGGCCGCGGTCGGCGGCGGCGCAGGGCATCCGGAACCCGATGCGCACACCGGCACCGGGCGTCCGGTACCCGACGCGCCCGGCGGACCTGCGCGACCCTGAACGGGCGGAGCCGACCGCTCCTACAATGCGGGTATGCCCACCATCGTCCACGGCTTCGACTGGCCGGACCGCCTCGTCGTCGGCACCATCGGCCGTCCGGGTGAGCGCGCCTTCTACATCCAGGCCCGCTCCGGTCGACGCGTCACCAGCGTCGCGCTCGAGAAGGAGCAGACCTCCGTGCTCGCCGACAAGATCGACGAGCTCCTCGACGAGGTCGCGACCGTCGACGACAACCGCTTCAGCGTGCCGCCGTCGGTGCCCGCCGAACTCCGCGACCCGGAGCCCCTCGACCAGCCGGTCGAGGCCGAGTTCCGCGCCGGAGCGCTGAGCTTGGGCTTCGACCCGTCCACCGCCCAGGTCGTCATCGAGGCGTACCCGATCGACGACGAGGTCGAGATCGTGTCCGAGGAGAGCGAAGACGGCGTCGAGATCGAGGCCGTCGTGGAGATCCCCGAACCCGCCGAGCTGTTCCAGGTGAAGATCCCGGTCGGCACCGCCCGGGCATTCGTCGAGCGCACGCGTGAGGTCGTCGCCGCCGGTCGTCCGCCCGGCGACGCATGAGCGACGGATCGCTCTCCGTCCGGGCGCGCATCCGTGAGGCGTCCAACGCCACCTTCCTCGCCGACCTCGACGGCGCGACCGTCGTCTACAAGCCCATCGAGGGCGAGCGCCCGCTGTGGGACTTCCCGGACGGCACGCTCGCCGGCCGCGAGATCGCCGCACACCTGGTCTCCGAGGCGTTCGGCTGGGGCGTCGTCCCGCCCACGTGGATGGGCGACGGTCCGTTCGGCCCCGGCATGGTGCAGCGCTGGCAGGACGTCGACCCCGAGCAGGACGCCGTCGACCTGGTGGCACCCGAACTCGCCGAGGCGGACGGTTCGCCCTGGCTGCCCGTGCTCGAGGCCATCGACGAGCGCGACCAGCCCGTCACGCTCGTGCACGAGGACTCCGAGGCCCTGCGCCGGATGGCCGTCTTCGACGTCGTCGTGAACAACGCCGACCGCAAGGGCGGGCACGTGCTCGCGATGCCCGACGGCCACCGCTTCGGCGTGGACCACGGGCTCACCTTCCACGTCGAGCACAAGCTCCGGACGGTCCTGTGGGGCTGGATCGGCGAGCCCCTCGGGCCCGACGAGCTCGAGGGCCTCGACCGCGTGTCCGAAGCCCTGCGCGGCGGTCTCGGCGACGAGCTCGCCGAGCACCTGACGGACGAGGAGATCGACACGCTCCGGGCGCGCTGCGCGGCCCTGCGCGCCGTCGGGATCTTCCCGCCGCCGCCCGGTCACGGCCCCGCCGTGCCCTGGCCGCTGTTCTAGACGTACCCAGGTACGGACTGGAGGCCCGTGGCGGTCTCGCCACGGGCCTCCCGGCTGTCCGTGGCTGGCTTCAGAGCCCCCAGTCGTCGCGGAAGAGCGCGCCGCCGGCCCCGCGACGCGAGCCGAGGTACGAGCCGACCACGGCGACCCCGAGGTCGTCGTTCTCCGGCGCCACGACGCTGCCGTCCACCCGCTTCGCCATCGCGTCGATGAACCGGGCGAGCCCCGGGTCCTCGCCGAGCCGGAAGAACGTCGTCTGGGCGCCGAGGCGTCCGGCGTTCTCGAGCTCCCGGACGGTCAGCGCGATCGTCACCGGGTCGGGCGGGTAGTCGAACCAGACCTGCCCGTTCGGCTCGAGGTGCGAGGTCGGCTCGCCGTCCGTGACGATGAGGAGCACCGGTTGGGCCGTGGGGTGCTTGCGGAAGTGCCGGTTGGCGAGCAGCAGGGCGTGGTGCAGGTTCGTGCCCTTGTCCCACATCGCGTCGAGACCGACGAGCTGTTCGACGTCCATCACCTCGGCCTCGCGACCGAAGGCGATGAGCTGCAGGTCGTCGCCGCGGAACCGGGTCGACACCAGGGTGTGGAGCGCCAGGGCCGTGCGCTTCATCGGGACCCAGCGGTCCTCCATCGCCATCGAGAACGACGTGTCGACGAGCAGCGCGACGCAGGCCTGGGTGCGGGCCTCGGTCTCCTGCACCTCGACGTCGTCGATGCTCAGGTGCACGCCGGCTCCCTGCCGGCCGCTGGCCGCCGTCCGCACCACGGCGTTCGTGATCGTGCGGGGGATGTCCCACGGCTCGGTGTCGCCGAACGCCCACTGCCGTGACGCCCCTGACAGTTCACCCGCGGCGCCCGAGCGACGGAGGTCCCTGGCGCCCTGGCGACCGGACATCCGCTGGGCGACGTCCTTGAGCAGGCTCTTGCCGAGCTGCCGCATCGCCTTCGGGGTCAGCCGGAGCTGCCCGTCGGCACCGCGGCGCATCGCCCCCGAGTTCCGGAGCGCCTGTTCGAGCCGCTGCAGGGTCTTCGCGTCGACCGCCGCTTCGTCGCCCAGCTGCCGGGACAGCGCGTCGAGGTCCAGGTCGTCGAGTTCCGAGCCGGGGCCGGACTGGGCGAGCTGGTCGGCGAGCGCGTCGAGGTCTGCGATGTCCTGGAACACCCCGGTGCCGTCGCCGAGCCCGAGGCCCTGCTCGCCGTCCATGCGCTCCGACCCGCCCCAGTCCTCGCCGGGCCGCAGGGACCGCAGGTTCCCGTCGAGCTGGGACAGCTGCCCCATCAGGTCCGGGGAGCCGAACGCCTGCTGGGCGAGGGAGTCGAGTTCGTCCCGCTGCTCCTGGGTCATCGAGTTCCGCATGCGCTGCGCTGCGGCCGCGCGGGCTGCCAGGTCGTCGAGCAGCTCGTCGACGTTCGCGGGGTCCGACGGGAAGTACTCGCCGTGCTGGTCCATGAAGTCGTCGAACTGCTGCCGGGTGTCCTCACCGCGGGCGTGCGCCTCGAGCAGGGCGTTGAGGTCCTGCATCATCGCGCTGACCGCGGCCCGGTCCTGGTCGGTGGCGCCCTCGAGCGCCTGCTTCATGCCGGCGAAGCGCTGGTCGAGCACCTCGCGGCCGAGCAGGTCCTTGATCTCGTCGTACTTCTGCCGGGCCTCGGGGCTCGTCCAGTCGTAGCCGCTGAGCTCCTGCACCGCGGCGGCGGGGGAGGGCGACAGGCTGTCGAGCTGCAGTTCGGCCAGCGCCCGGTCGCCGTCGTCGAGGTCGACGTTGCGGGCGAGTTCGCCGCGTTCGGCACGGAGCGCCTGGTCGAGCAGTTCGCGGACCTGCTGCAGGGTGCCGTCGAGGTTGTTCCGGCTCGTCAGTTCACGGCGCCGCTCGGCCACCCGGCGGGCCAGGTCGTCGAGGCCGCGCTGCGTCCGGCCACCGCGTCGCAGGAACTCCCGCATCGCGCGCTCGGGCGACGTGCCGCCCATCACGTCCTGCCCGATGGCGTCGAGTGCCTCGGCCAGGTCGACCGGGGCCGCGAGCGGGTCCGGCCCGTCGGTGTAGGCCCCGTAGCGGGTGTCGCGCGTCAGGCGTCGGTTCTGCCTAGCCATAGACGGCTTCGCCCCCGCCGGACTCCTTGCTGATGCGCCGGGCCAGGAACAGGCCCTCGAGGGCGAGCTCGATCGCGCCGGCGCGTTCGCCGTCGTTCGTGGCACCCATCCGGTCGCACACCTGGTCGTACAGGTCGGACTCGCCGATCGACGGCAGGCCTTCGAGGAACGCCCTGGCGCTGACCTGCTCGCCCGTGGTGACCATCGTGCCGCCGTCGAGCGCGTCCACGAGCACCGCGAAGTCGAGACCCCTGAACCGGGAGCGCACGGTCTCGGCGGTCGCGGTGCGGAGCAGGTGCTCGAGGACCTCGTCGGCCCGGTCCTCTTCGCCGTTCTCGAACTCGATCTTGCCGCCGAGGACGTCCACCGCGGTCTCGAGGTCGATCGGGCGGGCGACCGCCTCGTCCTCGCCCTGGCGTGCTGCGCGGTGCACGGCGGCGGCGGACACCGTCTCGGCACCCGCGATCGCGAACCGGGCGCTCACGCCGCTGCGCTGGTCGACGGCGCTCGACGAACGGAGCGCCCGGGTGAAGCGGGCGAGGATCTCGATCAGCGCGTCGGGCACCTCGGCCGTCAGCTGCGCCTCCTGCCGGATGACGGCGATCTCGTCGTCGAGCTCGATCGGGTAGTGCGTGCGGATCTCGGCGCCGAAGCGGTCCTTCAGCGGCGTGATGATCCGGCCGCGGTTCGTGTAGTCCTCGGGGTTCGCACTCGCCACGACGAGCACGTCGAGCGGCAGCCGCAGCACGTAGCCGCGGATCTGGACGTCGCGTTCCTCCATCACGTTGAGCATCGCGACCTGGATGCGTTCGGCCAGGTCGGGCAGTTCGTTGATCGCGACGATGCCGCGGTGGCCGCGCGGGACCAGCCCGAAGTGGATGGTCTCCGGGTCGCCCAGGCTGCGACCCTCGGCGACCTTCATCGGGTCGACGTCGCCGATCAGGTCGGCGACGCTCGTGTCCGGCGTCGCGAGCTTCTCGACGTAGCGGTCGTCGCGGTGCCGCCAGCTGATCGGCAGGGCGTCACCGAGCTCGTCGGCACGTCGGATGCTCGCCGTCGTGATCGGTTCGTACGGGTGCTCGCCGAGCTCGGAGCCGGTGATGACCGGCGTCCACTCGTCGAGCAGGCCCTGCAGGGTGCGGAGCAGGCGGGTCTTGCCCTGGCCGCGCTCGCCGAGCAGGACGACGTCGTGCCCGGCGATCAGGGCGCGTTCGAGCTGGGGGATGACGGTGGTCTCGAAGCCGTGCAGGCCGGGCCACGGATCGGTGCCCTGGCGCAGGGCGGTGAGCAGGTTGTCGCGGATCTCGGCGCGGACCGTCTTCTGGACGTGACCAGAGGTGCGGAGCTCGCCGACCGTGCGGATGTCAGGTCGGGTCACGTTCTGGACGTTACGCCTTGTCGGACGGGAGGCCCGTGGCGGGCCCCGCCACGGGCCTCCCGTCCGTCCGCTTGTGGGTTTCCATCGCACTTGCGATCATTGAGATCCCGGCGACGGAGCCGGATTCGAAGTAGGGGGATCCGGCTCCGCCCCCGGTTGCTCGTACCGCATCTGAACCACATCGGCGATCTCGGCGTACGGTCCCCTTTCGTGAGCAGCGCGAACGCAACCATCAAGAGCCTGGTGCCCGCCAGGATGGACCGCTTGCCGTGGACCCGGTTCCACTGGAGCGTCGTCGTCGGACTCGGCGTGTCCTGGATCCTCGACGGTCTCGAGATCCAGATCGTCTCGAACGCCGGGTTCCAGGCCGACCTGAACCTGTCGACGCAACAGGTGACGTTGCTCGGCACGATCTACCTGGTCGGGCAGGTCGTCGGCGCCCTGGTGTTCGGGCGGATGTCCGACCGGCTGGGCCGCCGCAAGCTGTTCATCCTGACGCTGGCCATCTACCTGATCGGTTCCGGCATCGCGGGCCTCGCGCAGGACTTCTGGTTCCTGGCGGCCTTCCGGTTCGTCGCGGGGCTGGGCATCGGCGGCGAGTACGCGGCGATCAACTCCGCGATCGACGAGCTCATCCCGGCGAAGTACCGCGGGCACGTCGACATCGCCATCAACGGCACCTACTGGGGCGGCGCGGCACTCGGCGCGTTCGCGAACATCTACCTGCTCGACACGTCGTACTTCGCCGAGGACATCGGCTGGCGCATCGGGTTCTTCCTCGGCCCGGTGCTCGGCATCGCGATCATCTTCCTGCGCCGGCACATCCCGGAGAGTCCGCGGTGGCTGATGACGCACGGACGTCAGGAAGAAGCCGAGGCCACCGTCTCCCGCATCGAGGCGTCGGTGGAGCAGGCGACCGGCAAGCCGCTGCCCGAGGTCGACCAGTCGAAGGCGATGACGGTCACACCGACCGACCGCGTCGGGTTCCTGACCATCGCGCGCGTGCTGCTGAAGCAGTACCCGACGCGGACGCTCGTCGGCGCGACGATGATGATCACGCAGGCGTTCCTGTACAACGCGATCTTCTTCACCTACGCGCTCGTGCTGACGAACTTCTTCGGCCTGAAGACAGCGGAGACGGCGGTGTACTTCTTCCCGTTCGCGATCGGCAACCTGCTCGGGCCGATCATCCTCGGGCGCTTCTTCGACACCTGGGGTCGTCGCCAGATGATCTTCCTGACGTACCTGGTGTCCGGGCTCGTGCTCGCCACGTCGGCGTTCCTGTTCCGGGCCGACGCGATCTCGGCCACGGTGCAGGTCGCGTTCTGGTGCGTCTCGTTCTTCTTCGCCTCGGCCGGTGCGTCGAGTGCGTACCTGACGGTCAGCGAGATCTTCCCGCTCGAGCTGCGGTCGCAGGCCATCTCGTACTTCTTCGCGCTGGCGCAGATCTTCGGTGCGGTCGCCCCGGCCATCTACGGTGCCTTCATCGGGGACGGGTCGTCGCGGGAGCCGCTGTTCTGGGGGTACCTGCTCGGATCCGCGGTGATGATCGGCGGCGGCGTGGTGGCCCTGATCTTCGGGGTCGACGCCGCGCGGAAGGGGCTGGAGGACGTCACCCAACCGCTCTCGGTGCTCACCGGGGATGCGAAGTCCGACCGGAAGTGAGCACGGTGGCGGCGGCCTGACATTCTGTATGCAGAGTGTTTAGCGCCGCCGCCGCAGCGCTGTCACTGTGCTTGCATGGCACTCCTCCACAGTCCGACACCGGCGACGATCATCCACGACAGCGGCCGCCCGCTCCCCGGGGGCTTCGCCCGTGCGTGACCCTGGGGTGATGGAGCACACCCCGATGCGCGCCGCGGCCGGCGACCTCGATCCCCACGGCCTGCGCCGGAGCCTGCTGCGCGACGCGGTGTTCCTGCGCCTGCTCGACAACGTCCTGCGGGGCGAGTACCGCCGTGGGCAGCGGCTGCGGCTCGACACCCTGGCATCGGACATGCGGGTGTCGCGGACGCCTGTGCGCGAAGCCCTGGTGACCCTCGAATCGCTCCAGCTGGCGACCGTCCAGCGGTACGTCGGGGTCGTGATCTCGCACTGGTCGGTCGACCAGATGACCGAGCGCCTCCGGATCGCGCAGACCATGCTCGCCGATCCTCCGTCGAGCGCCGTCGGCTACCAGGACCGGTTCGACAAGGCCTGGCTCCGCGAGTGCTGGACCGAAGCCGGTGCCTTCGTCGAGCTCGGGTCCTGGTACCTGCGGCGCCGCGGATCGTCGGTGAGCGGCGACTGGTTGCTGTCGCAGCGCATCGTGCTCGACATGTTCTTCACCGATGACGTCGCCCTGGCGAACGGGATCGACGCCGTGGTCGACCGGCGCCGACGGGTCGAGATCGTGGAGCGAGCGGTGGACGCCGCCGGCCGCGATGCCCTCGACGACTGCGCCGCCGCACTCCTCGAACTCTCGACCGCCCTGATCGCCCTGCCGGACCGCTTCCGGGTGGTGGTGTCGGCCTGACGCGGCGTCGGCTGCGGATCCGTTCAGGTCCGTGCCGACCGCCGCGGATCCGCTGGTCGCGATGCCGTTCACCGAGCATCGCCGGTGTCCCTCGCACCGGATCGTCAGGAAATGTCGTGGCAGCCTTGACCGGTTGCCGTCCCCGGCGTGTCCACCGACGACAGGAGTGCCCGTGAACGACGTCCGCGACCGATCCCACCGCTTGAACCGAGCGTCCGGGATCGCACGGCACGGACGTCTCCGGCGCTCGAGCCCCCTCGCGACCGTGGCCAAGACGGTCTCCGCCGTCGTCGCGGTGGCGCTCGTGAGCTCGGTCTCGGTCACGGCGATCGCGGCGAAGCAGGTCACGGACGACCTCGGTGACGGGGTGGAGATCCAGGGCCAGCCCGCGCCGCAGGCGAAGGGTGGTCCCAAGCCCCTCAGCGCCTTCAAGGGCGGGTTCAACATGCTCGTCGTCGGCACCGACAACGACCCCGACCAGAGTGCTGCGTTCGGGGAGCGCGACGCGACCCTCAACGACGTCAATATCCTGCTGCACGTCTCGGCGGACCACACCAACGCCACCGCGGTGAGCATCCCGCGTGACCTCGTCACACCGATCCCGGCCTGCAAGAAGACCGACGGCACGGGCACCGCCCCGGCGATGGCGGCGCAGCCGATCAACACCTCGTTCGGCGAGGGCGGCCTGAACTGCGTCACCCAGACCGTGTCGGGTCTGACCGGGCTCGACATCCAGTACTCGGCGGCGGTGTCGTTCAAGGGCGTCATCGAGATGTCGAACGCGATCGGCGGCGTGCCGGTCTGCGTCGCCCAGCCGATCACCGACTCGTACACGGGGCTGAACCTGCCCGCCGGCACCTCGACGCTGCAGGGTGACGATGCCCTGGCGTTCCTGCGCACCCGGCACAGCGTGGGCGATGGGTCGGACCTCGCCCGGATCTCGAGCCAGCAGGTGTTCCTGTCGTCGCTGCTCCGCACCGTGAAGTCGAACGACACCCTCGGTTCGCCCGCCCGCCTGTACAAGCTGGCCCGGGCGGCGGCGTCGAACATGCAGCTGTCCCAGAGTCTGAACGACATCGGGACGATGGTGCAGATGGGCCTGGCGCTGCGGGACCTGCCGCTGGCGCAGGTGAACTTCGTGCAGTACCCGGGCACCACGGGCGGCACCGGGGTCTACGCCGGCAAGGTCCAGCCGACGACGTACCTGGCCGACCAGCTGTTCGCGAAGATCAAGGCCGACCAGTCGTTCTCGCTCGGGGCGGACAGCACGGGCATCGGGTCGGAGACGAGTCCGACGCAGACGGGTCCGACGCAGCCGACCGCTGCACCGTCGTCTCCGGAGGCTGCGCCGAAGCCGGCGACGCCCGCGACCCCGGCAGCACCGTCGTCCGCTGCGCCCCGCACCCCCTCGGCGACGCCCGAGACCATCGACGGACTCGAGGGCCAGTCCGCCGACCAGCAGACCTGCTCCAAGGCGTTCGGGTACTGAGGCGCGGGGCGGGCCCTCGCTGGCCCCGAGTCTCGGTCGGGCGGACTCTTTGCGGCCTTCAACGCCCGTGGACTGTCCGCGGGGACGAGTCTCGGCTCGGTAGCTGCCTGCCCCCGAGCGCAGGAACGGGGGCGCGGTGGTGGGCCGCGCCCCCGGGGAAGCCGCTCCCCGCCGGGCGCCGCGCGATCGGGCGCGCCGGGCCCGCGCGGAGAACGACGTCGGGTGCTGTGTCGCGACGACGGGGACGAACCCCGGAACGTGATTGCCGCGTCCCGACGATGCTATGCAGTGGGGTACGCCCCGACAACCCCGATGTGTCCCCACTTCGGGGGACCGCGCTGTCCGGCCCGAGCCACGCGCGGGCGTGCGTCGGGTCGAGACTGGCGCGGTCCTCCTGTATGATGGTCGGAGCGCTCGCGAGAGTGCTTGGAGACGTCGCATAGTCCGGCCGAGTGCACCACCCTGCTAAGGTGGAGTCCCCTTTGAGGGGACCGAGGGTTCAAATCCCTCCGTCTCCGCACTGTACGAACAGCATCACGAGACCCCGGTCCGATCGGACCGGGGTTTCGTCGTTCCCGGGCGCCTCGCACGGCGGTCGACCCCGCCGGAACCAGGTTCCGCGGCTCGAGCGCGATCAGGCGCGCGGCGGCCCCGTCGTCGACCGGACCACGAGCGTCGGCGGCACGAGCGTCCGGATGGGACCCGCCGGGGCTCCCGCAGCCGCGCCGATCCGCTCCACCAACCGCGCAGCCGCCAGGCGCCCGACCTCGTCGTTGTGCGGGTCGACCGTCGTCAGGCGCAGCAGGGGTGACGCGGCGAGCGGGGTCTCGTCGTTGCCGATCACCGAGACGTCCTGCGGCACGCGGAGTCCGGCTTCCTGCACGGCGGCGATCGCACCCATCGCCATGACGTCGTTCGCGGCGAACACCGCGGTCAGGTCGGGGTGCTCCCGGAGTGCGAGCCGCGTGCCCTCGTAGCCGGAGGCTTCCGAGGTGGGGCCGGAGCCGGAGACCAGCGGCTCGATGCCGGACGCGACCAGCTGCGCGACGGTGGCGTCCCGGCGGAGCGCAGCCGGGCCTCCCGAGCCGGTGACGTGGACGATGCGGCGGTGACCCAGCCCGATCAGGTGATCCGCTGCCAGCCGTCCGCCGGCGGCTTCGTCGGAGGCGACCACGTCGAGTCCGCCTGGGACGTCCTCACGCGCACCGGCGACCACGACCGGGGTGTCCGCGGGGACGACGATGTCGGGGAAGCCCTCGGCGGCGAGCACCACGCCGTCGACCCGCAGGGAGACCAGGTCGTCGAAGGGCGAGGAACCGAGGTGGGCGTTGGCGCGGGTGTCGGCGAGGGTGAGGCGGAGTCCGTGCGGGGCGAGGGCCTCGCGGATGCCGTCGAGCATCGGGACGTACCAGGGGTTCCGGAAGTCGTCGACGATGACGCCGATGGTGCGGGTCCGGGTGCCGGCGAGGATCGCGGCGGCGCGGTTCGGGCGGTAGCCGAGCTCCGCGACGGCGGCGAGCACCGCGGAGCGGCGGGCGGGGGAGACCCCGGGGTCGTCGCGCAGCACCATCGACACCAGGGACTTCGAGACGCCCGCGCGTGCGGCGACGTCGATGATCGTCGGCGGGCGAGGGGTCACGCTGAGCCTTTCCGGCACGGTGCTTGACAGGACATGGGCTGGTGCGGCTACAGTCTACCGACACGTTCTGGAACGTTCCAGAATCGGATCCAGCGACCTTCTCGAAGGAGAGAACATGAGCGACAGCATCGGCGTCGCCGTCATCGGCGCGGGCATGGCGGGCAAGGCCCACATGGCTGCGTGGCGGAACGCACCCTCCCTCTTCACCTCGACACTGCCGCCGGTCCGGCTCGTCTCGGTCGGCGACGTGTACGAGCCCCTCGCCGCCGAGGCCGCACGGCGCTTCGGCTACGAGCGGCACGACACCGACTGGCGGGCCATCGCGGCAGCGGACGACATCGACGTGGTGAGCGTCGTCGTCGCGAACACGCTGCACCGCGAGATCGTCGAGGGGCTGCTCGCCGCCGGCAAGCACGTGCTGTGCGAGAAGCCGCTGTCCGACTCGCTCGACGACGCCCGCGCCATGGCGTCCGCCGCTGCCGAGGCCGAGCAGCGCGGAGTCCTCGGGCGGATCGGGTTCACCTACCGTCGCGCTCCCGGGCTCGCGGCCATCAAGGAGCTCGTCGAGGACGGCACGCTCGGCCGGGTCCTGCACGTCTCCGGTCGGTACTGGACCGACTACGGCGCCTCGCCCGACGTCCCGTTCTCGTGGCGCTTCGCGGGGGAGCCCGGGTCCGGGGCGCTCGCCGACGTCGGCTCCCACCTGTCCTACGTCGCAGAGTTCCTCGCCGGACCGGTCCGGAGCGTCAACGGTGGGACGTTCACCACGTCGATCACCGAGCGACCCGTGGCCGCCGGACACGCCCTGCGGGGGCAGGCGGTCCCGCTCACCGGTGCGACCGCGGCCGTCGGGAACGACGACTACGCCACGTTCAGTGCACGCTTCGGTGACGGCACGGTCGTCGGGTCGCTCGAGGCCTCCCGTGTCGCGGCCGGGCACCCGAACGGCCTCGTCATCGAGGTGTTCTGCGAGCGCGGGGCCGCCCGGTGGGACCAGGAGCGCGCCTCCGAGATCGGCCTCGCGCTGCAGTCCGACGGCTCGCGTACGGGCGGGTACCGCCAGGTCGTGCTCGGCCCGGACCACCCCTACGTCGCGGGCGGCATGGCGATGGACGCCCCGGGCGTCGGCTGGGGGCAGAACCAGATGTTCGAGTACCAGGCGCGGGCGTTCCTCGACGAGGTCGCCGGGCTGTCCGGCGACGTACCCGACGCCCTGCCCGCGAACGCCACGTTCGACGACGGCGTGCACAACATGGAGGTCCTCGACGCGGTGGCACGGTCCGCCGCGGCCGGGGGTGCGTCCGTCGACGTGGCCGACGCCGTCGTCCCGACCACGGAGGGTGTCCGCGCATGAAGCTCGGTCTCTACAACGCGATCCTGCACGACCGCCCCCTCACCGACGCACTCCGGGTCATCGCGGCCAACGGCCTGACCGGCATCGAGCTGAACACCGGCGGCTTCCTGCCCCCGGTGCACGTGCCAGACTTCGACGCGATCCTGGTCGACGACGACGCCCGTGACGCCTTCCTCGCGCAGTTCGCGGGGACGGGTGTCTCGATCGCCGGCCTCAACTGCAACGGCAACCCGTTGCACCCCGACCCCGCGATCGGTCCCGCCCACGCCGAGGACGTCCGCCGCAGCATCCGCCTCGCGGCCCGCCTCGGACAGGACCGCGTCGTCACGATGTCCGGGCTTCCGGCGGGGGAGCCGGGCGGGACGCGGCCGAACTGGATCGTGAACGCGTGGAACTCGGCCGCGCTCGACGTGCTCGAACACCAGTGGAGCGTCGCGGTGCCGTTCTGGCAGGAGATCGACGCCCTGGCCCGGCAGCACGGCGTGAAGGTCGCGCTCGAGCTGCACCCGCAGAACCTGGTGTTCAACCCGGCGACGATCCGCGAGCTCGTCGAACGCGGCGGCCTGACCAACGTCGGGGTCGAGCTCGACGCCTCACACCTGTTCTGGCAGCACATGGACCCGGTGGCGGTCGCCCGCGACCTCGGCCCGCTGGTGTTCCACGCCGCCGCGAAGGACGTCCGGATCAACCCGCACGCCGCGATCAACGGCGTGCTCGACAACTCGTTCCGCCGGTTGTCGACCGACGAGCCACGCACGAACCTGGGCGGCGACGAGTGGGCGAACGAGTGGCCGAAGCCGTCGGCGTGGGACTTCGTCGCGCTCGGCAAGGGCCACGACGAGGCGTACTGGACGACGTTCCTCGAGGCCCTGCGCGCGATCGACCCGGACATGTGGGTGAACATCGAGCACGAGGACACCGAGCTCGGGCGCGAAGACGGCGTCGCGGTCGCCGCGCGCGTGCTGCGCGCCGCGGACGCGGCACTGCCGCACCGGGCCTGACCCTCCGGCGGCCGACCCGCACACCGCCTGGAGGCCCGTGAGCCGTTCCGCGCACGGGGTGACGGATCCGCTCGTGGTGCGCAGTGCCTCCCGGCCGCACCCTGCGCGGATCGGCCACCGGTGCGCGGAACGACCAGTCGGTGCACCCGTGCCGGGTGCTGTCACCGGGCCGGGGTAGCATGCACGACACCTGTCCTGTGACGATGGAGCCCTGCGTGCCGGAACCGACCGACCCCGCCTTCCCGCTCGAACACGTGCGATCGGTGGGCGACGACATCGTGGCCTCCGTCGCCACGGTGATCGACGGCAAGACGGAAGCCATCCGAACAGCCCTGACGGTGATGCTCGCCGAGGGGCACCTGCTCGTCGAGGACGTCCCCGGGGTCGGCAAGACCGTGCTCGCCAAGGCGCTCGGCGCCTCGGTTGGCGGGTCGGTGAACCGCATCCAGTTCACGTCGGACATGCTGCCGTCCGACGTCACGGGCGTGAACATCTTCGACCAGTCGTCCGGCACCTTCCGGTTCTCGCCCGGCCCGGTGTTCGCGAACGTCGTCATCGGCGACGAGATCAACCGCACCAGCCCGAAGACCCAGTCGGCCCTGCTCGAGGCGATGGCCGAGTCACAGGTCACCGTCGACGGCGTGACGCGGCAGCTGGACCGTCCGTTCATGATCGTCGCGACGCAGAACCCCATCGACATGGAGGGCACGTACCCGTTGCCCGAAGCCCAGCGCGACCGCTTCATGGCGCGCATCGCGATGGGCTACCCGAGCGTCGACGCCGAACGGCAGATGCTCGCGAACCGCGGCGGCAGCGACCCGCTGTCGCGCCTGCGGCCGATCGTCGACGTCACCACCCTGCGGCAGATCATCGAGACCGTGGCCCACGTGCACATCGCCCCCGACGTCGAGGCGTACATCATCGCGATCGTCCGGTCGACGCGCACGCACCCCGACCTGGTGCTCGGTGCGAGCCCCCGTGCGACGCTGCACCTCGCGCAGGCCGCGCGTGCACACGCTGCGTTGGCCGGCCGGCCGTTCGTCACCCCCGACGACGTCGCAGCGCTCGCCCCGATCGTCCTCGCACACCGGCTCGTGCCGGTCGCCCGGGGGCTCGGCGGCACCGGCGAGGACACCGTGCGCGAGATCGTCGTCCGCATCGTCTCGGACACCGCCATCCCGTTCACGGCCACCCCCGTCCGCTCCTGATGGCGCGTCCACCGGCACCGCCGTCGCTGCTGCGACGCGTCGGTGCCGCGCGGTCCACGGCCGCCCGGTTCGGTCGCCGCGGGCTCTCGTTGGCACGCCGGACCCCGTTCCCGCGTCCGACGGTCCGCGGCTGGACGGTCATCGCGGTCGGCATCGGCCTGGTCGGCGGCGGCCTGGTCGGCTCCACGAGCGTCGCGGTCACGGCAGGGCTCCTGCTGCTCGTGCTCGTCGTGCTCGGCATCGTCATGGCGTTCGTGGTCGCGACCCCGCTGCGAGGCAGCCGCAGCACCGCCCGGGCGATCGTGCAGGTGGGCGAGGTCTACCGCGAACGCATCACCCTGGGCGGCACCAGCCTGCCGTTCGGCCCGCGGGCGACGCTGCTCGTCCGCGAACAGCTCGAGGACGCCTTCGCCAGCTTGGCCGAGGCGGAGACCTACGCCGAGGTCGGACCTGGCCTGCCGCCGGCGGTGCTCGACGTCGAAGCGCTCGCGATGCACCGCGGCCGCTCGCTGGTCGGGCCCGTCACGATCCGGGTCGAGGACCCCTTCGGCCTGCTCCGGATCGACCGTCCCGTCGTCGCGGCCGAAGAGATCGTCGTCGTGCCGGCCTCGGCGCCGCTCGGGGCGATCGACGCCGGAGCGCTCGCCGGTGCCGTCTCCGCCGACGAGGGCCGGGTCGGACAGGGCGGTTCGGCCGACGACAGCGAACTCCGTCCGTACCGACCGGGTGACCCGATCCGCCGGGTGCACTGGGCCCAGAGTGCGCGCCGCGGGGAACTCCACGTCCGCCAGACCACGCAGGCCCAGCCGCCCGAGGCCGTGATCGCGCTCGACGTCCGGCGCGAGTCCTACCAGCGCCTCGGTCGGGAAGACCTCGCCGAGCTCTCCGACCTGGGCGGCGACCAGGCCTTCGAGCACGCCGTGGTGGTGGCCGCCAGTGTCGCCCGCGCGCTCGCCGCCCGGACCTCCCGCGTCGTGCTCGTGTTCGACGGCCCCGAAGGCGCGACCCGGCACGCGGGCGACGTCGGCGGGCTCACCGACGTGCTCGTCGGGCTCGCCGACGTCCGGCTCCGCTCCGATGCGCGACAGGTGACCGACGTCCTGCCCGAGGTCCGCGGCCGAGACGTGCACGGGATGACCGCCGTCGTGACCGGTACCTGCACCGCGGAGGAAGCCGCCGAGCTCGTCAGTGCGACGAGTGGGTCGAGCCGCGGCATCCTGGCGACCATCGTGCCGCCGGACCCTGCCGTCCGGGGCATCCTCGACCGCGGTGGCTGGTGGACCCTCGTGGTGCCGGTCGCCGGTGCGACTCCGTCCGGAGCAGCGCGGTGACCGGGGCGACCGCACCGGTGCGTGGCCGCGTGGACGTGCGCGAGATCCTGGAGCGGGACGACCTGCGTGACGTCCCGAGCGCCTGGGTCGTCGCCCTCGCGCCGGTGCCCGTGCTCCTCGCCGCCCTCGCCATCCGGCCGCTCGTGCAGGGCATCGCCTGGTGGGTGTCCGGTGTCGTCGTCGTCGCCGTGCTCGTCGCGGTGATGCTCGCGGTGCGCCGGCAGACGCCCGGCATCCGCTTCGTCGTCCTGGTCGGCACGGTCATCGCCTGCTCGTGCGCCGCCGCCCTGGTCAACGACATCCAGCCGCTCGGGTGGCTCGACGCCGACGGGGCCCTCGGGCAGACGCTCGCCGCGATCCGCCTCAACCCGGCACCCCTGCCACAGACCGACGCGATCCGGCTCGTGGTCACGGCGTCGATCGGGTGGGTGGCGGCGGTCGCACTGTTCCTCGCCGCCATCGCGCGGATCCCGTCGCTCGCCGCGGCCCCGGCCCTGGTGATCCTGATCGTGCCGGGCGTCATCACCGGCCAGCCCGCCGGCACCCCGCTCGTCATCGCCACGTCGGTGGCGTTCCTCGCCCTGCTGTGGTTGTCGGTGCGCCCCGTGCAGCGCGCACTGCCCGCCGCCGTCGTCGGTGCCATCGGGCTCGTCGTCGCCATCGGACTGCCGACGATCGTGCCGCTCAACGCCAGCTGGCTCTCCGGCGTCACCGGTGCGATCCAGTCCCCGATCCAGCCCGGACGGCCCGGCACCCTGCTCGAACTCGGCAACGACCTGCGCCGCCCGAGCGAGCTCGAGGTCTTCCGGTACCGCTCGTCGGACGGGCAGCCCGAGTACCTCAAGCTCGCCGACCTGGACGAGTTCGGCACGGGGGACTGGGTGCCGACCGTGACGAACGCGGCCGAAGCCGACACCGCCGACGAACAGCAGTGGGCCGAGGGCGTCAACCCGCGTCTGGCGAGCCGCGGCGACGTGACGGTCCGGATCACCGGGCTGTCGAGCACCTACCTGCCGGTGCCGTCAGGTGCGGTCTCGATCGAGTCGCAGTCCACCAACCTCGACCTGTCGCAGTGGCGCTGGATGGGGAACTCGAGCACCGTCCGGTCGACCGGCGCCGCGACGGCCCGGGGTGCGATGTACGAGGCGTACGGCGCCTCGACCTTCGCCAACGACTACCTCGACGCGGTCGCCGCCTCGGGGGTGCTCGCGCGCTCCGACGGCCGTGGCTTCCGGAAGCCCAGCCGCGAGCAGCTCCGCACCGACCTCGCCCTGCCCGACGACCTGCCGGCGAACATCTCGTCCACCGCCACCCGTGTCGCCGCAGCCGCGACCGACGACTACGGCCGGGCACGGGCGCTCGAGCAGTGGTTCCGCAGCGACCTGTTCACGTACTCCGAGACCGCTCCGGTGGAGCAGGGCTACGACGGTGACAGCATGGACGTCGTCTCGACGTTCCTGCGCGTCCGCGACGGGTACTGCGTGCACTTCTCGTCCGCGATGGCCGTGATGGCCCGGACGCTCGGCATCCCCTCGCGCATCGCGGTGGGGTACCGGGCCGGGTCGCCGCAGCCCGACGGCGAGTACGCGGTGTCGAACCGGCAGCTGCACTCGTGGCCCGAGCTGTACATCAAGGGCGCCGGCTGGGTCGCGTTCGAGCCGACGCCCGACTCCGACGAGGCCGCTCCGTCCGAAGAACCCTCGGCCTCCCCGACGGCAGCGGCGCCGGAGACCCCGCTGCCGGCGCCCGAGCAGACCACCCCGGCGGAAGAGTCGGCGTCGTCGACTCCGTCGGAGTCCCCGGTTCCGGGTGCTGCGGGTGCGTCCAGCACCGGCGGCGGCGGTGGCCCCGTCGGTCTGCTGGTGGGCCTGTTGCTCGTGCTCGCGGTCCTGGTCGCCCCGGGCTTCGTGCGTGCCGTTCGTCGCCGCTCCCGGCTGTCGGCGATCGCCGCCGGTCGGTCACCTGCCGTGCAGGCGTGGCGGGAACTGCTCGACGACGTCGCCGACCACGGGTACGCCCCGGGCCTCGCGCCGCCGGGTGACGCCGCCGCCGTGGCCCGGACTGCCCGAGCCGTGCTCGGACGCCTGCGGCCCGGACTGCCCGCGTCGGTCGTGCCGCACCTGGAGGCCGCCGTCGACGCGGTCGACCGTGAGCGCTTCGCCGCCGACGGGGCCGCATCGGCGGACGGTGCGGCGCTGGGCAGCCACGTCCGACAGGCCCGTGTCGCCCTCGACGAGTCGGTGCCGAGCGTGCGCGTCGTGCGGTCGCGGCTGCTGCCGCCGAGCCTGTTGCCGTCCTCGGCCTGGTCCCACGACGGGCCGAAGCCCCGCCGTCGGGATCGTCGCACGGCCTGACGCCGGCGCGGGCGCGTGGTGCCAGCCTCGCACGGTGCGGGCTCCGTTGGGCGATGGCTCGGCGGATGTTGCACGGTGCGGGGTTGGTCGGGTGGTGCGTGGTTGGTGGCTCGGTGCGGGGCTGTGGGCGTGCACGGGGCGGTCGAGTGGGCACGGGGTTGCGAACCTCGCACGGTGCGAAGCCCCGACCGCCGCGCCCGACCGCCGCGCCCGACCGCCACGCCCGCCCGCGGGCCGCGGCAGCGTCAGCGCCGGCGGATGACCGCCTCGAGCAGGGTCGCGACCAGCTCGCCCGGGTTGACCCCCGGCAGCGCCGGCGCGTCGAACACCAGGCCGACGTTCGCCGCGATGAGCACGTTCGCGAGCTCCTCCGGCGTCATGCCCACGTCGACCTCGGGGTGGCCACCGAGCCACAGCCGCACCAGTTCGAGCACGCCGTCCTGCAGCACCCGGCGCTGCCGGATGAACTCGGGCAGGAACTCCGGGTGCCGGACGGCGTACCCGCGGAACGTCGACAGCAGCGCGAACTGTTCGCTCTGGTCGTTCTGACCGAACGCGACGCGCAGGACGTTCCCGACGTCGACGGAGTCGATGTCGGCGTGCACGAGTTGCCGCAGGGAGCCGAGCACCACGTTGGTGGACCGCTGCATGACCTGTCCGAGCAGGTCTTCCTTCGACGAGAAGTTCGAGTAGACCGCACCCTTGCTGAACCCGGCGCGCGCAGCGACCTCGTCGAGCCGGGCGCCGTGGACCCCCTGTTCGGCGAAGACGGCCGCACCGGCGGCGAGCAGGCGCTCTCGGACCTCGGCGCGCGGGATGCGCTGGGCGGGGGAAGCGTCGTCGCTCATCGGTTGGTGCTCCGACCTGTGCTGGTGGTCGTCGGGGAGAGCATCGTGGAGGAGACCTGCCGCGCCGCGCGTCTGATCCCGCGCGGCATCAGCGAAGCCCCCATCCCCACGTCTGCTCGGAACCGCCGCGTTCGGGTCGCGTCGGTGCTGTGCGGACAGCGTTCACCGGGATCGCACCGGCAGAACCACCAGGACGATACCCGGCGGTACTGATCGTACCGTCGCGGAGCCGCGGATGACAGCCCCTCAGTCCTCATGATCTTCCCGGACGCTGCCGGCACCGGTCCGACGCCCCGGTCGACGGAGCAGTCGGAGCGCGTCCGGTCGCAGGCTCCGACCGCGCCGGAGCAGCGAACCCAGGGTCGACTTCGGCTGCCAGTCACGACCGTTCGGCAGGCCCCAGCCGCGGCGGACCGCGCCCCAGCGGAGCCCGAGCGACAGGGTGATCGCGAGCAGGATGCCGATCGAGGGCGACCCGAGGGCCGAGGCGATCACCATCGTGGCCGACGCGGCGACGGCCACGGTGGCGTACAGCGCGTTCCCGCCGAAGACCGCCGGCACCCGTCGCAGCAGCAGGTCGCGCATGGCCCCGCCACCGACCGCCGTGATGGTCCCCATGATGATCGCGGCGGGCCAGTCGAGGCCGGCGTCGTAGGTCCGCTGCACGCCGACGACCGCCCAGAACCCGATCACGGCGGCGTCGAGCACGGTGAACAGGCGGTCCCAGGTGATCTCGGAGAACGACACGAGGAACGCGATGAGCGCCCCGGCGACGGCGACCGGCACGTACAGCGGGTCGACCAGTGCGACGGGCGGCCCGTTCTGCAGCAGGGTGTCGCGGAGCATCCCGCCACCGAGTCCGGAGACGAACCCGACGACCAGGAACCCGAACAGGTCGAAGTCCATCGCGCGGGCGATGGAGCCGCCGAGCAGGGCGGACGCGAAGACCCCGGCGAGGTCGAGCACGTTCGTGACCGACGCCAGGCCGTCGACGGACAGCAGGTTCATGAGAACCATCAAACATCACGTCGCACGACTGGCGGGCCGTTCGGCGGTTAGGTTAGCCTCACCTTCGTCATGCTCGCCACTCTCGTCATCGGTCTCCGTGAAGGCCTCGAAGCCACGCTCATCGTCGGCATCATCGCCGCGTTCCTGCGTCGCAACCGCGTCCCGCTCGCCCCGATGTGGTCGGGCGTCGGGCTCGCGGTGCTGCTCAGCATCGCCGTCGGCTTCGGGCTGCAGGCCGTCGAGCAGGCGCTGCCGCAGGCGCAGCAGGAGGGCATGGAGGCGGTCATCGGCATCGTCGCCGTCGTCTTCGTCACGGGCATGATCGTCTGGATGCGCACGCACGCGCGCACCCTGACCGCCGACCTCGAAGCGAGTGCGACCGCCGCGCTCGGCCGCGGCACCGCCTGGGCGCTCGCCGGCATGGCGTTCCTCGCCGTCCTGAAGGAGGGCTTCGAGACCTCGGTGTTCCTCCTCGCCACGTTCCAGGCGTCGTCGGACACCGGCCTCGCCGCGCTCGGCGCCGTGATCGGCATCGCCGCCGCGGTCGTCGTCGGCTTCGGCATCTACACCGGTGGCGTCCGCCTCAACCTGTCGCGGTTCTTCACCGGCACCGGGGTCTTCCTGGTCTTCGTCGCCGGCGGCCTGGTGCTGACCGTCCTCCGCCGCGCGCACGAGGCCGGCTGGATCGTCATCGGCCAGCAGCGCACCGTCGACCTGTCGTGGCTCGCCCCGAACGGTTCCGTGCAGGGCGCCCTGGTCACCGGCGTGCTCGGCATCCCGCCGGACCCACGGGTCATCGAGGTGCTCGGCTGGGTCCTCTACGTCGTCCCGGTACTGGCCCTGACCCTGTGGCCGCGCGCCTGGCGTCCGTCGCCGGACCGTGTGCCCCGGGTGCGCGCCGTCGTCGCCGGCACCCTCGCCGTGGCGGCAGCGGCGCTCGCGATCGCCGTGCCGACCGGCGGTGTCGACCTGCCCCGCACCACCGCGGTCAGCGGCGACGCCAGCTCCGTCTCGGCCAGCGTCGACGGTGCGTCCGGCGTCCTCCGTGTGGCCGGCACCGGAACCGGCCAGGAGGCCCGACTCGCCCTGCCGACGTCGGCCCACCGCCGCGTCACCCGCGCGGGCGTGGCCGCCGACCGGTGGCGCGTCGTGCAGGACGGAACCGGTGCGCAGGGGAGTGGTGCTGACCGTCCGTCGAGGCTGACCCTCGACGACCTCGTCACACTGTTCGGCCGACTGCCCGTCGGGGTCTCCCCGTCGACGAACCCCGGCCCGTTCGCGGCCCGCTGGGCCGTCCGCGACACCGTGACCCTGTGGACGGTCCGGGGTGGGGTCCTGGACGCCACCCGCGACGAACGCGACGTGCTGACGCTGAGCGGTGGGGGCCTCCCGTCCGCACGCACCACGACCCTGGACCGCACCGTCTGGTCCGTCCCCGACGCCCGCGTCGAGCGGTCGGCCGCCTCGGTGGCCGCGGCCGACGCCCGGTCAGCCGACCTGCTGCTCTGGAAGGCCTGGCTGCCGATCGCCCTCGGCACCGCGGCCGCCGCACAGGCGCTGCTGGCGCTGCGTGACCGCCGTCGTCGGCGGCTCCCCACGACCCGCACCCCCGAACCCGTCCCCGCTCGTGGCCCTCCGGCCGCGGACCCTGCAAGGAGCACCGACCATGTCCTTCGGTAAGCCCGTCCGACCCCTGATCACCCTGGGCGCCCTCGGCGTCGTCACCGCCCTCGCACTCTCCGGATGCTCCGGCGGGTCCGCCGAGACCGGCGGCTCCGGCACCGACGCGAAGGTCTCCCGCGTCACCGTCACGCTCACCAACGACGGGCAGGACGCCTGCGCGGTGTCCGCGACGAAGGTCCCCGCGGGCCCCGTCACCTTCACGGTGAAGAACGAGTCGTCGACCGCGATCACCGAGGTCGAGCTGCTGCAGGACCAGCGGATCCTCGGCGAGAAGGAGAACCTGGCACCCGGCCTCGACCCCGTCCGGTTCACCGCCACGCTGACCGGCGGGAAGTACCAGGTGTACTGCCCCGGTGCCGAGACCGAACTGACGGACTTCACCGTCACCGGCAAGGCCGCGTCCACCGCGAACAGCAGCGCCTCGACGCTGCTCCGTGACGGGACGAAGGGCTACGCGACCTACGTCGACGGCCAGGTGACCGACATGGTCGCCGCGGTCGAGCAGCTGCAGAAGCACGTCGACGCCGGCGACCTCGACGCGGCGAAGACCGACTACGCGAACGCCCGTCCGTTCTACGAGCACGTCGAGAGCGACGTCGACGGCTTCGTCAAGAAGGGCTTCAAGGCCACCGACAACGCGGGCAACCTCGACTACCTGATCGACATGCGCGCTTCGAACCTCGACCCGGCCGTCGGCTGGAGCGGGTTCCACGCCGTCGAGAAGGACCTGTTCCAGGCGGGGAAGATCACCGCGTCGACGAAGCAGACCGCCGCGGACCTGACCGAGGACGTCCAGCTGCTCGCGAAGCTCGTGCCGACGCTCGACTACAAGCCGGAGGACCTGGCCAACGGTGCCGCCGGACTGCTCGAAGAGGTGCAGTCGAACAAGATCACCGGCGAGGAAGAGGCGTACAGCCACATCGACCTGGTCGACCTCGCCGCCAACGTCGAGGGTGCCCGTCAGGCCTTCGCGTACCTCAAGCCGGGGCTGACCAAGCTCGACCCGACCCTGACGAAGCAGATCGCCAAGGAGTTCGACGCCACGAACACGCTGATGGACGGCTACCGCGACGCCGACGACCTGGGCGGCTTCGCCAGCTGGGACGCCGCCACCAAGAAGTCCGACGCGAACACGATCTCGCAGCAGATCCAGGCGCTGCAGGACCCGCTGTCCCGCCTGGCCGAGAAGGTCGCGACCGCGTGACCGAGCCGGACGAGGGACCCCGGGCGAACGTCTCGCGCCGCGGACTGTTCGGCGCCGGCCTGGCCGTGGCCGGTGCCGGGGTCGGCGCGGCCGCGGGCATCGGCGGCGCCACCGCGGCGACCGGGGTGAACCCGTTCACGGCGGCGACGAACGGCGACGAGTCGATCGACCTGTCCACGAGCCACCCGTTCTACGCCACCGCGGCACGGCAGCCACAGGGCGGGATCCGCACGACGCCGCAGCGGCACTGCGTCTACATGACGTTCGACCTGTCGACGACCGTGACGACCGAGCTGCAGGTGCTCCTGGCCCGCTGGTCGGCCGCGATCGCCCAGCTGCAGGCCGGCAAGACCGTCGGCAGCGTCGAACCCGCCCACGGCAACGGGGTCGGTGCCGACACGGGCGAGGCGCTCGACCTCGGTCCGGCGTCCCTGACCGTCACGGTGGGGCTCGGCCCGGGCGTCTTCGACGAGCGCTTCGGGCTGGCCGACCGGCGTCCGGCGTCGCTCGCCGACATCCCGACGCTGCCGAGCGACAACCTGCAGCGGGGCCTGACCGGCGGCGACCTGTCGCTGCAGGCCTGCGCCGACGACCCCCAGGTGGCGTACCACGCGGTGCGCGACCTGGCGCGGATGGCCCGTGGCACCGCGACCGTCCGCTGGACCGTGCTCGGTTTCGGTCGGGCATCGGCGGGGCCGGACCAGAGCACGCCCCGCAACCTGATGGGGTTCAAGGACGGCACCCGGAACATCACGACCGACGCCGACCACGACCGGTTCGTCTGGCTCGACCGCGACGCCGGGTGGATGGCCGGGGGCAGCTACCAGGTGGTGCGGAAGATCCGGATGAACATCGAGACCTGGGACGCCGACGTCGTCAGCGACCAGCAGCGGGTGTTCGGGCGGACGAAGATCCAGGGGGCGCCGCTCTCCGGCGGGCAGGAACACACCACCCCGGACTTCCACGCGAAGGACGACGACGGTGCGACGAAGATCGACGCGACGTCGCACATCGCCCTCGCCGCACACGAGGCGAACGGCGGCGTGAAGATCCTGCGCCGGCCGTACAACTACACCGACGGGCTCAACGAGTACGGCCAGCTCGACGCCGGGCTGCTGTTCATCGCCTACGTGAACGACCCGGACCACTTCACGCGGTTGCAGCGGAAGCTCGGCGCCTCGGACCGGCTGAACGAGTACGTCTCGCACATCGGCTCCGCGGTGTTCGCCGTGCCGCCGGCACCGCGCAAGGGGTCGTACATCGCCGAGCAGCTGTTCCGCTGAGCTGAGTCGCCGACACGACCCACCGACGCAGAAGGGGTGGGCGCCCTCCGCCGTTTCCCTGGAGGCGGAGGACGCCCGCGTCGCGGAGTCTTGTCGAACGGAACCACCGCCGACTTGCTGAAAGCGACCCGGCACGACGCGTCGCGGTGCGACAACCCCGAGAGTACCGCGTGGATCCGCGGATCCGCAGTGTTCGACCGGGATGGGACAGCAACCGTGGCGGACAGCTCGCGCGACGCGTGCGCCGGACGCGCCCCGGGCCTCCTGACCGACGCGAACGGGCCGCCTCACCATGGTGAGACGGCCCGTTGCGGTGTGCGCTCGGGAGGCGCGGGGTCAGTCCGTCAGGACCATCGCAGCACGTCGTGCACGGTTGCGGCGGAGGACCACGAGTGCTGTGGTCCCGGCGAGCAGGAGCAAGCCGGCCGCGATCGCCGGAGCGGTCAGGTCCGCACCCGTGTAGGCGAGGTCGCCACCGGCGCGCGGGTCGTCGTCGGTCCCGCCGACGCCGCCGATGCCGGCGTCGTCACCGGTTCCCGCGCCGGGGCCGGGGGTGACCCCGCCACCGGTGCCCGGGGTCGGGTCAGCCGGGTCCGTCGGGTTCGTGGGGTCGGTCGGGTCCGTCGGATCGGTGGGGTCGACCGCCGCGGCGACCGGGATCGTCACGGCGAGGGTGACGGTCTGATCACCCGGCAGGGAGACCACGAGCGGTGCGTCGGTCGTGGCGACCGGCTCCGCCACGGCGGCGAGCGAAACGGACCCGGCGGTGCGGGCGGCAGCGCGTGCAGCCGGCGCCTCGATGTCGGGGACCGTGACGGTCAGGGTCGCGCGACCCTGCTCGTCGTTCGTGTCGATGATCGTCGGGTCGATGGCGGCCGACGCGAGCTCCTTGCCGTCCGCGCTGACCGAGACGGTGCCGGCCTTCGCGGGGTCCTCGCTGCTGAACACGAGCGACGACAGGTCGAGCTCGATCTCGTCGCCGGGCTGGAACCCGTCGGACGGGGTCGGCGTGACCGTGACCCCGACGGCGCGCTGGTCGGTCGGGGGCGTGACCGTCGGGTTGGCGAGGAAGTAGTCCACCTGGGCCTGCAGGTCGACCTGGCCCGAGTCGGCGATGTTCGTGCCGGTCGCGAAGGCGCCGAAGTTGTCACCACCGGTCGACAGGAACGAGTTGACGGTCACCTTGAGGGTGTCGGTCAGCGCGATCGGCTCGCCGTCGAGGGTCATCCCGGTGATGCGGTCGCCACGGCCCTTCGACGGGTCGTAGGTGTACGCGAAGCCGTCCGAGACGCCGAGCTTCAGGAACGGACGCGGCAGACCGTCCGGCTGCCACTGCTGCTCGAGGGCGTTCTTGATCTGCTGGCCCGTCATGTCCTCGGTGACCAGGGTGTTCGCGAACGGCTGGACGAGCGCGGCTTCCTTGTAGGTGACGGTGCCGTCCGGGTCGCCGGCGCCGCTCGACGCGGCGATCATGTCGGTGCGGAGTCCGCCGGGGTTCATGAAGGCGACCTGTGAGCCGTTGCGCTCGGTGGCGCTGCGCTGGACCTCGGCGATGTAGTTGCCCAGGACGGATTCGCCACCGCGGTTCTCGGTCGTGCGGTCGGACTGCACGGCGCGACGCAGGTCACCCGTGATCGTGCCGAGCTTCTTGCTGCCCTCGACGTCGGCGACGGCCTTCGCGGCGGTCACGATGTCGGCCACCGCGTTCACCGAGGTGGGGTCGGTCGGCACACGGGTCTCGCCGTTGACCGACTTGACCTCGCTCGTGATGCCGGTGAGCTGCTTGTCGGCGTCCACCGTGAGCTGCAGGTGCCCGAAGGCCACGCCGTAGGACCCGGCCTGGATCACCGGACGCTTCGTGCCGTCGGGGCCCGCGATCGAGTGGTTGTACGTCGCGTGGGTGTGCGCCGAGACGATGGCGGAGACCTTCGACGAGACACCCGAGGTGATCTCGCCGAACACACCAGAGCCCGTCGCGTCGGCGAGGACGTTCGTCGGTGCGCCCTCGTGGACGAGCAGGACGAGCACGTCGGCCTCGTCGTTGTCGTCCTTGCCGTCGGTGAGCTGCTCGGCGTACTTGTTGACCTGGCTGACGATCGGGGCCATCGCGAGGCCCTCGACACCGCCGGGGCTGACGAGCCCGGGGATGAGGTCCTCGGTGGTGGCGCCGATGAAGCCGATCTTCACGCCGCCCTTCTCCACGATGGAGTACGGCGTGAACGCGGGGTCCGTGGTGCCGGCCTTGACGATGTTCGCCGAGACGTAGGGCCACTCGGCGCGGTCCTCGATGCGGCCGGTCAGGTCGCTCTGGCCCTTGTCGAGCTCGTGGTTGCCGATCGCGCTGACATCGAGGTCCATGGCGTTCAGGGCGTCGATCGTCGGGGCGTCCTGCTGGATGAGCGACGTGAAGGTCGAGGCCCCGACGTTGTCGCCGACGCTGGCGAAGATCGTGTTCGGGTTGGCCTCGCGGTACGACTGCACGACGCCGGCGAGCTTCGCGGCGCCCGCGGCCTTGTCGGCTGCGGTGCCCTCGGACTCGATGCGACCGTGGAAGTCGTTGACGTCGATGATGTCGATCGTCGTGTCGCCCTCGGCGGCGACGGCTGCGGACGGGACGGACAGTGCGACCAGGACCCCGGCGGTGGCGAGGGCCGCGCCGGCGCCGAGGCGCCGTCGGGTCGTCGCACCGGCGGATCCGGTGGTGTGGGAAGTGTTCATCGCCGTCGAACCTACGAAGACGCACAGGCGACTCGCCAGACCCCGTCGCAACTCGTCACACGACGTTCACATCCACCATGCCGAGCTTCAGCGGATCTCCCGCCAGGTCGTCTCGGCCGCGCTGCCGATCACGGCCTCGATGATGTCGGCGGAGCGGGCGCCGTCCGCGAAGGTCGGCAGTCCGTCTGGTGCCACCCCGGTGCGGGCCGCGGTGTAGGTGTCGGCGACGAAGGCCGCGAACGCGTCGAGGTACCCCTGCGGGTGTCCGGCCGGCACGATCGCCAGCCGGCGCTGGTCCGGGTACCCCTGCGAGGGGTCGCGCACGACGATCTGCGCGCCGCGCTCGTTGCCGAACCACGCGGACTCGGGCTGCTCCTGGTCGAACGCCGCGCTGCCACGGGTGCCGTCGACCTCGAACCACAGGCGGTTCTTGCGGCCCGACGCGACCTGCGAGATCACGACGTTGCCGATGCGGCCCGTGGCGGTGCGGAAGGTCGCCACGGCGGTGTCCTCGGTGGTGACCTCGGCACGCTCCGCCGCGTCCGCCACCGGGTCCGGGTCGGGGGAGCCGGAGAACGACGGACCGGACGCCGCAGGCCGGGTGGGGTAGACGATGTCGGTCGCCGCGGACACCGAGGCGAAGCGCTCACCCGTGACGAACTCGACCAGGTCGCACCAGTGCGAGCCGATGTCGGCGAACGCGCGGGACAGCCCGCTCGAGGTCGGGTCGACCCGCCAGCTCGAGGCGTCCTCGTCGAGCATCCAGTCCTGCAGGTAGTGGCCGTGCACCGCGAGCAGCCGGCCGAGCTCCCCGTCGGCGATGCGCGCCCGGATCTCGCGGACCATCGGGTGGTAGCGGTACACGAACGGCACCGTGGCCACGACACCGGCGTCGGCAGCGGCGGCGACGAGCTCGGCGGCCTGGGCGGGGTCGATCGCCAGGGGCTTCTCGCACACGACGTTGATGCCGGCCGCGATCACCGCGAGCGCCTGCGGGTGGTGCTGGTCGTTCGGGGTGCAGATGTGCACGACGTCGGGGGCGTCGGCGATGACCTCGTCGAGCGAGGCGTAGCCACGGGGCAGGTCGAGCTGCGAAGCCACCTGCTCGGAGCGGGTGGCGTTCCGCCCGAGGACACCCAGGACCTCGGCACCGGAGGCCCGGGCCGCCCGGGCGTGGACGCCGGCGATCATGCCCGTCCCGACCACGGCGACACGGAGGCGTCGCCCTTCGTACCCATTGCTCATGGTGCTCCCTCGCGCCGGAATGACACCACCGTAGCGGCCCGGTCATCCACCGGGGCCGATGAGTACCGTCTGCAGCATGTCGAGCCTCCAGACCAGCCTGCTCATCCTCGGAGCCAGCGGCGACCTGTCCAAGCGCCTGCTCCTGCCCGGCCTCGCGACCCTGCTCCAGGTGAAGGACGACTGGGACGTCCAGCTCGTCGGGGCCGGTGTCGAGGACCTGTCCGACGCCGACTGGAAGGCGCAGGTGCGCGAGTCCTTCGAGAACGCGCAGGCGTCGAAGAACGAGGAGGACGAGGGCGCTTCCGGCGACACGGCGCTGCCGGAGCGACTGCAGGCCGTGGTCGACGCCTCCACCTACCGGAAGGCCGACGTCACCGACCCGGACGACCTGCGGGCACTGCTCGAAGTGTGCGACCACGACCCGGCGATCTACTTCGCGCTGCCGCCGGCCGTCACCGAGAAGAGCTGCGAGCAGCTCGCCCACCTCGACCTGCCCGCCCGCACCCGGCTGGCGCTCGAGAAGCCGTTCGGCACCGACGCCGACAGCGCCTCGAAGCTCAACGACCTGCTGCACTCGTTCATCCCCGAGGAACGGATCCACCGGGTCGACCACTTCCTCGGACGCTCCACCGTGCTCAACCTGCTCGGGCTGCGCTTCGCCAACCGCATCATCGAGCCCCTGCTGTCGTCGCAGCACGTCGAGCGCGTCGACATCGTCTACGACGAGACCCTCGGGCTCGAGGGTCGCGCGCGCTACTACGACAAGGCCGGCG
The DNA here is from genome assembly GCF_030209655.1 of Curtobacterium sp. MEB011. Taxonomy (NCBI): domain Bacteria; kingdom Bacillati; phylum Actinomycetota; class Actinomycetes; order Micrococcales; family Microbacteriaceae; genus Curtobacterium; species Curtobacterium sp. MEB011. The sequence continues at coordinate 77,493 of NZ_JARVRN010000003.1, read as the reverse complement.
CGCTCACCGACATGATCCAGAGCCACCTGCTGCAGGTGATGGCCGTCGTCGCGATGGAGGCCCCCGCCTCGATCAAGGCCGACGACCTGCGCACCCAGAAGGAGCTCGTGCTGCGGGCCGTCCGGCCCTGGGGAGGCGACGTCGTCACCGCGGGCAAGCGCGCCCGGTACACCGCCGGCACCGTCGGCGACCGCCAGCTGCCGTCGTACGTCGACGAGGACGGCGTGGACCCGTCGCTCGGCACCGAGACCCTCGCCCAGCTCACCCTGGAGATCGCGAACTGGCGCTGGGCCGGCGTCCCGTTCACCCTGCGCTCCGGCAAGGCGCTCGCCGCACAGCGCCGCGAGATCGTCATCACGTTCAAGGACTCCCCGCACGTGCCCGAGGGACTCACCGGCACCGAACTGCCCGACCGGCTGCGCATCTGGATCGCCCCGGACGAGATGCAGCTCGAGCTCAACGTCAACGGCGCCGGCGACCCGTACACGATCGACCACACGAGCCTCGAAGTGACCTTCAACCCCGGGCGCCTGAGTGCCTACGGCGAGGTGCTGGCCGGCGTGCTCGAGGGTGACGCGACGCTGTCGGTCCGCGGCGACAGCGCCGTGCAGGGCTGGAAGGTCGTCGGGCCGTTCCTCGACGCGTGGAAGGCCGGCAAGGCGCCCCTCGACGAGTACGCAGCGGGATCGGTCGGCCCCGACGGCTGGGACAACATCGAGGCCTGAGCCCGACGGGCGGCGTAGCGTCGGGCGACGTGAACACCACCGACGACGTCCTGCAGACCGTTCCCGAACCCGCCGGCGCCGACATCCGTGTCGACGACGTCTCCTACGACCACGAGGGCACCGAACTGCTCGGTGTGCTCGCGAAGGACGCCGCGATCGCGGGCCGTCGTCCGGCCGTCCTCGTCGTGCACGACTGGCACGGCGTGAACGAGCACGTCGAAGCCCGGGTGACCATGCTCGCCCGACTGGGCTACGTCGCGTTCGGCGCGGACGTCTACGGTGCGGGCGTCCGCCCCGGGGACGACACCGCGGCCCAGGTCGCCGGCGGTTTCTACCAGGACCTGCCGCTGCTGCGGGCCCGCGCCACCGCCGGACTCGAGCGACTGCTCGCCGACCCGGACGTCGACCCCGCCCGCGTCGTCGTCATGGGGTACTGCTTCGGCGGCTCGACCGCACTCGAACTCGCACGGACCGGGGCCGACCTGGTCGGTGCCGTGTCGTTCCACGGCGGGCTCATCGCGCACGACCCCTCGGACGCCGCCGACATCCGGGCGAAGCTGCTCGTCCTCACCGGGGGCGCCGACCCCGTGGTGCCCGACGAGGCCGTGCACGCGTGGCAGGACGAGATGCGGGCTGCGCCGGACGTCGACTGGCAGGTCGTGACGTACTCGGGCGCGATGCACGCGTTCGCGGTGCCCGGCACCGACGCCCCGGACCACGGTGCGCAGTACCAGGAGCGCGCCGACCGCCGGTCGTGGCAGGCGCTCCGGGTGTTCCTGGCCGAGGTGTTCGACGAGGAGCCCGCGGCACGGTGACCGCGCGGCCGTCGGAGGCTGCTCGCGACACGCCGGGCACGGGGGCCGGAGCGCCTCGATTGGCGCCCGGGCCGCACCTGTTGTAGAGTCTTCCACGGCCGCAAGGCCACGCGCTCGTAGCTCAATGGATAGAGCATCTGACTACGGATCAGAAGGTTGGGGGTTCGAGTCCCTTCGAGCGCACAGTACGAAGAAGGGCCCCGGTGGACACCACCGGGGCCCTTCTCTGTTCCGGTCGGCGAGGGCCAGATCTCGGCGAGGGTCAGCCCGCGGCGTGGTGCGGGTACTCGGCGGAGCGGCCCTGGAACGCCAGGATCGCCGGGTTGCGGATGTGTCCGTCCCCGATCTCGATCGCCCGGCGGATCGTCTCCGACCCGGCCCAGGCGTCGGCGCCCGACATCACGGTCCGCAGGAACGGCAGCAGCGCCTCGCTGATCTCCCAGGTCGACGAGTTCCAGAGCATCGACGGGCTGTGGTCGACCGCGTAGTAGTTGGTGGTGCCGCCGACGGTGGTCATCGGTTGTGCGAAGGACGTCGGGTGCGCCCAGCTGAACCCCATCCCCTCGTCGACGGAGACGTCGACGACGAGGCTCCCCGGACGGAAGGCCGCCAGGTCCTCGGTGCGCAGGAACACCAGGGGCGCGTTGGGGTCCTGGAGCGTGCAGTTCACGACGATGTCGTTCTCGGCCAGGTACGGCGCGAGCGGGACCGGCCCGTCCGGGGTGCTGACCACGCTGTCGAACGGCGGTACGTCGGTCTGCCCGAAGTGCAGGATGTCGACGGAGGGGATGGGTGAACCGACGGCCGCGATGTCCCGGTTGGTCAGGACGCGGACGTCGTGGATGCCGTGTGCGTTCAGGGCGGTCACCGCACCGCGGGCCGTGGCACCGAACCCGATGACGACCGCGGTGAGCCGGCGCCCGTAGTCGCCCGTCGACCCGCAGAGCTGCAGTGCGTGGATCACCGAGCAGTAGCCGGCGAGTTCGTTGTTCTTGTGGAACACGTGCAGGCCGAAGCCGCCGTCGTCACGCCAGTGGTTCATCGCCTCCCACGCGATCAGCGTCAGTCGTTTGTCGACGGCGAGCTGCGTGAGTTCCCGGTCCTGCACGCAGTGCGGCCACCCCCAGAGCACCTGACCGTCACGCAGGTCCGCCAGGTCGGACGGCATGGGCTTGGGTAGGAGGACGACGTCCGCGGTCGCGATGACCTCGTCACGGTCGGCCATCGCGCCGACGAGTGGTTCGAGCTGGTCGTCCGGCACGCCGAAGCGAGCGCCGTACCCGCGCTCGAGCGTCATCGCTCGGCGAAGGTCCGGATCGATGCGCTCGAGGTGGGCCGGGTGGATCGGCAGGCGGCGCTCGTCGGCCTTCCGGGAGTCGGCGAGCACCCCGAGGTGGAGCAACTGGTTCGCTGGCGCTGTTTCGGTCATGGTGCACTGTACGGTGCAGGCCGACCACGGGTGCGCCGGACGGGACGACCGCTCAGGAACCGGGCGAGTACGGCCGGGCCGCGTCGATGATCTCCGGGGCGCGCTCGATGCCGAACGACGTGAAGAGCGGCGACCACAGGGCCTTGAGCTGCGCGACGAGTTCGTCGTCGGTCAGCTGTGTCGAACCGTCCACCATGCCCAGTGTCGTGTTGAGGAGCAGCAGGACCGACGGCTGGACCTCGGCCGCGTCGACGTCAGCGGCCGCCACTCCGGCGCTGACGAGCTCGCCGCGCGTCATCTCGAACCAGTCGAAGCCGCGCGGCACCGGCACGCCGGCCTTGCCGAGTTCGTGCAGGAGCCGCACGGCGCCGCCCGCGACCGAGCCCCTGCGGACGTCGATCCCGGTGGTCAGGAGGAACACCGTCAGGCGCTCGAGCCCGGGCTCGGCGGGCAGCGCGTCGAACAGTTCACGCCAGCGCTGCTGCTGCAGCTCGATGACCGCCGTCGCCAGGTCCTTCTTCGACGGGAACAGGTGGTACCCGATCGCCGACTTCGGCTTGCCCATGGCCTCGGCCACGCGGGAGAACGTGGTCGCCTCGTAGCCGAAGGCCGCGAACTGTTGTCCTGCGGCGTCGATGATGGCTCGTCGAGACGCCTCCATGGCGAGCTGCCGCTGGTTCATCTGGCGCGGTGTCCTTCCTCGCCCGGGATCGAGCGGTCAGTGAACACCACATCCTAGGGCCGCTCACTCCTGCGGCCCGTCACCCCGTTCGGGTCAGGCGGCGCAGAACGTGTTCCACGCCACGTCGATCCCCTTCCGGTGCAGCGAGTCGAGTCCGACGTCGAGGTGCTTCCGCTCCGCGTCCACCAGGTGCGCGCACCGGTGGTCCTGGGCCACGGTCTGCACCTGGCCGAGCGCGGTCACCAGGTCGGTGTCGATCGCGTCGAGCTGGGGCCGGATGGTCGCCAGGTCCGGTGCCGTCGTCGGTGCGGTCCACGGGTTGTGCGTCCAGTGGTTGATGAGGCCGCGCTGGACGACCTTGCTCGCGGCGATCTGTGCGCGGACCACCCGGGTCACCAGGACGGGGTCGACGCCCTGCTGCTCCGCCAGGGTCACCGCTTCGTCGACGACGGCCTGTTCGCGCACCGGGTCGGCGACCGGCTTGCCGCTCAGCCACTTCGACTCGGCCACCGGGTCGGCGAGCTCGAGTCGACGCAGGATGAGCGCGCCGAGGGTGTCGAGCTGCGCCGTCGACGCCGCGGGACCGGAACCGTCGTGGGAGATGGTCATCGTGGAACCCGTCGGTTCAGCCGAGGTGGACAGGGTGTCGGCGTTCGCCACCGACGTGGGCAGTGCGATGCCCGCTGCGAGCAGGCCGAGGGCGAGCGCGGTCGCGGCGCTCCGGCGGGCGCGCTGAGGGGCGGAGGTCGAGGTGGTGGGGTGTGCGGTGTTCACGGGGTTTCCTTCCCGAACCGGCGCCGGAAGCGTCGGGTCAGATCGTCGATGATCGGTTTGATGACCTCGTCGTAGAACGGGTAGACGCCGAAGTGGTCGGCGCCCTCGTCGCAGTAGCAGTCCATCGAGATGGCCTCCTCGAAGTTCGAGAAGACGTAGGTGGCACGGTGCGGGAACACTGCGTGCGGTTCGTCGTCACGCGGGGTCGTGGTGGTCACGGCGGTGCTCGATCCCGGTCAGCAGTCGTCAGCCGGCCAGGCGTGCCGCGGGGACGCCCGGGTCGCGCCCGGAGACCACCACGGCGTCGATCTCGGTGGACCCGTTCCCCGACCCGACCGTGCGGTTCTGGATCTGGTTGAGCGCCCAGTTGCCCGGCAGGGGCTCGAGCTGGTTGCCCGCCCACGCCGGCGACATCCCGGCGACGAACGAGAAGTGCGCGAGTCCGGAACTGCTCACTGCGGTGCACGTGGCACGGGATCCGTAGACGCCCTGCTTGTACAGGTTCCCCCGGTCCCGCAGGCCGGCTGCGACGCCGCGGAAGTACGGCACCACGAGCGACTCGTCCTGTGCGGCGGTGGCGTCGAAGTCGGCGGCGAAGTAGATGGTGGTCTGCTTGGGGATCCCGAGTTCCCGAGCGGCGTCGTGGGCGCGGTGGGCGTCCTTGACACCCTGCTCCTCGGTGAACCACGAGGCGGCGAACCCGCCCTCCTCGAAGATCGGCCACAGCCCGAGCCCGGCGCTCGCCATCACGCGCAGCTCGTCGGGCGTCAGGGCCTTGTCGAGCGCCCCCGACCGCTGGTGGTTCGTCAGGTAGCGGCCGACGCCGGTGGCACCGGATGCACGGACGGCTGCAGCGCGCGCGTCGTCGAGGCGCACGGCGGTGTCGGCCCCGGTCGTGGCCCGGTCGGGGTCGCCCGTGCTCGCTGCCAGCGCCGCCCACGTGCCGGCGTCGCACGTCCCGGTCTGCTCGGCGGGCGGGAACGCCTGGAACTGCTGGAACGCACGGACCACCGCAGCGTCCGCCGCCGAGTAGGCGCTGCTGAACACGACGCGCTCACCGTTCAGCACCAGGAGCGCCTTGACGAGCAGCACCCAGGCGCCGGTGGCCCCCACGCCGACGACGCTCGGTCCCGCGGCGCGGAGCGCAGCAGCCGTCCCCGGACCCCAGGCTCCGTCGACCGTGACGCCGACCGCGACCTGCACGGCGCGGATCGCTGCCGCGTACGTGCTCGTGTCGACGACTCCGCTCGTGCTGCCGTACGCGCCGCCGACCGCCTCGGCGTACGTGCGGTTGAGGTACTGCTGGACGGTGCGGACCGATCGGGACCCGCCGGAGGCGAGCCGCACCGGGTCGACGGTCAGGAGTGCGCCGAACAGGTGGGCCGACAGCGGGAGCCCGCCGGGAGCTGCGCCCAGGTCGGACCGCAGGGCCTCGGCGGCCGCGACGGTGGCCGCGTCGAACTCGCCGGTGAGCGAGACGGTCGACGCGCCCTTGCAGATGAGTCCCGCCTGGACGAGCCGGCGCCAGGTCTCGGCGTCGTCGCCCGTCTCGGCGCCGACGTCCCCGTGCTGCTCGAGTTTCTGCCGTGTCGTCGGACCGAACGTCGCGACGACGGGGGAGATGCCGAGGAGCGACTGGGTAGCCTGCACGATCCCGAGCACGGTGCCGCTGCCGGTCAGTCCGTCCTCGTCCACCTGCACCCACCCGTGCACGTGCCCGAAGGTCTTGTTGAGCCAGCGCTGGACGGCCAGGACACCCGCGTCGGCCGAGCCGGAAGAGCCGGTCGACCCGGGGGAGCCGGCCGAGCCGGAGGGGGTCGCCGCGTCGGCCGGGGCCGCGAGCGTGGTCGTGACGAGCGGGACGGCGGCGGTGATGCCGATGAGCGCAGTTCGGCGCGAGATGTGCACGGGGGTGCCCCTTCAGTTGCCTCGAGCGTCCGCTGGCCACCGATCACGCTGTGCGATGCTGATGGCTGCGGCATGGTCCGAGCAACTTCGTCCCTCAACTTGGGACGGTCCTGCATTTCGACAGACGATCGACTGATGAAGCGCTCAGTCCGACAGAACGGACGGGAGGCCCGTGGCGATTTCGCCACGGGCCTCCCGTCCGTTCCGTCCGTTCTGTCGGTGCGTCGACTACGCGACGGTCGCGCGCGCCTCGGCGAGCGACGGGTAGTCCGTGTAGCCCTCGGCGGTCGCGCCGTAGAAGAGCTCCGGACGCGGCTCGTTGAGCTCGGCGTCGTGCTCCCAGCGGTGCGCGAGGTCCGGGTTGGCGATCGCGGCGCGGCCCACGGCGACGGCGTCGGCGTGGTCGCCGTCGACGAGCGTGATGGCCTCGTCGCGGGTGGTGAGCGACGAGAAGCCGGAGTTCACGATGAACGGGGCGCCGGTGGTCCGGCGGATGTGCTGCACCAGGTCGCCGGTCGGCTCGGCGTGCAGGACGTCGACGAAGGCGAGCCCGAGCGGCGCGAGGCCCTCGGCGACGGCCGTGTAGGTGGCGCGGACGTCGTCGGCGTCGTCCTCGATGACGCCCTGGATCCCGTGCTCGGGCGACAGGCGGATGCCGGTGCGCTCGGCGCCGATGGCCTCGGCGATGGCCGTGGTGACCTCGATCGCGAAGCGCGCGCGGTTCTCCGGGGAGCCGCCGTACTGGTCGGTGCGGGTGTTCGACACCGGCGACATGAACTCGTGCACCAGGTAGCCGTTGGCACCGTGGACCTCGACCCCGTCGAGCCCGGCGGCGATCGCGTTGCGGGCGGCCTGCACGAAGCCCTGCACGGCCTCCTGCACCTCGGCGGTGGTCAGCGCGTGCGGGACGGGCATGTCGGCCTTCGAGCCGTCGGCCAGGTGCGTCTGGCCGGGAGCGGCGACGGCGGACGGGCCGACGATGCGCGGCGTCTGCGAGATGTCGGTGTGCGAGACGCGGCCACCGTGCATGAGCTGCATCACGATCGTGCCGCCTGCGGCGTGCACGGCGTCGGTCACGCGGCGCCAGCCGGCGATCTGGTCGTCGGTCTCGATGCCGGGCTGGCCGGGGTAGGAACGGCCCTCCTGCACGGGCCAGGTGCCCTCGGTGATGATCATGCCGAGGCCGGCGCGCTGCCGGTAGTGCTCGACGAGCAGGTCGTTCGGGACGCCGTGCTCACCGGCGCGGGTGCGGGTGAGCGGGGCCATGACGACGCGGTTCGACAGGGACAGGGCACCGATGTTGGTGGGTTCGAAGAGCTTCACGTCAGGGGGAACGACGAGTTGTCCGATGCAATTCCGTCTCGGAGCAGTTCTTCAGGCAGCGCCGTCAGTCGCGCGGGCACACCAGCGTCGACGAGCGCACCTGACCCTCTGGCCGGATCACCTGGTGCTGGGAGAGGGGCTTGCCGCACAGGGGGCAGCCCCGGTCGATCGTCCGGTCGTCGATGCCCTCGGGGCGGCCGGCGCCGATCTGCGAGGGGCCCATCTTGTCGATGAGCGTCGTGTTCCATCGTTCGTACCACTGGCCGAAGCGTCCCACGGTGCATCCTTTCGTTCGTGCACGAACTATTATGGCACTGATGGTCGCGGATCACACCTGGTCGACGCGTTCCAGCAGCTCGGTCAGTTCGTCCTTCAGGGACTCCAGGCGAGCGAGTGGCCACCCGAGCCGGTCGGCGATGGCCAGCGGCACCGCCTGGGCGCGGTCGCGCAGGGCGTGTCCGGCGGTGGTCAGCGAGACCTCGAGCTGGCGTTCGTCGGCGGCACTGCGCGTGCGGCGGACGTAGCCGGAGGCCTCCAGCCGCTTGAGCAGTGGGCTCAGCGTCGCGGAGTCGAGTCGCAGCTCGCCGGCGATCTCGCGCACCGACCGCGGGTCCCGCTCCCACAGGGCGAGCATCACGAGGTACTGCGGGTGGGTCAGGCCCATCGGTTCGAGCAGGTCGCGGTACAGCCCGATGACGCTGCGGCTCGTCGCCGCCAACGCGAAGCAGAGCTGCCGGTCGAGCGCGAGCGGGTCCGGTGCGGTCTGGGTCATGCGCCCAGGGTACTTCGTTCGTGCACGAAGTGGTCTGAGGCGCGGTGGTGGCGCGTTCATGCAGGGACAGGTATCGACAGGACACCAGTCGATCGACGCGTGTTCTGTCGCGTTGCGGACGCATCAGGTGCGGACGCATGCGTCGGGGCGGTGGGCGCAACGGCCTGGAGGCCCGGTGCCGGTCTCGTGGACCGGCACCGGGCCTCCAGGGTGGTTGCGCTGGTGCGTCGACTACGCGCGGTGCGCGGGCGGGTGCCCCGAGTCGTGCGTCGTCGCGTCCGGCTCCACGGGGAGTGCGTGGGTGCCGGTGTGCGTGCCCTCGTGCCCGGCGACCGGGTGGGAGCGCTCGAGCTTCGCGCCCTCCACGTCGACGTCCGGCACGATGCGGTCGAGCCACTTCGGGAACCACCAGGCGCTCTTGCCGAGCAGGTGCATCGCCGACGGGATGAGCAGCATGCGGACGACGAAGGCGTCGATCAGCACACCGAACGCCAGCCCGAAGCCGATCGGCTTGATGGTGGACGAGTCCGAGAAGATGAAGCCCGCGAACACCGAGATCATGATGATCGCCGCTGCCGTGACCACCGCGCGACCCGCGTGCAGACCGCGCTGGACGGCCACCTTCGCGCTCGCGCCGTGGGCGTAGGCCTCACGCATGCCGGACACCAGGAACAGCTGGTAGTCCATCGCCAGACCGAACAGGATGCCGATCTCGATGATGGGCAGGAAGCTCAGGATCGGTGCCGGGTCGTGCACACCGAAGACCGAGCCGAGCCAGCCGAACTGGTAGATCGCGGTCAGACCACCGAACGACGCCAGCACGGACAGGATGAACCCGGCGGTGGCGGTGATCGGCACGAGGAACGACCGGAACACGATGATCAGGATGATCAGCGACAGTCCGACGACCACCACGAGGTAGAGCGGCAGCACGTTCGACAGCTTCTCGGACACGTCGATGTTCGCCGACGCGTTGCCCGCGACGCCGAGCGTGACCTTGCCGTCGTCGGTGGAGACGGTCTGCTCGCGCAGGTCCTTCACGACGTTCTCGGTCGAGACGCTGTCCGGGCCGCCCGAGGGCTTCACCTGGAACGCGACGATGTCACGGTCCTTCGACGCACCGATGGGCAGCACGGCCTCGACGTCGTCGTTCTTCGCGATCGCCTGGCCGATGGTGACCTCGGTCGCGGTGACGTCGCTCTTGCTGATCGACTCCGGCAGGGTCGCCACGACGAGCAGCGGGCCGTTCTGGCCGGCGCCGAACTCCTTCTCGAGCGTCTTGTAGGCCTTGTACTGGCTGGAATCGACGGCCTCGGACGATCCGCTCGGCAGGCCGAGGCGCATCTGGGTCGCCGGCAACGCGATGGTGCCGAGCACCGCGACGCCGAGGACGAGCGTGATGACCGCGCGCCAGCTCGACATGGGCTTGTTCGGGATCCGCGTGGAGTCGGTGTTGCCGATCTTCGCGCGCTCCTTCTTCCGCAGGATCCGCATGCCGATCAGCGACAGCAGGGCCGGCGTGAAGGACGTCGCGATGAGGATCGCGAAGAGCACCGCGACCGCACCGACCGTGCCCATCAGGCCGAGGAACGGGATGCCGGTGATGTTCAGGGCGAGCAGCGCGACGATGACGGTCGCACCGGCGAACACCACGGCGTTGCCCGAGGTGCCGTTCGCGAGCCCGATCGACTCGTGCACCTGCATGCCCTGCTTCAGCTGGGTCCGGTGCCGGTTCAGGATGAACAGCGAGTAGTCGATGCCGACCGCCAGGCCCAGCATCACCCCCAGCACCGGCGTGACCGAGATGAACTCGACCACGCTCGAGAACGACAGGGCGGTGAGCGAGGCGACGCCCACGCCCAGGACGGCACTGACGAGCGGGACCGCGGCGCCGATGACCGTGCGGAGCATCAGGAGCAGCACGATCGCGGCGATGATGACACCACCGATCTCACCCGGTCCGAGGATCGACGGCACACCCTGCGCGATGTCGTTCGAGACGTACACGTTGACGCCCCGGATGTCGGCCGACTCGGCGTCGTCCGCGATGGCGGTCTTGGTGTCGGCGGGGACCTCGTAGGTCGACGTCGTGAACTGGACGGTGCCGATCGCGGCGCTGCCGTTGTCCGACACGAAGCGGATGTCCTTCGACAGGTCGAGCAGGTCCGAGCCCTGTTCGAGCTCCTGCTCGTTGTCGTCGAGCTTCTGCTTGTTCGTGTCGATCTTCTTCTGGGCGTCGGCGATCTGCTGCTCGCCGGCGTCGATCTGGGCCTGCTGGGCGTCGATCTGCGCCTGGGCCTGCTGGAGCTGGGCCGCTGCGGCCTGCGCCTGCGCGGCGGGGACGGCTGCGCCGCCGGCTGCCTGCGCCTGGGCCTTCTGCGCGTCGAGCTGTGCCTGCGCGTCCGCGATCTTCTGCTTGCCGGACTCCAGCTGCGCCTTCTGCGCGTCGAGCTGGTCCTGGCCGGTCTCGATCTTCGCGCGGCCGGACTCGATCTGGTCGCGACCGTCGACGATCTTCTGCCGCTGGTCGTCGAGCCGGTCCTGCGTCGCGAAGCCGCTCGTCGTGTCCTTGACGCCGTCGAGCTTCTCGAGGCTGGTCAGGAAGTCGTCGATCTCGGACTGCTGCGAGGACGAGAACGCCTTGCCGTCCTTCGTCTCGAAGACGATCGTGCCGTTGCCGCCGTTCGCCGACGGGAACTTGTCGGCGAGCTGGTCCTGCACCTGACTGGTCTTGGTGTTCGGGATGGTGATCGACGACGAGATCGTCCCGGCGAAGAGCGTGTACGTGACGCCCGCGACGGCCATGATCACGACCCAGGTGATGATCACGAGCCAGTGGCGTCGTGCGGAGAACCGTCCGAGACGGTAGAGGAGACCGGCCATGCGGAGTGCCTGCGGTCCTTTCGTTGTCAGGTGCTGGTGGTGCGGGGTGCGCCGGTGGACCCCTGGGGGACGAGGAGGTGGGGTGGTGTCAGTCGTCGGCCATGTAGCCGCTGCGGACGCTGTGCACGAGTCGGGCGAGCAGGTCGTCCCACGCGTCGAGGGCGGGCTGGTCGAGGTCGGGGCCGGACGTCGCCAGCCAGTGCTCCGCGATGACGACGATGCCGCTCATGAGGCCTTCGACGAGCAGCGCTGCATCGAGGGGGTCGGCGGCCGGGTAGCGACGGGCGACCTCGTGCCGGAGCCGTTCGGTCACGCGTGAGAACGCCGTCTGGGTCAGGACCGCGGCCTTCGGGTCGTCCTTGCCGGGGTCGCCGAGGATCCGGTACATGCCGGCGATCGCCGGGGCCAGGTCGGCGCCGCGGGCCGCGGACTCGAGCTCGTCGAACATCGACGCCCGGCTGCCGTCGCCCACCGGCGTCCGGGCCATGTCGGCGAGGAACCGGTCGATGATGACGGAGAGCTCCTGCTCGCAGACGGCCAACAGGACCTCGTCGAGCGAGGCGAAGTGGTTGAACACGGTGCGCCGGGCGATGTCGGCCCGGGCGGCGAGGTCGTCCACGCTGAAGTCGCGTCCGCCGCGCTCGTCGATCAGGTCGCGGGCGGCCTGCAGGATCGCCGCGCGGTGCTTCGCCTTGAGGGCGGCACGGCGGTCGGTCACGATGGTCACGAGAGGGAACACTAGGTGCATCGATGCACTCGGTGCAATGAGGCTCGGTGCTTCCCCAGGTTCGTCCCCCGGCGCGGAACGTCTGTGCTGCACCGGTGTTCAGGCGGAGGCGTCCGGTGCCAGACTGGACCGACGAACCACCGTCGTACGAAGGAGTACCCGATGCCCGTCCGCCTGTCCCCGGAGACCCTCGACGAGATCGCCGCGAGCGGTGTCGCCGTCCCCACCTACGACCGCGCCGGGATCACCGCCGGCATCGTCCACTTCGGCGTCGGCGGGTTCCACCGCGCGCACCAGGCGATGGTGATCGACCGGCTCCTGCAGCAGGGCGAGGCCCGCGAGTACGGCATCTGCGGCGTCGGCGTGCTCGAGCAGGACCGCCGGATGGCGACCGCCATGGCCGAGCAGGGCGGCCTGTACACGCTCGTCCTCAAGCACCCGGACGGCACCCGCGAGTCCCGCGTCGTCGGCAGCATCGTCGAGTACCTGCTCGCCGTCGACGACCCCGACGCCGTCGTCGAGAAGATGGCGCACCCGGACACGAAGATCGTCAGCCTGACCATCACCGAGGGCGGCTACAACTTCGACCACGTCACGGGCGAGTTCGTCGCGGACGAGCCGGGTGTCGCCGCCGACCTGCGCGGCGACGGCCCGCCCAGCACCGTCTTCGGACTGGTCGTGGCGGCGTTGCAGCGGCGTAAGGACCGCGGGCTGGAACCCTTCACGGTGATGTCCTGCGACAACATCCAGGGCAACGGGCACGTCGCCCGGTCGATGTTCACCGCCTACGCCCGGCTGCAGGACCCGGCCTTCGCCGACTGGATGGACGAGCACGTGGCGTTCCCGAACTCGATGGTCGACCGCATCACCCCGGTCACGGCCGACGAGGACCGCGCCTGGGTCCGCGACGAGCTCGGCATCGACGACGCCTGGCCCGTCGTCGCCGAACCGTTCTTCCAGTGGGTGCTCGAGGACGACCACCCCGCGGGCCGGCCGCCCTACCAGGACGCCGACGTGCAGATCGTCGAGGACGTCGAGCCGTACGAACTCATGAAGCTCCGGCTCCTCAACGCCAGCCACCAGGGGCTCTGCTACTTCGGGTACCTGTCCGGCTACCGCTACGCGCACGAGGCCACACAGGACCCGGCGATCGCGACCTTCCTGCGCCGCTACATGGACGAAGAGGGCGCACCGACGCTGCACCCGGTGCCCGGCATCGACCTCGATGAGTACGAGTCGACCCTGATCGAGCGCTTCCAGAACCCCGAGGTGCGCGACACCCTCGCCCGGCTCTGCGCCGAGTCGAGCGACCGGATCCCGAAGTGGCTGCTCCCCGTCGTGCGCGAGAACCTGGCCGCCGGTCGGCCCGTCACGCTGTCCGCCGGCATCGTCGCGTCGTGGGCCCGCTACGACGAGGGCACCGACGAGTCCGGCGAGCCCATCGAGATCGTCGACCGGCTCGCCGAGCCCCTGCACCGCATCGCCCTGACCCAGCGCGAGGACCGCCTCGCCTTCATCGCGAACCGCCAGGTCTTCGGCGACCTGGTCGACGACGAACGGTTCGTCGCCGCCTACCGCGACGCCCTGGACGGGCTCATCGCGGACGGCGCGCACGCCACCGTCACGCGCCTGTCGCGGTCCTGAGACGCGACCGACGAACGGACGGGAGGCCCGTGGCGGCGCCGCCACGGGCCTCCCGTCCGCCTGCTGGCGGCTGCCGTCAGACGCTCACCGCGCGACGTCGTCCCACGGCACCGGAGTGGTCTCGCCCGTCTCCCAGTCGCGACGCAGCACGCCGTAACCGACCGACCCGACGGCTGGGCCGCCGTCGACGGGCCACGCCTCGCGGTAGTGGGCCTCCTGCACCCAGCCGGCACGGACGAAGACCCGGCGCATGGCGGTGTTGTCCTCGCGGGTCTGGCCCTCGAAGCGCGTGATCGCCGGCATCGTCGTGAACACGTGGTCGGTCACCGCACGCAGGGCGGGCACCCCGAGGCCGCGGCCCCGGAACCGACCTGCCAGGCGCAGGTCGAACAGGGGGACGGGGTCGGCGAGGTCCTCGAGGCGGACCAGCCCGATGCGTCCGAGCTCGTCGTGGTCGAGCCAGGACGTGTCGTGCTCGTCGTCGCGGTAGGCGCCGGAGTCGACGGCGCTCGCCGCGTCGGCCGCGCTGATGCGCCGTCGGACGTGGAACGGGAACTCCTCGGACGTCAGGAACGCGAGCAGCTCCTGGCGGTCGGTGCCGGTGGGGTCCAGGCGCGTGAGTCGGACGGCAGGAGCTGGCATGCCGCTCAGGGTAGTTGCACGGTCGTCGGGCAGGCTCGGGGCGTGCGAGGTGGGACGGGGACGACGACCACAGCCCTGACGGCCCTGGTGCTGGTCGGACTGGTGGGGTGTTCCGGCGAGCCGGGCGGTGCGTCGGCTCCTGCTTCTGCCGCTGCGTCTGCTCCGGGTGCAGCGGCGCCGGCGACCGACCCGGCGACCGACCCCGCAACCGCGCGGGCCTTCGCGTCGCTCGAGCGGCGGTACGACGCTCGGCTCGGCGTCGCCGCGGTCGACACCGGCAGCGGCCGGACCCTCGTGCACCGTGCAGGGGAGCGGTTCGCGTTCGCGTCGACGGTGAAGGTGTTCATCGCGGCGGCGGTCCTCGACGGCTCGTCCGACGCCGACCTGGCGACGGTCGTGCACTACGACCGCGGTGACCTGCTCGAGTACGCGCCCGTGACGAGCGAGCACGTCGACACCGGGATGACGGTCCGGGAGCTCATCGACGCGGCGCTCCGGTCCAGCGACAACACCGCGGCCAACCTGCTCGTGGAGCGGCTCGGCGGCCCGGACGCCGTCGAGCGGTGGCTGCGCGGCATCGGGGACCGGACGACGAGCGTCGACCGGGTCGAACCCGACCTGAACCAGGCGACGCCGGGCGACCGGCGTGACACGACGACGCCGGAGCGGTTCGCGGCCGACCTGCGGGCGGTGCTGCTCGGGGACGTCCTCGACGCTGCCGACCGGCGGGTGCTCCGCGACGCGATGCTCGGCAACACGACCGGGGACGCGACGATCCGTGCCGGGGTGGACCCGTCGTGGCGGGTCGCCGACAAGACCGGCACGGCGTCCTACGGGGTCCGGAACGACATCGCGGTCGTGACGCCGCCGGGACGAGCACCGATCGTGCTGGTGGTGATGACGAGCCGGGCCGATGCCGCCGCGGAACCGTCGGATGCACTGGTCGCCGCGGCGACCCGGGCCGCGGTGGCCGGGCTGACCGGCTGAGCCGCACGCCTCGCGGAGCGTCGCGGGACTACCGGAGTGTGCTCGCCCAGCGCCCGATGGTGTCGTACGCCCGTTCCCGGACGTCCGGCGCGGACAGGACGACGTCGTGCAGGGCCCCCGCGAGTCGGCGGACCGTGACCTCGTCACCGAGGGAGAGCGCACGGTGCGCCACCGTGTCGACGTTCAGGGCGACGTCGGCCCGCGCCATCCCCGGGTCCCACCGCGGCTGGAGCATGCTCTTGTCGCTCAGCATCACCAGGGTCGGGACCGTGATGCCGAGCCCCTTCTCGACCTCTGCCTGACCGTCGAAGACCGCGGCGAGCCACCCGGGGTGCAGGGGGAAGCCGCGCTCCGGCCGCCACTGCTGCTCGTAGGTCCACGATCCCTCACCCTCGGCCGAGACGGTGCGCGTGTAGAAGCCGGGGTCGACGGCGGGCATCGGCGCGAGCGGGTTCCGGCGCGCGCCGAGCCTGATGACCGGTGCGACGATGGCCCGCCCCACCGCGGTGGCCTGGAACTCGAGCCACGGGCTGTTCAGCACGAGACCGTGCACGAGCTCCGGGTGCCGGGCCGCCCAGAGCGACAGGGTCAGGCCGCCCGTGGAGTGGCCCATCGGCACGAGCTTGCGGCGGTCCGAGCCGGGGTGCTCGGCCGAGATCGCGTCGAGCGCTGCGGCGATGTCCTCGTCGTACACGGCCAGGTCGTCGACCATGCCCGGGGTCTGGTGCGGACGCAGACTCCGACCGTACTTCCGCAGGTCCAGCGCGTGGAACCGGGCGCCGAGCCGCTCCAGGCGTTTGGCGAGCTCGACCTGGAAGAAGTAGTCCGACCAGCCGTGCACGTAGAGCACATCGACCCCGTGCAGGGGCCCGCGACCGTGCAGCAGCAGGTCCGTCGGGGTGTGCCGTCGGCGGACCAGGGTGGCGACGACGGGGCCCTCGGAGTCGGTGCCGAGCGGCAGTTCGAGCCGCTCGTACGGTGCTCCGAGCACGTCCTCGTGCCACCCCTGGTCCGTCATGCGCCGAGCGTATCCGGCGCCGGTGCGGGCGGTGCTGGTGCGGGGGCGTGCGGCCGTCACCCGGCCAGGACCACCCGCTCCCTCAGACCCCGATCAGTTGTACGACGCGAGTCGGTTCGGTGCGGTGTTGCCGGCCGGTGTGGGAACCGCGCCGCCGACGCCGTTGATGATGCTCGAGATGGTGCCCGTGTCGCCGAGCGAGACGGTGACGAGCCCGTGGGCGCGGACGCCAGCGGTCTGCGGGACCTCGAACGCCCGGTCGGCGTGCACGGACGGGTTCGTGTTGAAGAAGGCGTAGACGCCGCCGCCCCAGATCTCGTGCTTCGTGACCGAGGACGCCACCTTGTAGGCCGCGTAGCCCGAGCCGGTCGGGCTCTGCCAGGAGGCGTTGTCCGGCACGTCGTACGGCATCTCGTTCTGGAAGAAGATCGTCCTGCCGTTCTCACCGTTCCAGAGCACTTCGTACTTCTGGTAGTGCTCGACGAAGAGCCCGGTGGCGAGCACGTCGTTGCCGTTCACCTCGACCCCGGTCGCGCCGGTGTTGACGTTCCAGCCCGTCGGTGCGCCGCCGTGGTCGGCTCGCCAGGCCCAGATGTGGTCGACCAGTGTGTCGTCGGCGTTCACCTGCAGGGTGGTCGTCGCCTTGCCCTGCACGCTCGAACCGACGCGGAAGAAGACGTCCTGGATGCTCTGCGGATCTCCCGCGTGGTCGACGTGCGACCCAGCGCTGCCGAGGCGGACGAGCTGTGCACTGTTCTGCGCACCGGCGTCCACGACGAGGTTCGACACGTTCACCCCGGCGACGTCCGTCGACGTCAGAACGGCGTTGCCCCTGGTGGGAACGAGGGTGGGGAAGCCGATTCCCGTCACGACGGTGTCCGCCCTGGTGACGGCGATCGGCGAGTCGAGCTCGTACGTGCCCGGCGTGAAGAACAGGTTCAGTCCCTGTGCGAGTGCGGCGTTGATCGTGGCGGCCGAGTCGCCCGGGTGCGCGACGTAGAAGTTCCGCATCGGGAGGTCGGTGCCGGCGGTGTTCGGCCACGTGACACCGCTCGCGTTCTGCTTGAGCGAGGGGACGAACACGTGGTACTTGTTCGACGAGTCCACGTACAGGTACGGCTTCTCCCGTGTGGTCGGCGTGGTGGCGAGCGTCGTGTAGCTCTTCGAGAAGTCGTTCGCCGGGGCGCCTTGGACCCCTGAGAAGGTCATGTTCCAGTTGCCGCCCTGCCACGCCCCGATCGTCGAGTTCCGCGTGTACCACTGCTGCTGGGACCCCGAGGTCACCGTGCCGTCCACCTTCGTGTCGGCGATGTAGCCGCCGGACGAGTACCCCTGTCCACCATCCTGGTTCGACGGACCCATCGTCAGGTTGCCCTTCACGTGGACCCGGCGCATCGGGGCGGCCTGGGACACCGCCCACCGGTCGGTTCCGCTCTCGGGCGCGATCGCCACGTTCTCGACCGACCGCCAGAAGTTCTGTGTCGCGTTCTTCTCGTCGCCGGCGTTCCACCCGGAGTCGACGTTCACCGCGCCGTTGATCGTGACGTCGTCGGGGTTCTTGCCGAGCCCGGCGACCGACGTGTAGAAGCCGAGGTTCGCCCAGATGCGGCCGTAGCTGCCGGGCTTGAACAGGAAGACGTGCCGCTGCGTGCCGAACTGCGCCGTCGTGCTCCGGAGCTGGCTGGTGAACGCCGCGTCGACGTCGGCCTGGATGGTCGACGCCGGCACCGTGGGGTCGTAGACCTTCACGTTGCTGCCGAAGTCCGGGGTGTCGCTCGTGGCGACTGCCCGGGCCGAGATCGCCGGAGCCAGTGCCCCCACGACTCCGACGCTCAGGGCGAGCGCGAGGATCCGCTTCATCCGTCGTTGCATGATGCTCGATTCGTCATCGTGCGGCGTCGTTGCCGCACGGGACAGACCGTAGACCCGTTGCCGCGCTCGGACAGTCGGGAGAAAAGGGGACAAGTGCCCCGGCGGCGGGGACTAGCTGCTTGGCGCCCGGACGAAGAACAGCGTGATGGCGCCGAGGACGACCGCGGCGACGATGAGCGCCCAGGCGAGCACGATGACCGGCCCGTCCCAGGGGGAGACGAGCAGTCCGACCCCGATCACCAGGGCCACGGCGGCGCCGATCAGGGCGAGGCGGTGCGGTCGTACCGGAGCGGTGCGTGTCACGGCACCCAGGGTACGCGTGCGCGGCCGGTGGTGCGGAGCGAGCAGGGACGATCGGTCACACGGTGGCGCGCATCACCCACCGCCACTTCGCGATGCGGCGGTCGCGCACGAACCCGAACTGCGTGAACAGTTCTTCCGGTCCGGTGTGCAGGTACGCCCCGCGCTGCGGTTTCCGCTCGACCGTCTGCTCCGGGTAGGCCTCGACCGTCCCGCCGCCCGCCCGGCGGATCTCGTCCAGGGCCGTGGTGACCGCGGCACGTGCGACACCGTGGCCGCGGTGCCGGGACTCCACGAACACGCAGCCGATCCGCCAGTCCGGCGGGGTCGAGGCGTCGCGTGCGTAGGCGCCGGGGTTCAGGATCGTCGGCAGCTCGGCCGGGCGTCCGAACTGGCACCAGCCGACCGCCGAGCCGTCGGCGTAGACGAGCACCTGGTGGTTCGTGCCGTTGCGCACGTGCCGGTGCTTCGCCTCCTGGTGGGACACCGTGGGGTCCGGTTTGCCGCGCGGGCCGTCCGGGTGGAAGCCGATGCACCAGCACCCGCCCCACACGCCATTGCTGCGGGTGACGAGCGCGGCGAAGTCGGGCCACGTCTCCTCGGTGAGCATCGCCGTCGAGTACTCCATGCGCCGATCATGCTCCGCACGGGCGGCGAGCGCCGAGCGGCGACCGACCCCGGCACTTTCCCAGCGGACACGACGGTGTTCCGCGGGGAAGTCCCGGCGGCCACCCGAGCAGGACTGCGAGCCTCTCGGGACCGCGCCGACGGTGGCGCGGACGAGGGGGAACGACATGACGATGCGACGTGCAGGGGGAGCCGCGCTCGGCTTCGTGGGTGGCAGTGTGCTCGCCGGGTTGCTGGTGAGCGTCGGGGTGACGCCGGTGATCGCGGTCGCCGGCGTCGGCACGACCTCGGCGATCGGGGTGTTCGAGTCGTTGCCGGAGGACATCGAGATCGGGCAGCTCCCGCAGCGCAACCAGATCTGGGCGTACCGCGGCGGCGAGCCGGTGCACCTGGCGAACGTGTGGGACCAGGACCGCCAGGAGCTCACGCTCGAGCAGATCAGCGACCACCTGGAGCACGCCGCGGTGGACGGCGAGGACAAGCGGTTCTACGAGACCGGCGGTGTCGACGCGACGTCCGTCGTCCGGTCGCTCGTGAGCGTCGCCACGTCCGGGACCGAGGGCGGGTCGGGTGGTTCGACCCTGACGATGCAGCTCGTGCGGAACATCAAGATCCAGCAGGCCAGCGAACTGCCCACGGCCGAGGAGCGCGAGGCCGGGTACGAGGAGGCGACCCGGCGGACGCCGCAGCGCAAGCTCGCCGAGATGAAGCTCGCGATCAGCCTGGCGAAGCAGTACACGAAGCGGCAGATCCTGGCGGCGTACCTGAACATCGCCTACTTCGGCGACCAGACCTACGGCGTGCAGTCGGCGGCGCAGCACTACTACGGCAAGTCGGCGAGCGACCTGACCCCGGCCGAGGCGGCGTCGCTCATCGCGATCGTGCAGTGGCCGGAACGACGGGACCTGTCGACGCCGGACCACCACCGCGACAACGCCGCCCGGCGGAACGTGATCCTGCGGTCGATGCACGAGCAGGGGCACCTGTCGGCCGAGGAGTACCGCACGGCTCGGCTGTCCCGTGTCGCCGACTCCGTGCACCTGACGGCACCGCACCAGGGGTGCGAGGCGGTCGAGGTGGGCGCCGCGTTCTTCTGCGACCACGCGGAGACCATCGCCCAGCGGCTCCCGCAGCTCGGCGCGACGAAGCAGCAGCGGGCGGACGCCTGGCGCACCGGCGGGTACCGGATCCAGACCACGCTCGACCTCGACCTGAACGCGGCGCAGAAGCGGCTGCTCGAACGGTACGACCCGAAGACCGAGACCCGGCTGGCACTCGGGGCCACGTTCAACACGGTCGAGGCAGGGACGGGCCGCGTGCTGACGATGGCACAGAACACCGACCACGACCGCTCGTCCGACGCGCCCCGCACCGCGACCTCGCTGAACTACGCCACCGACGAGGCGGACGGCAGCTCCACCGGCTTCCAGACCGGGTCGACCTACAAGATGTTCACCCTGCTCGCGTGGATCGAGGCCGGCCGCAGCCCGGACACCGTCGTGGACGGCACGCCGCACCCGCACAGCGAGTGGACCGCGTGCGGGGAACCCGCCTCGGCGTTCTGGCAGCCGAAGAACGACTCAGCCGGGCAGCGTGGTCCGTACTCGGTCCGGTCGGCGACGGCGCAGTCCGTCAACGCCGCGTACCAGTCGATGGCCGAGCAGCTCGACCTGTGCGACATCCGCGACGTGGCCGAGCGGCTGGGCGTGCACCTGGCGAGCGGCGGCGAACTGCCGTGGAACCCGGGGTCGTTGCTCGGCACCGAGAGCATCGCCCCGCTCACGATGGCCTCGGCCTACGCCGGCATCGCGAACGGCGGGCGGTTCTGCGCACCCGTGGTGATCGACCAGGTCGTCGCGCCCGACGGCGAGGAGCTCGGCGGACAGCCCCGCTCGTGCACGCAGGCGGTGTCCCGGCAGACCGCGGCCACCGCGTTCGACG
The DNA here is from genome assembly GCF_030209655.1 of Curtobacterium sp. MEB011. Classification (NCBI taxonomy): domain Bacteria; kingdom Bacillati; phylum Actinomycetota; class Actinomycetes; order Micrococcales; family Microbacteriaceae; genus Curtobacterium; species Curtobacterium sp. MEB011. The sequence continues at coordinate 56,424 of NZ_JARVRN010000003.1, read as the reverse complement.
TCATGCAGGGCGCCTTCCGCGGCGGGACGGCGAGCGGTGGGCAGACCCCCGACGGCGCGACACTGTTCGGCAAGACCGGTACCACGGACGCGGCCGACCAGGTGTGGTTGGTGGGCGGGACCTCGCGTGCCGTCACCGCCTACTGGCAGGGCAACACGGACGGCGCGAAGCACAACCTGCGGACGTTCTCCAACGGCCAGGGCGGCACCTACGCCGGGTCGCGTGCGGCCGTCTGGCGCGACGCGCAGACGGCGGTGAACGCGGCGCTGCCGGTCGGCTGACGGCCCGGAACGCAGCCACGAACGGCCTGGAGGCGCGGTGCCAGCTGGCACCGCGCCTCCAGGCCGGTTCTCGGTTGCGTCCTACGACAGCTTCTTGCTGTCCTCGAGCCAGCCCGCGAGCTTGGTCATGTAGTCGGCCTGCGACGTGTAGTCGAGGGCCGGGAATGTCCAGCTGTGGACCTGGCCGGCCTTGAGCGCGGCGTTGTCGGCGAAGGTCGGCTGCTTCTCGAGGTCGACGACGTGGTAGCCCTGCTGCGACAGCAGCAGCACGTCACCGGTGATCTGACCGGCGTTCTCCCACGAGTAGATGCCCCAGTAGAAGCCCTTCGGCTTCGGGTTGACGAAGTCGACCCCGTACGACGCGTACATCTGCAGCGACGGCTCGTCGGTCGGGCGGGTGACGTACGCGCCGTCACCGTCGGCGTACATCGAGACGACCGACAGGTCCGTGTCCTTCGAGACCTTCTCGAGCTCGTCGGCGGCGGTGTCGAAGCGCTTCTCGGCGGCGTCGACCGTCGACTCCTTCGCGCCGAGCGACTCGGAGAGCTTCGCGATCTCCTCGATGACGTCCTCGCCCTTGCCGCCCCACTTCACCTCGGCGACCGGCGCGATCGCCTTGATCTGCTTCTCCTGCGCCTTGTCCTTGAAGCCGTAGCCGGGCTGCGTGGTGTCGAGCGTGCCCTTCGCGTCGGTCGGGTAGACCGAGGTCACGACGAGGTCGGGCTTCAGCGCGGCGAGCTGCTCCAGGTCGATGTCGCCGTAGGCGGTGCCGAGCTGGGTGATGCCGTCGGTGTCGAGGCCCTTGAACCGGGCGTCCTTCGCCATCGTCAGCTGCCCGAAGGTGCCGACGGGCTTCAGGCCGTACTCGATGAACGACAGGGCGATGTCGTTCAGCACGACGACGCGCTTCGGCGTGTGGTCGACCTTGACGGTCGCGCCGGTGGCGTCCTGGTACGACCACGCCTTCGACGCGGCGGTGCCGCCGTCGGAGTCGGAGTCGTTCGAGTTGCCGGTGCTCGAGCAGCCGGTCAGGAGGAGTGCCGAGACGGTCACGGAGGTCAGGAGGGCGGCGCGCAGGTGGCCACGTCGGGAGGTCTTCACATTAGGAGAGGCTAACCTAACTTTGCGGCACTCGCCAGCGCGTGTTCGGTTTTCGTGCGTGTGACGGTGTGCTCGGCCGGGGCGTGCGGGACCGGGTCGTGCTCGTCCGCTTCGGGCACGATCATCGGCGCACCGGTCACGGGGTCGGGGAACACCCGGGCGTGCAGGCCGAACGCGTGCTCGAGCAGTGCCGGGGTGAGGACCTCGTGCGGTGTGCCGTCGGCCACGACCCCGCCGTCGTGCAGCACCACGAGCCGGTCCGAGTACCGCGCCGCCAGCGACAGGTCGTGCAGCACCATCACGATCGTCGACCCCTGCTCGCGGTTCAGCCGTCGGACGAGCCGCAGGACCTCGAGCTGGTGCGCGAGGTCGAGGTAGGTCGTCGGCTCGTCGAGCAGGAGCGTCTCGGCCTGCTGCGCGACGACCATGGCGATCCAGGCGCGCTGGCGCTGTCCGCCGGACAGGCTCGTGACGTCGCGGTGCGCGACCTCGGTCAGTCCGGTGGCGGCGATCGCGTCCTCGGCGACGGCGGCGTCCTCGGCGGTCCACGGCTTCGCCCACGACTGGTGCGGGTTCCGGCCGCGCATCACCAGGTCGAGCACGCTGGTGCCGGCCGGGGCGACGGGGGACTGCGGCAGGATCGCGAGCTTGCGGGCGACCTGGCGGTTCGGCTCCTTGCGGATCGGGGCGCCGTCGAGCAGGACCTCGCCGGCCTGCGGCTTGAGCACGCGGCCGAACGCCTTGAGCAGGGTCGACTTGCCGCAGCCGTTCGCGCCGAGGAACGTCGTGACGGTGCCGCGCTCGATGCGCAGGTCCAGGTCGCGCAGGACCGGCTGGCGGTCGTAGCCGACGGACAGGCCCTGGGCTTCGAGCACGCTGTCGTGCTCGTGCTCGTGCTGGTGGTCGCGGTCGTGCGCTGTTGTCATCGGGACATCTCCTTGCGGTGACGGACGAGGAGCCAGATCAGGTACGGCGCCCCGATCACGGTGGTGATGATGCCGACCGGCACCTGCCACGGGAACGCGGAACGGGACAGCAGGTCGGCGGCGAGCACGAGCACGGCTCCCAGAGCACCGGCGAGCAGCAGCGGCGGCCGGTTCGTGCCGGCGAGCCGGAGCCCGACCTGCGGCACGACGAACGCGACGAAGCCCACCGGTCCCGCGGCGGCCACGGCGGCGGCGGTCAGCACGACCGCGAGTGCGATGACGAGCAGCCGGTGTCGCTGGACGCCGAGTCCGACGCCGGTCGCGACCTCGTCGCCGAGCTGCCCGATGCCGAGTGCCGCACTCGTCGCGAGTGCGATCGGCACCGCGACCACGGCCACCAGGAGCAGCGGCCAGACGCTCTCCCACGAGGTGCTCGACAGGCTGCCGACCAGCCACTGCGAGGCCGCGGTCGCGACCGTGATCTTCGCCCGGACGAGCAGGTAGCTGGTCACGGCGTCGAGGGTCGCGCTCACGCCGATGCCGACCAGCACGAGCCGGTAGCTCTGCACGCCACCGCGCCAACCCAGGCCGTAGACCAGGACCGCTGCGACCAGGGCGCCGATCGTGGCGGCCACCGGGATCCCGCCACCGAGCACCAGGGACGACACCGAGTACGTCCCGCCTCCCAGGACGATCGCGGCGACCGCACCGACGCTCGCGCCCGCGGTGACGCCGATGATGTCCGGGGTGCCGAGGGGGTTCCGCGTGAAGGTCTGGGTCAGTGCCCCGGCGACCCCGAGTGTCAGGCCGACGAGTGCGCCGGTCAGCACGCGGGGCAGGCGCAGGGTGGTGATGATGAAGGCGTCGGGACCGGACTCCAACCCGAGCAGGGACCGGATGACGACCCCGGGCGCGATCCACGTCGAGCCGACCGCGGTGCCGAGGACGATGAGCACCAGGACGGTGGCGAGCGACGCGACGGTGTACCAGAACACCCGGGGGCGCCAGGCGAGGCCGACGGGGCCGATGCGGATGCCGGCACGGCCGGGGGTGCGGGCCGCGGGGCCGTTCGTGCCCGGCGCACCGGGTGTACTGCCGGGCATGCCGGTTGTGCTGCCGGGCGTCCTCCCGCTGCTGCGCACCGCTGCCCCGCTCACAGTGACACCAGCGATCGGCGGCGGGCCACGGCGACGAACACCGGGCCCCCGATGACGGCGAGCACGATGCCGACCTCGACCTCGGAGAACCCGCCGATCAGGCGACCGATGACGTCGGCGACCAGCACGAGGGCGGCGCCGACCAGACCGGACACCGGCAGCGTCCAGCGGTGTCCGGTGCCGACGAGCGCGCGGGCGACGTGCGGGACCGTCAGGCCGACGAAGCCGATCGGGCCGGCCGCCGCGGTCGCCCCGGCGGCGAGCAGCGTGATCCCGCCCAGGCCGACCAGCCGGGCGACGAGCACGTTCTCGCCCAGGCCCTTCGCCAGCTCCGACCCGAGCCCGAGGGCGTCGAGGGCGCGGACGTTCAGCACCGCGAGCACGAGTCCGGCGGCCAGGAACGGCCACACCGCCCCGAGGATGTCGAGCTGGCGTGCGGCGAGCGACCCGACGACCCAGAGCCGGTACGCGTCGAGCGACGCCTGGTCGGTCAGCACGACGAACGAGGTCAGGGCGGCGAGCAGCGCCGAGACCGCGGCGCCGGCGAGGGCGAGCGGCACCGGGCTGGCCGTGCCGCTGCCGGCGATCGTCACCGAGAAGACGACGACGCTGGCGACCAGGGCCCCGACCAGTGCGAACCAGACGGTCGCGCTCGTGCTGGTCACCCCGAACACGTAGACGCCGAGCACCACCGCGAGCCCGGCGCCCGACGAGACGCCGAACAGACCGGGGTCGGCGAGTGGGTTGCGGGTGTGTCCCTGCATGAGCAGTCCGGCGATGCCGAGGGCCGCGCCGACCGCTGCGCCGATGAGCGTGCGCGGGATCCGGGAGCCCCACACGATCGCCTCGTCGGTGCTCGATCCGGTGCGCGTGAGCCCCGCCCACACCTCGGCGACGCCGATGCGGTTGCTGCCGAGCAGCATGCTCGCCACGGCGACGAGGACCAGGGCGACGACGAGGCCGATGATGACCGCGGTCCGTCGCCGCATCGCGGTCCGGTGCACACCGAGGGCGCGGGACGCGTCGCCGTCCCGGGCGCTGGACACGACGGGTTCGGGGGCCTCCGGACCGGAAGCCAGAACGGGATTGGGGGCTGGCACGGAAGTCATCTTAGGTTAGCCTTGCCTCATGGCGAAGACCCCGCGGCTCCTGCCGACGAACCCCCGGCTCTTCCGCGCCCGTGTCCTCCGGACCCAGCGGGTGACCCCCTCGATGCAGCGTGTCACCGTCACCGGCGACGACCTGCACGAGTTCGGCTACCTCGGTTTCGACCACTGGTTCCGCCTGTTCGTCCGGCGCCCCGACCAGGACGCCTTCCGGATGCCCGACCTGGACGGCAAGAAGTGGTGGCCGACGTTCCTCGGCATCCCCGAGGACATCCGCCCGCACTGCGCGAACTACACCGTCGCCGCCTACCGGCTGCTCGCCGACGGCACCGCCGAGCTCGACATCGACTTCGTCGTGCACCTGGACCACCGCGGTCAGCTCGAGGGCCGTGCCGCGATCTGGGCCTGCTCCGCCCGCCCCGGCGAAGAGCTCGCGATGCTCGACCAGGGCTGCATCTTCGACGTCCCGGCCGGCACCAGCGAGGTCGTCGTCGCGGCGGAGGAGACCGGCCTGCCCGGCATCGTCGGCATCGCCGAGTCGTTGCCGCGCGACACTGTCGGCCGCATCATCCAAGAGGTCCCGACCGCCGCCGACATCCGCGACCTCGACGCCCCCACCGGCGTGCAGGTGACGTGGATCGTCCGGCAGCCGGGCGCGGTCCCCGGCAGCGGCGCCCTCGCGGAGCTGCAGCGGCACGTGCCGTCCGACGACAGGGGCTACGCGTTCGTCGTGGGGGAGTCGAAGCTCGCCACCGAGGGCCGCCGCCACCTGCACCGTGCGGGACTGCCGAAGTCGCGCATCACGTTCTCCGGGTTCTGGAAGCACGAGACGAAGGTCTCCGTCCCCGCCTGACCCGCGCGCTGCCTGGCAGGTGTGCCCGGTCCCGCTAGGTACGCCCGCCCTCGCCAGGTACGCCGCGCCCGTGGCGCGACCAACGGACGGACGGGAGGCCCGGTGCCAGCTGGCACCGGGCCTCCCGTCCGTGGTGGGGCCGCGTCAGCCCTTGAGGCCCGAGCCCGTCACGCCCTCCACGATCTGCCGCTGGAAGATCAGGTAGAGGATGATCAGCGGCAACGCCGCCAGGAGCGCACCCGCCTGGATGTCGGCGTAGCGCTGCCCGAAGCTGCCCTGGACCGTGGCGAGCCCGACCGGGATCGTCATGAGGTCCGGGTTGGACAGCACGAACAGCGGCAGCAGCAGGTTGTTCCACACCCCGACGAAGGTCAGGATCGTCACCGCTGCGATCACCGGACGCGACAGCGGCAGGATGACCGACCAGTAGACCTTCCAGATACCGGCGCCGTCGATGCGCGCAGCTTCTTCGAGCTCCTTCGGGATGCCGTCGAAGAACTGCTTGAAGATGAACACCGCGATCACGGCGGGCACCTGCGGGAAGATCACCGACCAGTACGTGTTGAGCAGGCCGACCGCGTTGAGCTCCTGGAAGATCGGGATGATCAGCACCTGGGTCGGGATCATGATGCCCAGGATGATGAGCAGGAACGCGATGTTCCGGCCGCGGAACACCAGCCGCGACAGCGCGAACGCCGCCATCGAGGCGAACAGCACGGTGAGCACCGCGGTCACGACGCTCGTGATGCCGCTGGCCAGGTACCAGTTCCAGATGTCGCCGGCCTGGAACAGCGACGCGTACGAGTGCAGCGTCGGGTTCCAGGTCGACAGGATCGAGTTCGCGCCGAGCGCGGCGACGCCGTTGTCGGACAGCGACGTCTTCAGCGCGAACACGCTCGGGATGAGCCAGATGATCGCGAAGATCGTCAGGATGATGCCCGACGCGATCGTGAAGCCGCGCCCGCTGACACCGATCTTGGCGGCGCTCGTGGGAGCGGCGGACGAGACCCCGGTGCGGAGCTTCCGGCCGGTGGTGATGCTCTCGGTGGCGGTCATGTCAGGCACCGATCTCTCGCTTGGCGGCAGCGCGCTCGACGAGCTGCCGGATGACCGCGATCGCCACGATCACGATGAACAGGAGGACCGACGCGGCCGACGCGGCACCGAGTCGGTTGTCGGTGAATCCGACGCCGGTGATGAGCTGCAGCGAGACCTGGGTGGAGATGCCCGGGCCGCCGTTCGTCATCAGGTAGACCTGGTCGAAGATCTTCAGGCTCGCGATGATCTGCAGCAGGATGACGAGGGTCGTCGTGCGGCCGAGCAGGGGGAGCGTGATCGACTTGATCTGCTGCCAGTTCGAGGCACCGTCGACGGCGGCGGCTTCGTACAGTTCGCGCGGGATCTCCTGCAGGCCGGCCAGGTAGAGCACGAAGTTGAAGCCGAGGGTCCACCACACGGTGGCGATGGCGACACCGATCATCGCCGTGTTCGGGCTGGCCAGGACACCGGCGCCCGGAGTCATCCCGAGCAGCGACTGGACGCTCGCGAAGAGACCGGTGCTCGGCGTGAAGATGAACACCCAGATGAGCGAGATCGTCGCCGACGGCAGGATGAACGGCAGGAAGAACGCCAGACGGAAGAACCACTGGCCGCGGTTCATCCGGTTCGTCAGCACGGCGAACACGAACGCCAGGATCACGAGCGGCGGGGTCGTGTACAGCGTGAACTGCAGCGTGTGCCAGAGCGAGGACCAGAAGTCGTCGCGACCGAGCATCTCCGCGTAGTTCGCGAACCCGGCGAAGCTGCCGAGCCCGGTGCGGACCGTCGAGGTGTTGAAGAAGCTCGTGACGATCATCCAGACCGTCGGACCGAGCAGGAAGGCGATGTAGAACAGGCCGAACGGGGCGAGGAACAGCCAGCCGCTGCGGCCCTGGCCGCGGGTCAGGCTGGAGCGGTACGGGCGGAGTCGTCGCGGCGCGCTCGCCGCGTCCGTCGGGCGGTCGAGGACAGGTGCTGTGGTCACGTCATCGTGCCTTTCGCAGGGTGTTCACGTCGTTCGTGGTGGTCGCAGGCCCGATCACAGCGGGCTCGGCGTGTTGAGGTAGGTCGACAACTGGGACTTGATCGCGCTCATGGCCGCGGCGGGGGAACTGCTGCCCTGCTGTACGAGGGCCAGCTGGGCGCCCACGGTGTTCTCGAACGTGGACCCGGAGCCGCCGTACCAGGCAGCGTCGTCGAACACCGCGGTCTCGGCAGCGGAGGCGTAGTTCGACTGCGGTGTCAGCTTCTTGTAGGCCGAGCTGTCGTACGTCGGCAGGTACGCCGGCACGTGACCACCCTGTGCCCAGGTCAGGCTCTGCTCGAGCATCTGCTTGATGAACAGCATCGCCGCCTGCTTCTGCTCCGGCGTACGGTCCTTCTTCGGCAGGATGAACGTGTGCGAGTCGGCCTGGGTCGCCGGCTTGTCGAAGAGCTGCGGGATCGGAGCCATCCCGAACTTCAGCCCCTTGATCGACTGGGCGGTGCTGATCTCCCACTCGCCCTGCATGAAGAAGCCGGCCTTGCCGGTGAACATGAGCGTCTGCGCGGTGGCGTAGTCGAGGCCCTTGTTGAGCCAGCCCTGCTTGACCCACTTCTGGGTCATGTCGGTGACCTTCGTGTAGGCGTCCTCGTTGACGGTGAGCTTGGAGCCGCCGTCGCTGATGAACGGCGTCGCCCCCTCGATCTGGTTGTACATCGTCCAGAAGAAGCGCCACGGGGTCGCGACCTCACTGACGTTCGCGACGTTGAGCGCCGTGCCGCCGGTGACCTTCGAGACTGCCGCCAGGGCCTTCTCGAAGGCGTCGATCCCCGTCAGGTCCTTGAGGTTGTCGTCGCTGTCGAGCAGGCCGGCCTTCCGGCACACGTCGACGTTGTAGAAGAGCACGAAGGGGTGGGTGTCGAGCGGCACGCAGATGTTCTTGCCGTCGGTCTTCTGCGCCGTCCAGGCCTTCTGGTTGAAGTCGGCGGCGCTCATACCGACGCCGGCGAGGTCCTCGGAGGTGATTGGGTCGAGCAGGTCACCGTCCCACAGGGGCTTCGCCCGGGTCAGGTGGGAGATCGCGACGTCCGGCGGCTTATTCCCGACGGTGGCGAGTGTGACCTTCGAGTAGTACGGGTTGCCCCACGCGAACGTGGTGGCCTGCAGCGCGCTCGATCCGCCGTGCTGCTTGGCGTAGCCGGCCTCCATGTCCTGCATGCGGACGCCGTCACCGCCGCCGAACAGGTTCCAGAAGACGAGGGTCTCGGGGTTGAGGGCACTGCCGGCGAGACCGGCGGCGAGGGGACTGGAGCAGGCGGCGAGCGGCAGGACCGTCGCGGCCGCTGCACCGGCGGCGAGGAAGCCCCGCCGCGAGAGGCGCGACGCAGGTGTTGCGGGTGGGATCGGCATGGCATCACTCCATCGGGATGGGCCGGGCTCGGGAACAGGGTCGGTGCTCCCGCCGGAGCATCGCTGCTCCGGACCCGGAGCACTGCTGCTCCGGACACGGAACGACCTTCCGGTGCTCCGTGAGCGCTCACATTAGCGCTCGCCACTGTCATCCGCCACCCCTTTCGCGACGGCGTGGAACCCGGTAGCGTTTCCGTCAGGTGAGCGCTCACTTTCGTGACGGCCCGCTTCGGTTCCCGTACGCGCCCCCACCGCTCCCCGCACGAACCGCACTGCCACGATCGAAGGAGATCCATGCCCCGCACACACCTCGTCCTCGACGCCGCGTTCACCGTGGGGCCGGTGCGACGTCGCCTGTTCGGCGGGTTCGTCGAGCACCTCGGCCGCCACGTCTACGACGGCATCCACGAGCCCGCCCACGAGACCGCCGACGAGCACGGCTTCCGAGGGGACGTCGTCGAACTCGTCAAGGAACTCGGCGTCTCCGCCATCCGCTACCCCGGTGGCAACTTCGTCTCCGGCTACAAGTGGGAGGACGGCGTCGGCCCCGTCGAGCAGCGCCCCCGCCGTCTCGACCTCGCCTGGCACTCGACCGAGACGAACGAGGTCGGCCTGCACGAGTTCCAGCACTGGCTCGACCGGGTCGGCTCCGAGCTCATGCTCGCCGTGAACCTCGGTACCCGCGGCACGCAGGAGGCGATCGAGCTCCTCGAGTACGCCAACATCGACGCCGGCACCGCACTGTCCGATTACCGTCGTTCCAACGGTCGCCAGGAACCCTTCGCCATCACGATGTGGTGCCTCGGCAACGAGATGGACGGCCCGTGGCAGCTCGGCCACAAGAACGCCGACGACTACGGCAAGCTCGCCGCCATGACCGCCAAGGCCATGCGACAGATCCAGCCCGACCTCGAGCTCGTCGCCTGCGGTTCCTCCGGGGCGTCGATGCCGACGTTCGGCGAGTGGGAGCGCACCGTCCTCGAGCACACCTACGACGACGTCGACTACATCTCCGCGCACGCCTACTACGAGGAGGACGACGACCTGCCGTCGTTCCTCGCCTCGGGCGTCAACATGGACCACTTCATCAAGACGGTCACCACGGCCGCCGACCACGTCCAGGCGCAGAAGAAGTCCGACAAGCGCATCGACATCTCGTTCGACGAGTGGAACGTCTGGTCGATCAAGAAGTGGGAAGCCAAGGCCAAGACCTTCACGCTCGACGAGTGGCCCGTCGCCCCGCGTCTGCTCGAGGACGTCTACACCGTCGCGGACGCCGTCGTCGTGGGTGGCCTGCTCATCTCGCTGCTCCGCCACGCCGACCGCGTCGCCTCGGCCTCGCTCGCCCAGCTCGTCAACGTGATCGGCCCGATCATGACCGAGCCCGGCGGCCCGGCCTGGCGCCAGACGACGTTCTTCCCGTTCTCGGTCACCTCGCGCCTGGCGCAGGGGACTTCGCTGCAGGTCAAGGCCTCCGGTGACACCGTCGACGGTGGCAAGCACGGCGAGGTCCCGGTCGTGGACTCCGCCGCCACCGTGACCGAGGACGGCAAGGCCGCGGTCTTCCTGGTGAACCGCCACCCGTCCGAGCCGACCACGGTGACGATCGACCTCGCAGGCATCGGTGCGACGGGCGACGTCCACGCCGAGGGTGTCTGGGACGACGACCTGCACGCCGTGAACGACCTGGAGAACACCTCGCGCGTGGGGCTGCGCACGAACGAGTCGGTCCGCCGCGAGGGCGACACCGTCACGATCGAGCTCCCGCCGGTCTCCTGGACCGCCGTCTCGATCGGCTGACAAGACGCCTCGGCGCACGCCACGGCGGGCGTCGAGTGAGCACAGAGGACGTCGGGCGCTCGCGCCCGACGTCCTCTGCTCGTTGCGGGGGCGCGGCGCGCGGCGGGCCGCGGCCGAGTCTCGTCTGGGCGGACAGGGCGCGGCACGCGGATGGCGCAGCCTGTCCGCATGGCCGAGTCTCGGGCCGCGGACGTGGACGCGGCGGCCGGGAGGCCCGTGGCGGCCTGGCACCGAGCCTCCCGTCCGGCGTCCGGCGAGACCACGACCGAGTCTCGTCTGAGCGGACAGAGCGCGGCACGCGGATGGCGCAGCCTGTCCGCGGGGCCGAGTCTCGGCACGAGCGCGCCGCGTCAGCGCGCCGGCGGTGCCGCCGTGCTCGCGCGCTCGACGAGCCGCACCGGCACCAGGTCGGACGCGACGCTGACCCGCTCGCCGTCGATCTGGGCGAGCAGCGTGGCGACCGCTCGGCGGCCGACCTCGTCGAAGGACTGGTGCACGGTGGTCAGCGGCGGCCAGAACGAGTCGGACTCGGGGGAGTCGTCGAACCCCACCACGCTGAGCGACGACGGCACCGGGCGGCCGGACTCGTGTGCGGCGCGCAGGACCCCGAGGGCGGTCTGGTCGTTCGCGGCGAACACCGCGGTGATCTCCGGCCGTGCGGCGATCTCGAGCCCGGCCTCGTACCCGTGCTCGGTCGTCCAGCCACCGCGGAACACCGGGGGGACGGGGCGGCCGGCGCGCGACAGGGTGTCCTGCCACGCGGCGAGGCGACGGGCCGCCGAGTACGACGAATCCGGACCGGCGACGTGCCAGACGGTCTCGTGGCCCAGGTCGAGCAGGTGCTGCGTGGCCTGCCGGGCGCCGTCGGCCTGGTCGGTGTCGATCGCGGGGTGGTCCGTGCTGCCCGTGGAGTCGACGATCACCATGGGGACGCCGTCGGGCAGCACGACCTCGGCGGTGTCGATGATGTGCGACTCGATGATGATCACGACGCCGTCGACGGCCTGTTCGTGCAGGCGTGAGAAGGCGGACCGGACGCCCGCCTCGGTGCGCGAGGCCATGGGCAGCAGGGTGATCGTGAAGTCGGCGACCCCGGCGGCGTCGGCGATCGCCTCGAGCGTGCGCATGTTGCCGAAGGACGCGAGCGTGAACATGATCACGCCGATGGTGCGGAAGCGGCCCGAGCGCAGGGCGCGGGCGGCACGGTTCGGCCGGTAGCCGAGGGACTCCATCGCGCGCTGGACGCGGTCGCGGGTCTCCGGGCTGACGTTGTCGAAGCCGCGGGCGACCCGCGAGACGGTCTGCATCGAGACCCCCGCGGCGTCGGCGACGGCGGCCATCGAGGGGGCGCGGCGGGTGCCGGCGGGGGACTCCATCGTCACGCTGGCGCTCCTTCCGGATCGAGGGGCCGAACGGTCGGCCTCCCCCGGACGCTAGCGCATGTTGACGTTGCCATGCTATCGTCGCGACGTTCGATGTTGACGTCAACATCGGTGACCGCCCGGACACCCTGATCCGGCCCGGGCCGAGCCGCCGACATCGACCACCCGAACGCAGCAGACGAAGGAGTCACATGAGCACGCTCGCAGCGCGCCCCGGTGAGGCAGCACCGCGCCCCACCGCCGAGCGCCCCGCCGGCCGCCGCCCCAAGCCGCGGGGACGGTTCACCGGATGGCTGTTCGTCGGCCCGTTCGTCGTCGTCCTGGTCCTGATGCTCATCGTGCCGATCGGGTACGCGCTCTGGCTCAGCCTGTTCCGCGACCAGCTCATCGGCGGCAACCAGTTCGTCTGGTTCGCCAACTACGTGCAGCTCTTCCAGGACGCCAAGTTCTGGTCCGGGCTCGGTCGGGTCGCGATCTTCCTGGTCGTCCAGGTGCCGATCATGCTCGGCCTCGCGCTCGTCGCCGCCCTGGCCCTCGACAGCGCCCGACTGTGGGGGACGAGCTTCTTCCGCATCGCGGTGTTCCTGCCCTACGCGGTCCCCGGTGTCGTCGCAGCCCTGATCTGGGGCTTCATCTACGGCAACCAGTTCGGTCTGACCGGTGCCGCGAACGACGCGCTCGGCATCGACCTGCTGCAGCCGTTCAGCCCGAGCTGGGTCCTGACGTCGATCGGCAACGTGGTCACGTGGGAGTTCCTCGGCTACAACATGCTGATCTTCTACGCCGCACTCCGCACCGTCCCCGGTGAGCTGTACGAGGCGGCGGAGCTCGACGGCGCCGGCCCGATGCGCACGGTCCTCTCGATCAAGCTCCCGGCGCTCCGCGGCCCGATGGTCATCGCCACGATCTTCTCGATCATCGGCAGCTTCCAGCTCTTCAACGAGCCGAACCTGCTCAAGACGCTCGCCCCGAACGTCATCGGCAGCGCCTTCACCCCGAACATGTACGCCTACTCGCTGTCCTTCAGCGGCCAGCAGTTCAACTACTCCGCCACGGTCGCGATCGTGATGGGCGTGATCACCGCGGTGATCGCCTACGTCGTCCAGGTCCGCGGCACCCGCGAGGAGAACCGATGAGCACCATCCAGCACCCCGCCGGGCCCGCAGCGGCCACGGTGACCGAGGCGACCACGACGCAACGTGCGCCGCGCACCCGCTCGATCCGCGCCTCCCGGCAGCTCCGCACCGCGGAAGGCGGACGCAAGCCGAAGCGTTCCGGCCTGCTGACCGCGGTCATGGTCGTCTTCGTCGTGTACTCGTTCGCGCCGCTGTTCTACCTGCTCGTGAACAGCACGAAGACGCAGTCGTCGCTGCTCTCCACCTTCGGTCTGTGGTTCGGCGGGGACTTCAACCTCTGGCAGAACATCGTCGACACGGTGACGTACAACGACGGCATCTTCCTGCAGTGGTTCGGCAACACGCTGCTCTACGTGGTCGTCGGCGCCGGCGGGGCCACCCTGCTCGCCACGGTGGCGGGCTACGGCATGGCGAAGTTCCAGTTCCCGGGGCGCCGTGCGGTCTTCGCCGTCGTCCTCGGCGCCATCGCGGTCCCCGGCACGGCACTGGCCGTCCCGACCTTCCTGCTCTTCTCGCAGGTGGGCCTGACGAACACCCCGTGGTCGATCATCCTGCCCTCACTGATCAGCCCGTTCGGCATGTACCTGATCTGGACCTACGCGGTCGACGCGATCCCCGCCGAACTGCTCGAGGCCGCCCGCATGGACGGTGCCGGCGAGTTCCGGATCTTCTTCACCATCGCGCTCCGCCTGCTCGCTCCCGGTGTCGTCACGGTCCTGCTGTTCGCCGTCGTCGCGACCTGGAACAACTACTTCCTGCCGCTGATCATGCTGAGCGACCCGAAGTGGTACCCACTGACGGTCGGCCTGAACCAGTGGAACGCGCAGGCCACCGGGTCCGGCGCGCAGCCGATCTACAACCTCGTCGTCACGGGATCGCTCCTCACGATCATCCCGATCGTGGTCGCGTTCCTCTTCCTCCAGCGCTTCTGGCAGTCCGGCCTCGCAGCCGGGTCGGTCAAGGCCTGACCCCTCGGACACCAGGCGCACGGCGACCCCGCCACGCGCCGCCCGGTCCGGCACACAGCAGCACCACCCCCTCCACGAAGAAGTGAAAGGCACTCCCATGAACAAGCGTCTCCGGCGCGGGCTCAGCGCCCTCGCCATCGGCGTCACCGCCGCGATCGCCCTCGCCGCGTGCGCCTCCGGCAGCTCCGGCTCCGGCGGTTCGGCCGACGACATCGACAAGGCCCTGAAGGACGGTGGCACCCTGACCTACTGGTCGTGGACCCCGTCGGCGAAGGCCCAGGTCGCCGCGTTCGAGAAGCAGTACCCGAAGGTGAAGGTCAAGCTCGTCAACGCCGGCACCGGCGCCGACCAGTACACCAAGCTGCAGAACACGATCAAGGCCGGCTCGGGTGCCCCCGACGTCGCCCAGGTCGAGTACTACGCCCTGCCGCAGTTCGCCCTGTCCGAGTCGCTCCTCGACCTGTCGAGCTACGGCTTCGACTCGCTCGAGAAGGACTTCGCGAAGAGCACCTGGAGCTCGGTGTCGATCGACGGCAAGGTCTACGGCCTGCCGCAGGACTCCGGCCCCATGGCGCTGTTCTACAACAAGAAGGTCTTCGACAAGCACGACATCGCCGTGCCGAAGACGTGGGACGAGTACGTCACCGCGGCCAAGAAGCTGCACCAGGCCGACCCGAAGGCGTACATCGCCGCGGACTCCGGCGACGCCGGCTTCACCACGAGCATGATCGCCCAGGCCGGCGGCACCCCCTTCACCACCGACGGTGACAAGGTGACCATCAACCTGCAGGACGCGGGCTCGAAGAAGTGGACGAGCACCTGGAACGAGCTCGTCGAGCAGGGCCTGCTGTCGAAGACGGTCGGTTGGACCGACGACTGGTACAAGCAGCTCGGCAACGGCGAGATCGCCACGCTGATCACCGGCGCCTGGATGCCCGGCAACCTGGAGTCCGGCGTCGCCCAGGCCTCGGGTGACTGGCGTGTCGCCCCGATGCCGACCTACGACGGTGGCACCGCCCAGACCGCGAACAACGGCGGCAGCGCCGAGGTCGTCATGAAGCAGTCGAAGAACCCGGCACTCGCCGCGGGCTTCCTCAAGTGGCTGAACTCCTCGAAGGAGTCCACGAAGGTCTTCATGGAGTCCGGCGGCTTCCCGTCGACCACCGCTGACCTGGACTCGTCGGCCTTCCTCGACGAGAAGCCGTCCTACTTCGGCGGCCAGCAGATCAACAAGGTGCTCGTCGACGCGTCGAAGTCCTCGGACAACGACTTCACGTACCTGCCGTACCAGGTGTACGCGAACAGCGTCTACGCCGACACCGTCGGCCAGGCGTACGAGAACGGCACCTCGCTCGACGCCGGCCTGCAGGCCTGGCAGAAGGCCCTCGCCAAGTACGGCAAGGACCAGGGCTTCACGGTCTCGACCAAGTAGTTCCCGGTATCCCCGCGGGGCCGTGCGGACACGTCCGCACGGCCCCGCTCCACGCCCGGCTCCGGCCGGCCATGAGAAGGTCACACCATGCGCTTCGCCATCGGCGACACCGACTTCCTGCTCGACGGCGAGCCGCACCGGGTCCTGTCCGGCGCGATCCACTACTTCCGTGTCCACCCCGACCTGTGGGCCGACCGGATCCGCAAGGCCAAGCTGATGGGCCTCAACACCATCGAGACCTACGTGGCGTGGAACGCGCACGCGCCGTCGCCGGGGGAGTTCGACCTGTCCGGCGGCCTGGACCTCGGCCGCTTCCTCGACCTCGTCGCGGCCGAGGGCATGCACGCCATCGTCCGCCCCGGCCCCTACATCTGCGCCGAGTGGACCAACGGCGGGCTGCCGTACTGGTTGTTCGCGGACGGTTCCGTGGGGGTCCGCCGAAACGAGCCCGGGTTCCTCGCAGCGGTCGAGACGTACCTGCAGCACCTGGCCCCCGTGCTGGTCCCGCGGCAGATCGACCAGGGCGGGCCCATCGTCCTGGTGCAGGTCGAGAACGAGTACGGCGCCTACGGCTCCGACCCCGAGTACCTGCGCGCGCTGGAGCAGATGCACCGCGACATCGGGCTGACCGTCCCCTTCACGAGCGTCGACCAGCCGATGGGCACCATGCTCGAGGACGGCTCGCTGCCCTCACTGCACAGGACCGGTTCGTTCGGCTCCCGCTCCGCCGCCCGGCTCGAGCGCCTGCGGCAGGCCCAGCCCACCGGCCCCCTGATGTGCTCGGAGTTCTGGGACGGCTGGTTCGACAGCTGGGGCGAGCACCACCACACCACGCCGGCGTCCGCCAGTGCCGAGGACCTGGACGTCCTGCTCGCCGCCGGCGGCTCGGTGAACATCTACATGTTCCACGGCGGCACGAACTTCGGCTTCACGAACGGCGCGAACGACAAGGGCGTCTACCGTCCGATCGCGACGTCGTACGACTACGACGCCCCGCTCGACGAGGCCGGCCGACCGACGTCGAAGTTCCACGCGTTCCGCTCGGTCATCGAGCGCTACGCGCCCGTGCCGCCGCTGCCCGCAGCGATGGAGCCGGGTGGGTCGGGTCGCCTCGGTCCCGTGGCCGCGTCCGGCGACGGCCTGGAGGCCCGGATCACCCCCGCCACGGACCTCGCCGTCCGGCTGGACCGCGTCGCCTCGCTCCGTTCCCTGCTGCCCACGCTCACGACGTGGTCCGCGCACGACGAGCCGCCGACCTTCGACGCCCTCGGAGCCGCGAGCGGCTTCGTCGTCTACCGCGCCGAGGCCGACCTGCCCGCCGGAGGGGTGCTGACCGTCGGCACCGAGGTGCGTGACCGTGCGATCGTGTCGGCCGACGGTGTCGTCGTCGGGGTCCTGGAGCGCGAGCACCACGACCGGGCCATCACCCTGCCGCCGGTGACCGGCACGCTCGAACTCCTCGTCGAGGACCAGGGCCGGGTCGACTACGGCGTCCGCATCGGTGAGCCGAAGGGCTTGATCGGGGGCGTCTCGATCGACGGCGTCCCGGTGGCCCGCTGGACGGCGTCCCCGCTCGCACTCGACCCCGTCGCGCCGGCAGCCGTGGCGGCACTGGCCGAGGTCGCTGCCTCCGGTGGGGACGTGCTCGCGGGGCCGACGTTCGCCGCGGGGTCGTTCGACCTCGACACCGTCAACGACCGGTACCTGTCGCTCGTCGGGTTCCGCAAGGGAGTCGCCTGGGTCAACGGATTCTGCCTCGGCCGGTACTGGTCGCGGGGCCCGCAGCGGACCCTTGCGATCCCGGGGCCGGTGCTCCGCCACGGTCGCAACGAGCTCGTCGTGCTCGAACTGCACGCCGCCGCTTCCCGTACCGCGTGCCTGCTCGTCGAGCCCGACCTGGGCCACACCGAGGCGTAGCCGCGCGGCCGCCCTGGTCAGATCGGGCGTACCTGGTCGAATCGGGCGTACCTGGTCGGAAGTTTCGACCAGGTACGCCCGATTCCGCTTTCCAGCGCGGGCGTCATGGGAAGGATCAGT
This sequence comes from Curtobacterium sp. MEB011, assembly GCF_030209655.1. Lineage (NCBI taxonomy): Bacteria > Bacillati > Actinomycetota > Actinomycetes > Micrococcales > Microbacteriaceae > Curtobacterium > Curtobacterium sp. MEB011. The sequence continues at coordinate 38,815 of NZ_JARVRN010000003.1, read as the reverse complement.
CGCTGTCGAGGGCGTCCAGGTCTGCCAGCGCCCGCTCGGCGTCGGCGATCCGGTCGGCCTCGGGGCGACTCCACCACTCGGGGCCGCGCTCGCCCAGGCCGTGCTTGGCCAGGCCGTTCCGGTGCCGCGCCGCCGCCAGGGCCTCGTCGTCGCCTGCGCGCTTCGCGGTCTTCACGGCGTTGCGGCCGCGCCCCAGGTGCGAGCGGAGTGCGGCGGCGAGTTCCTCGGGCAGGGCGGGGTCGGTGCGGCGCCAACGTCGGCCGTCCACGACGAAGAAGTGGTCGTCGGGTTCGGCGGTCATGGTCCGAGTCTGCTCCGTCGGTGGTGGGTAGACAGGAGCCGATGAGCCACGAACGCGTCCGCCCGATGCTCGACGTCCGACGCATCTACGCCGAGCCGGCCGCCCTCGAACTCCAGCGCGGGCAGGAGATCGTCGGGCGCTGGCCGGACGCCGAGATCGTCCCGGTCGAGTCGCACTGGAACATCCCCGAGGTGCACGGCGACGAACGGAACGTCCAGCGCTGGGTGCGGATCAAGACCGAGGCGCTCGTGCTCGGCGTGAAGAAGTCGTTGGTGACCCGGCCGAATGGTCGCTCCGCCGACTTCATCGCACCGTCCACCGCGAACGGCTGCGCGATGGCGTGCGCCTACTGCTACGTGCCGCGGCGCAAGGGCTACAGCAACCCGGTCACCGTGTTCGCAAACATCGACGAGATCACCAAGCACGTGGCGCGGAACATCGCCAAGCAGGGGCCGAAGACCGAACCGAACCAGTGCGACCCGGAGTCCTGGGTCTACGACATCGGCGAGAACAGCGACTGCTCGGTCGACGCGATGATCAGCGACAACGTCCGCGACCTCTGTGACCTGTTCCGGATGACGCCGACGGCCAAGGCCTCGTTCGCCACGAAGTACGTCAACCGCGACCTGCTCGACTGGGACCCGATGGGCCGGACCCGGATCCGCTTCTCACTGATGCCGCACGAGACCGCGAAGGTCACCGACATCCGCACGAGCCCGATCGCCGAGCGCATCGCCGCGGTGAACGACTTCGTCGACGCCGGCTACGAGGTCCACCTGAACTTCTCGCCGGTCATCCTCACGCCGACGTGGGAGTCGGACTGGGCCGAGCTGCTCCGGCAGGTCGACGACGTGCTGTCCCCGGCCGCCAAGGCGCAGCTCGCGGCCGAGGTGATCTTCCTGACCCACAACCAGCCCCTGCACGAGGTCAACCTCGGGTGGCACCCCCAGGCCGAGGAGCTGCTGTGGCGTCCGGACCTGCAGGAGCAGAAGGTGTCCCAGAACGGTGCCGTGAACGTGCGCTACCGGTCCGGCATGAAGGGGCAGCTCGTCGAGCGCTTCCGCGAACTCGTGGCCGAGCACCTGCCGTCGTGCCGGATCCGGTACGCCTTCTGACCGGCCCCCGACCGATCAGGGGATGAGGCGGTCGGCCCGGTACCGGGCGAACAGGTCCGCGAAGGCCTGCTCGGTCCGCCGGAACGCCGTGAACCCGGCGTCGCGGCTCTTCCCCATGTCGGTGACGACCTCCATCGCACGACCGAGGTCGGCGTCGGTGTGCCACCACGAGGCGAGCCGGGTGATGTCGGCCTCGGCGAGACCGTGGCGCTCGGCGATGCCGGCCCACTCGGACTCGTACGGCGCCATCTGCTCCTCGAGCGGTCGCGGAGCGTCCTCGTAGCCCACGACGCGCGCGGGGTCGACACCGAGGTGCGCGGCCAGGCGCGGCCACATCCAGCGCCACCGGAAGACGTCACCGTTGACGATGTTGAACGACTCGTCGGCACCCTCGGGTGACGTCGAGGCCCACACCATGTGCTCCGCGAGGATGCCGGCGTCGGTCATGTCCGTCAGGCCGTTCCACTGTGCCTCGCTGCCCGGGAACACGAAGTCCAGGTCGAGTTCCTTCGCCAGCGTGGCCTGCACGGCGAGTGTGAGGCCCATGTTCATGGCGTTGCCGACCGCGTGCCCGATCACGGTGTGCGAGCGGTGCACGGACCAGGTGAACCCCTGGCGTTCGGCGGCTGCGAAGAGCTCGTCCTCTTGCGCGTAGTAGAAGTTCGGGGTGTCGAGGCGCGGTTCCTCCTCGTGGAAGGGGGTGTCGGGCATCTCGCCGGCGGCGTACGCCTCGAACGGGCCGAGGTAGTGCTTCAGGCCGGTGACCAGGGCGACGTGCTCGAGCGGAGCGTGCGACAGCGCCGCGAGCAGGTCGCGGACCATGCCACCGTTCACGCGGATGTTCTCCGCCTCGGTGTCCTGCCGCTGCCAGGCGGTGAAGAAGACGTGGGTCGGGTGCTCGTCGGCGAGTGCGGCCGCCAGGCTCTCGGGGTCGCGCAGGTCGGCCGCGACGGTCCGGACGCCCTGTTCAGCGAGCGGTCGGCGGGAGAGCGCCGTCACGTCCCAGCCGAGGTCGAGCAGGTGGCGCACCAGGGCGGAACCGGTGATGCCACTGGCTCCGACGACCAGGGCTTCGCGGCGGGCAGAGGTCTGTTCGGTCGATCCGGTTGCAGTCATCCTTCGATGCAACCGACGTTGGACGACACGTGTTCCCTCCTCACGTACCGTCGCGCGCTGAGTGTGCACAAAAACGCCCCATGTGTACCGCTGATCGGTACAATTCTTGCGGAGGCATCGACATGCAACTCGTGAAACCACTCGCCACACTGCTGGGGGCCACGCAGGCTGACGCGCTCCGCGTCCTCGCCCGGACCGATTCCGGCATGACCGGACGCCAGGTGGCGCGGGTCGCGGGCGCTGCGCAGCACACCGGCATCAAACGCGCGCTCGACAAGCTCGAGGCAGCAGGGCTCGTGCAGGTCGAGCGTGGTCTCCAGCACTCCGCCTACCGGGTCAACCGGGAACACCTGCTCTGGCCAGCGGTGGAACTCGGCCTCGAAGCAGGCGACGAACTCGAACGTCGGATCGGCGCCTACGTCGAGTCGGCGGAGGCCGGGGTCCTCTCGGTCTCGATCTTCGGGTCAGTCGCCCGGGGCACCGCGACGCCGGCGTCCGACCTGGACCTCCTCGTCGTCTTCGAGCAGACCGTCGACACCGACGTCGTCGTCCGCCTCGGTGACCTCGTCCGGCGGTGGACCGGCAACGAGTGCCAGGTGTTCGACGTGACCCGCGCTGATCTCCGTCGGTTCGTGGCCGAGGGAGACCCGCTCGTCGGGTCGTGGCGAGAAGAAGCCCGAACAGTCTTCGGCGAGGAGATCAGGACGTACATCTGATGGGCGCCCGCGTGCGCGCCGTCGACAGGGCCGCAGTCGCGATGCGCCGAGACGAAGCGCAGTCCTACCTCGAGGTCGCGCTCCTCTACGTCGAGTCGACGAGTCACGCGGACTGGAAGGCCGCCGGTGCGAACGCTGTGCTCGGCGGGATCGCGGCGTCGGACGCTCTTTGCGGTGCGATCCTCGGCTACCACCACCTCGGTGACGACCACGCTGCCGCTCGTCGGCTGCTCGACCAGGCCTGCGCACCGGACACGCGACCCGGCCTGCACTTCAAGCGTCTGACCGATGAGAAGACGAACTTCCAGTACTCGACGTCGCGCGTGACCCAGGAGAAGACACGGGCGCTGGTGACCGCGCTCGAACGGCTCATCCGCACGGTTCACGAGCGCACCTGAAACAGGCGCGCCGCGACCCGGATCACCGCGGACGGCGGATGCGGATCGGACCCTTGGCGGTCGACGGGTCGACGACGGACCCGCCCTGGGTGATCTCGACCTCGCCGCGCGCGACCATGCGCCGGGCGGCTCGCCGTGCCGGCTCCATCAGCGGTCGCCAGTCGTCCGGGTCCAGCGAGCGTGCGACCTCGGACGGACAGATGCTCGAGGTCCGTGCCCGGGCTGCGAGCAGTTCGTCGATGCGCTGCTCGAGGGCCCGATCGGTGTCGTCGAGACCGTGCCGGCGACAGGCGCCCGAGCACCACTTCGCCTCCGGTGCCGCCGAGGACGGCATCCGCCGACCACACGAGGCGCAGGTCCGCTCGGCGTGTGCCGACTCCGACGCCGACGCATCGGCTTCCGTCCTGATCGCCCGTCCCATCACCCCATCCTCGTCCTGCCGTCCGCGGGGGTACACAGCGACCACGCACCCGGCCCAGGTGCACCTGGCAGCATCGGAGCGGTGAACCCCGACACCGCCCCCACCCGTCCGTCCGACCCCGCCTGGGTCCAGCACGTGATGTGGTGGCACGTCTACCCGCTCGGCTTCGTCGGCGCCGAGGTCCGCCCTGCGTCACCGGTGGGGGAGCGTCCGCTCGAACACCGCCTCGACGGCCTGACCGGGTGGCTCGACCACGTCGTCGACCTCGGTCTGAACGGCCTGTTGCTCGGCCCGGTGTTCGCGAGCTCGACCCACGGGTACGACACGGTCGACCACTTCCGGATCGACCCGCGCCTGGGCGACGACGCCGACTTCGACCGTCTGGTCACCGCGGCGCACGAGCGTGGCGTGCGGGTCCTGCTGGACGGGGTGTTCAACCACGTCGGCCGCGAGCACCCGGCCTTCACCGCGTTGTCGGAACAGGGCCCCGAGGCACCGACCGCCGACCTGTTCGCCATCGACTGGTCCGGCTGGCAGCCGGGACAGCCCGTGCCCGTCGGGCTGTTCGAGGGGCACGACATCCTCGTCGCGCTCGACCACGACAGCCGCGTCACCGAGGACCTCGTGGTGCAGGTCATGACGCACTGGCTGGAGCGGGGGATCGACGGCTGGCGGCTCGACGCGGCGTACGCGGTGCCGCCGACGTTCTGGGCGCGGGTGCTGCCACGGGTGCGGGAACGGTTCCCGGACGCCTGGTTCAGCGGTGAGGTCATCCACGGCGACGCGGCGGCGATCGCACGCGACTCGACGATGGACTCGCTCACCCAGTACGAGCTGTGGCAGGGGATCTGGCACGGCATCGCGGACCGCAACGGCCACGAGCTCGCGCACGCGATCGAGCGGCACGACGCCCTGCTCGCCACCTTCGCCCCGACCACGTTCGTCGGCAACCACGACGTGACCCGGATCGCGAGCGCGGTGGGGGAGCGGTTCGCCGGGCACGCCGCCGCCGTGCTGTTCACGGTCGCGGGGACGCCGGTGGTCTACGCCGGTGACGAGTACGGCTGGACCGGTGTGAAGGAGGAACGCGAGGGCGGCGACGATGCTGTCCGCCCGGAGTTCCCGGCCGAGGTGCCCGCGCCGACGGACCTGACGCACGCGTACGAGGCGCTCATCGCCCTGCGTCGCCGGAACCCGTGGCTGCACCGCGCACACACCGACGTCGTGCACCTGACCAACACCGCCGTGGTGCTGCGGACCGCGACGGCGGACGCCGCCGTGGTGACCGCCCTGAACCTGGCGGACGACCCCGTCGAGGTGCCCGTGGCCGACGCGACGCAGGTCGAGGCGGGCGGGGCCGATCTCGGGGACGGGACCCTGCGCCTCCCGGCCGGGGGGTGGGCCGTCCTGTCGCGTTCGTGAGCAGAAACGGTCGGGTCCCCATCGAGGACCCGACCGTTTCTGCGCACCGAGCGAACGCGAGCGAACGCGAACGCGCGCTCCCTACTTGCGGGCGGACGCCGCCCGGCGCTTGTTGAACACGTCGAACGCGACGGCGGCGAGCAGCACCAGACCCTTGATCAGGGACTGGAACTCGGTGCCGACACCGAGGATCGACATGCCGTTGTTCAGCAGGCCGATGATGAGACCGCCGACGATGGCGCCCGGCACGGTGCCGATGCCGCCGGTGACCGCAGCGCCACCGATGAACACGGCGGCGATGGCGTCGAGCTCGAAGCCGTTGCCGGCGCCCGGAGCCGCCAGGTTGAGCTGGCCGGTGAAGACCACGCCCGCCAGGGCCGAGATGACACCCATGTTGACGAAGAGCAGGAACGTGACCCGCTTCGTCTTCACACCCGACAGCTGCGCGGCCAGCGCGTTGCCACCGATCGCGTAGATGTGGCGGCCGAACACGGCGCTCCGCATGACGACCGAGTAGATCACCACGAGCGCACCGAGCACGACGAGCACGATCGGGGTGCCGTTGTAGCTGGCGAGCAGGAGCGCCACGTAGATCACGAGCACGGCGCCGAAGGCCGTCTTCACGATGAACCAGGCGAACGGCTCGCTCTCGAGCTGGTACTTGCGACGCGTGATGCGACCGCGGAACGCTGCGATCACCATGACGGCCGCGGCGGCGAAGCCGAGGATCATCGTGAGCGGCTCGTACCCGGTGGTGCCGAAGGACGGCAGGAAGCCGGAGCCGAGCGAGCGGAAGCCGGTCGGGAACGGCGAGATCTGCTGGTTCTGCAGGACTATCTGGGCCGCGCCGCGGAAGGCGAGCATGCCCGCCAGCGTCACGATGAACGCCGGGATCCCGAAGTAGGCGATCCAGAAGCCCTGCCAGGCACCGACGAGGGCACCGACGACCAGGCAGAGCACGACCGCGATGGGCCACGGGATGTTCCACTGCGTGATCATCACGCCGGCCATGGCACCGGTGAAGGCGACCACCGAACCGACCGACAGGTCGATGTGCCCGGCGATGATGACCATCACCATGCCGATGGCCAGGATGAGGATGTAGCTGTTCTGGACGATCAGGTTCGAGACGTTGATCGGGGCCAGCGTGATGCCGTTCGTGGTCACCTGGAAGAAGATGACGATGACGATCAGCGCGATGAACAGGCCGATCTGTCGGAGCTGCCCGGTGAGGTAGCCGACGGCGGACTTAAGCGCGTTCATTGACAGGGGTCTCCCGTTCCTGGGTCATGTACTGCATGAGGACCTCGGGCGTCGCCTCGGAGCGCGGGACGTCGGCCGTGATGGTGCCCTCGGAGAGCGTGTAGATGCGGTCGCAGATGCCGAGCAGTTCGGGGAGCTCGGAGGAGATCACGATGACCGCCTTCCCCTGGTCGGCGAGCTGGTTGATGATCGTGTAGATCTCGTACTTCGCGCCGACGTCGATGCCGCGGGTGGGCTCGTCGAGGATGAGCACGTCGGGGTCGGCGTACATCCACTTCGACAGGACGACCTTCTGCTGGTTCCCGCCGGAGAGCTTCCCCGTCACGACGTCGACGTTCGGCGCCTTGATGTTGAGGCTCTTGAGGAACTGGCTCGCGACCGTGGTCTCCTCCGAGGAGTTCACGAACCCCCAGTTCGCGAGCTTGCCGAGCGCCGACCCGGAGATGTTCCGCTTGATGTCGTCGATCAGGTTCAGGCCGTAGCGCTTGCGGTCCTCGGTGACGTAGGCGATGCCGTTGTCGATCGCCTGCGAGACGGTGTGCGTCTTGATCGGCGTGCCGCGCTTGCAGACGGTGCCGCTGATGCCGGTGCCGTACGACTGGCCGAAGACGCTCATCGCGAGTTCGGTGCGGCCGGCACCCATCAGCCCGGCGATGCCGACGACCTCGCCGGCCCGGACGTTCAGGTTGGCCCGGTGGATGATCTCGCGCGACGAGTCGAGCTGGTGGTGGACGGTCCAGTCCTCGATGCGCAGCAGTTCCTCGCCGATGACGGGGTGCTCGCGCTCGGGGTACCGGTTCGACAGGTCGCGGCCGACCATCCCGCGGATGATGCGGTCCTCGGACACATCGTCGGCGCGCATGTCGAGCGTCTCGATGGTCTTGCCGTCACGGATGATCGTGACCTTGTCCGCGATCGCCTTGATCTCGTTGAGCTTGTGGCTGATGATGATCGCCGTCATGCCCTCGGCCTGCAGCGAGCGGATGAGCTCGAGCAGGTGCGCGGAGTCGTCGTCGTTCAGCGCGGCGGTGGGCTCGTCGAGGATGAGGAGCTTCACCTCCTTCGAGAGCGCCTTCGCGATCTCGACGAGCTGCTGCTTGCCGACACCGAGGTCGACGACCTTGGTGACGGGGTTGTCCTTCAGCCCGACGCGCCCCAGCAGCTCGGCTGCCGTCAGGTTCGTCTTGTTCCAGTCGATGAAGCCGCCCTTGGACTGCTCGTTGCCGAGGAAGATGTTCTCGGCGATCGACAGGAAGGGGCTGAGGGCCAGCTCCTGGTGGATGATGACGACGCCGGCGGCCTCGGAGTCGTTGATGTTGGCGAACCGCACGGGTTCGCCGTCGAGCAGGATCTCGCCGTCGAAGGAGCCGGCCGGGTAGACCCCCGACAGCACCTTCATCAGGGTCGACTTGCCTGCGCCGTTCTCGCCGCAGATCGCGTGGACCTGGCCGCGCTCGACCTCGATCGTGACCCCCTGCAGGGCCTTGACGCCGGGGAACGTCTTGGTGATGTCCCGCATCTCGAGGATGGTGTCCGCCATGTGGACGCCTTTCCGTCGTGCGCGCGCGTGCGCGCGCTGGTGGAGACGGACTGGAGGCGCGGTGCGCAGCTGGCACCGCGCCTCCGGTCCGAGAGATGGGCCCTGACTACTTCAGGTCGGCTTCGGTGTAGTACCCCGAGTCGACGAGGACTTCCTTGTAGTTGTCCTTCGTGACGACCGTCGGCTGGAACAGGAAGGTCGGGACGACCTTGACCTTGTTGTCGTAGCTCTTGGTGTCGTTGACCTCGGGCTTCTTGCCGGTGAGCAGGTCCTCGGCCATGGTGACCGACTGCTTGGCGAGCTTGCGCGTGTCCTTGTAGATGGTCGAGTACTGCTGCCCGGCGATGATCGACTTGACCGAGGCGGCCTCGGCGTCCTGGCCCGTGACGGTCGGGAGCGGACGGTCGCTCGTGCCGTACCCGGCACCCTGCAGTGCCGAGATGATGCCGATCGAGATGCCGTCGTACGGGGAGAGCACGCCGTCGAGCGTGGTGCCGCCCGAGTAGGACTTGGCGACCAGGTTCTGCATGCGGGCCTTGGCCGTGGCCGGGTCCCACTGCTGCGTCGCGGCCTGGGACAGCTTGTCCTGGCCGGACTGGATCTTCAGCGTGCCGTCCTCGAGGTACGGCTTGAGCGTCTTCATGGCGCCGTTGAAGAAGAACCCGGCGTTGTTGTCGTCGAGCGAGCCGGCGAAGACCTCGATGTTGAAGGGGCCCTTCTCGCCGGTCTTCTTGCCGTCCGCGTCGAGCACACCCAGGCCGGTGAGCAGGCTGTTCGCCTGGTCGACGCCGACCTTCTCGTTGTCGAAGGACACGTAGTAGTCGACGTTCTTGTTGCCCGTGAGCAGGCGGTCGTACGAGATCACCTTGATGCCGGCCTTGGCGGCGGCGTCGAGCTGGTCGGAGAGCGCGCCACCGTCGATCGAGGCGATGATCAGGACCTTCGCGCCCTTGGTGATCATGTTGCTGACCTGCTGGGCCTGCTGCTGGACCTTGTTGTCGCCGTACTCGAGGTCGACCTTGTAGCCGGCCTTCTCGAGGTCGCTCTTGACGGCGTTGCCGTCCTTGATCCACCGCTCGGAGACCTTGGTGGGCATGGCGACGCCGACGAGGGCGCCCTTGTTGTCGCCGCTGCCGCCACCATCGGTGGATGCACGGCCGCCGGCCGAGCAAGCGGCCAGCGAGATCGCGATGCCGACGGCTGCGACGCCCGCGATGATCCTGCGCTTCATCATCGAAGTACCTCTGTTCCTTCGCGTCGTCCTCGACGCGGTCGGGTGCCGGGGCTGCTGTGCCCCGCGGGATGCGCTCGTGTGAGCGCTCACATCTTGTGGGTTCCGTGACGGGGTGTCAACTCAGCGTCGCCGTTTCGTGATCTTGCCGCGGTGGCCGGACCGAGCGGTACGGTTGGCCACGTGAGCACCAGGACCGCCCCCGAGGGCACGGGCGGCAAGCGCCGGAAGGCCCCGACGATCTTCGACGTCGCCGAACGCGCGGGCGTGTCCCACCAGACCGTCTCGCGTGTCATCAACGGTGACCCGACCGTCCGCGAGCAGTACCGGACGCAGGTCACCGACGCCGTCACCGCGCTCGGGTACCGGCCCCGCGCCGCCGCCCGGGCACTCGCCGGCGGGCGGAGCAAGGCGCTCGGCATCATCACCGCCGGCGACGCGCTGTACGGACCGTCGAGCACCTCGATCGGCTTCGAACGGGCCGCGCGGTCCGCCGGGTACCACGTGCTGCTGTCCACCCTGCCCGAGGAACCGACGCCGTCCGACCTGTCCGGCGCGCTCACCACGCTGCTCGCGCAGGACGTCGCCGCGATCGTGCTCGTCGCCGCCGACAACCGGGTGCTCGACGCCCTCGCCTCGCTCACCGTGCCGGTCACGGTGCCCGTCGTGGTGTCGAACGCGGTGCAGCGCGACGCCGTCCGGAACCCGGTCGCGCCGAGCGTCGCCGCGGTCGCGATCGACCAGGCCGCCGGCACCTCGCTCGTGATGCAGCACCTGTTCGACCGCGGACACCGCCGGATCGTGCACATCGCCGGACCGCACGTGTCGCAGGAGTCCGAGGTCCGCCGTGCCACCTACGTGCGGATCATGCAGGACGCCGGGCTCGAACCCGTCGTGCTCGAGGGCGACTGGACCCCGGCGAGCGGCTTCGCAGCTGCCCGGCACATCGACGTGGGGACGGTCGACGCGGTCTTCGCGGGCAACGACCAGATGGCGCTCGGGGTGCTGCACGCCTTCGCCGACGAGGGGCTGCGGGTGCCCGACGACATCGCGGTCGTGGGCTTCGACGACGTCCCCGAGGCCGCGCACTTCACGCCGCCGCTGACCACCGTGCGACAGGACTTCCGGGCGATGGGGGAGCGGGTGCTCGACACCGTGCGGGCCCTGGTCGAGGGGGAGCCCCGCGACGAGACGCTGCTCGCGCCCGAGCTGGTGGTGCGGCGCAGCACGTAGCGCCCCGTCGCACCGTGCGGCGGTATGCGGGTGGTGCGAGGTTCTTCCGTGCGCCGGCCCGCGGCGCACGGTGCAGCGTCGTGCGGCCGGTGCGAGGTTGATCGCTCGGTGCGGCGCTACAGTCCCGCACCGAGCGATCAACCCCGCACCGGTTGAGGGGCCGCGCACGGTGCGAAGCCGCGCACGACCCCGCACCGACCGAGGGGCCGCGCACGGTGCGACACCGCGCACGACCCCGAGCTGACCCGACCGTCAGCCCTTCAACGCCCCGGACGACAGCCCGGCGACGTAGAACCGTTGCAACCCGACGTACAGCGCGATGCACGGGATCATCGCCACCACCGACCCGGCGACGAGGTTGCCGTAGGACACCTGCCCGTACGCCCCGGTCTGCAGGTTGAGCAGCGCGACCGGCAGCGTGTACAGCGAGTCCTTCGTCAGGAACGTCAGGGCTCCGAGGAACTCCGTCCACGACGCCAGGAACGCGTAGAGCGCCGCGGTCGCCGCCCCGGGCAGGAGCAGCGGGCGGAGCACCGACACGACGACCCGGAAGCGCGAGGCCCCGTCGACGAACGCCGAGTCCTCGAGCTCGGTGGGGATCGACTCGAACGCGTTCCGCATCACGAACACCCCGAACGGCAGGTTCACCGTCGTGTAGAACAGCACGAGCCCGAGCAGCGAGTTCGTCAGCCCCATCGCGTTCATCTCGAGGTACAGCGGCGTGAGGATGGCCTGGAACGGCACCATCATCGTCAGCAGCACCAGGCCGAACACGACGCCGGATCCCCGGAACCGGAAGCGGGCGAAGCCGTAGCCGGCCATCGTCGCGATGACCGCGGTCAGCACCGCCGTGGCGATCGACACGATGAGCGAGTTCACGACGCCGGTGAGCAGGTGCGACGACGAGGCGAACACGGCGGCGAAGTTCTGCCACCCGAGCTGGAAGAACGTCGCCGGGTCCGGGGCCTGCGTGATGACGGCCTCGGACTGGAACGCCCGCAGGATCGACCAGATGAGCGGGAGACCGAACACGAGCGCGGAACCGATGCCGGCGATCGCGTACAGGGTGCGCTTCACGGTGGTGTCGCGCGGGTGCTGGACGCTGCCCTGCTGGTGGCGCCGACGTCGGCCGTCGCCCGTGGTGGTCAGGGTCCTGGTGGACAGGTCCGGCGCCGAGAGGGCCGCACGGGAGGTCGTGGTGCTCATGGCGTCAGTCCTTCTCTCGCAGTGCCCAGAACTGGAACACCGTCACGGCGGCGATCACCACGACGAGGGCGATCGACTGGGCGGTCGCGGCCCCGAGCTGCAGGTTCACGAACCCGCGGTTGTAGATCGCGTTCACGATGGTGGTGGTCTCGGTGCCCGGCCCGCCCTGGGTCAGGATGTAGAACTGGTTGAAGGCCAGCAGCGACCCGATCACCGAGATGATGACGCTCAGCGCGACGGTGGAGCGGATCATCGGGAACGTGATGAGGCGTTCGGTCTGCCACCAGGACGCCCCTTCGAGCTGCGCGGACTCGTAGACCTCGTCGGGGACGCCCTGCATCGCCGACATGAGCAGCACCATCGTCAAGCCCGACACCGCCCAGACCACGAGCACGCAGATGAGCACCGTCGCCAGCGTGCCGTTCACGAGCCACGCGGTGCTGCCGTCGGTGATCCCGAGCCAGCGGAGCACCATGTTGACGGCGCCGGAGTTCGGTTGCGCCTCGAGCACGAGCATGAACGAGAGCGTCGTCAGCCCGACCACGTACGGCAGGAAGAACACCGTCCGCAGGATCGTGCTGCCGCGGCGGCGGGCCCGGACGAGCACGGCCAAGAAGTACCCGAGCGCCAGGATCGGCAGGGTCACGATCGCCGTGTACAGCAGCGTGTAGCCGATCGCGTGCACGAACGTCGGGTCCTGGAACAGCGTCAGGTAGTTCTGCAGCCCGATGAACCGGTACGGGCCGATCAGGGGCCAGTTCGTGAACGAGATGTAGAGCGCGAACACGAGCGGGACGAGCACGAAGACGGCGACGAACAGGATCGCCGGGGCGACGAGGACGGCGCCGGTGCGCGGCGGGTGGGTGAGCGAGTTGCGGGTCCGGGCGGAGCCGCCGCGCCCCGGGCCGCGGCCCACGGTGGGACGGCCCGGGCCGGTCCGGCCGGCGGGACGCCGGGTGGAGATGGTCGACATGCGTGCACCTCTCTGTGCATCAACAAGAGCGAGACGAGCCAGAGCCCGAGACGAGCGGGACGAGCGAGCAGGCAGACTCAGGCCTGCACCTGGTCGAGGATCCGCTGGTAGTCGGACTGCGCCGTCCGCATGGCGGCAGCGCTCCCCGACCCGAACACGGCCTCGCGGAACATCGCGAAGTACGGCGACGACGGCTGGTTGTTGAGCAGGTTGTACGCCAGCGTCTGCGGCGCGTAGCCCTTCTCGATGGCGTCGAGCGGGCCGTACGCCAGCGGGAACCGCTTGCGGTACTCCGGGGTGGCGGCGTCGGACCGCGTCGGGAAGTACCCGCCGTCCGGCAGTGCCTGCTGCTGTTGGAGCGCGTTCGCGTACTGCATGAACGCCCATCCACCGGACGGGTTCGCCGCCCCGTTCGGGATGCACATGTTGTCGCCGCCGTCGAAGAACGACCGCTGGCCGTCCCACGACGGGATGAGCACCGTCTGCATCTTCGCCCGCATCGCCTTGGTGGCCGCGGGCACGGTCGCCCCGTACGAGGTCGGGAAGATCCCCACCTTGCCGGCCCGGAAGTCGGCACCCCACGTGGTACCGGCGTCGGAGTACGTCGCCTTCGACAGCACGCCGTCCTTCCACAGTTGCCGGTAGAACTCGAGCATGCGTTCGAGGGCCTCGTTGCCGGTGATGTTCGGCCGCTGGGAGCCGACCTCGCCGGTCATCATGTCGACGCCGGTCGCCCAGACGTGCGGCTGCGTGACGAAGCCGATGATGCCGGCGGCGTTGCCGGAGATCGACCAGCCGTACACGTCGTCGTCGAGCTTCCGGATGGCCTTCGCCGCGTCGAGCAGCGTCGACAGGTCCCTCGTCGACTCCTCGACGTCGAGCCCGGCACGCTCGAACAGCTCGGTGTTGACGAACAGCTGCGAGTTGTCCGCCAGGTACGGCAGCCCGTAGTACCGGTCGCGGTACTCGAGCAGGCGCAGGTGCCCCGGCGAGATCGCATCGAAGTAGTCCAGGCTCTTGACGACGTCGGTCAGGTCGGCGAACGCCTCGCGGAAGATGAACAGCTGCGAGTTGATGTCGTCGATGTCCACGACGTCCGGCGGCTCACCGCCGCGGATCGCGGTCGCCAGCTTGGTCACGTACTGCGCGTCCGGCACCGGGGTCAGCTGGACCTGCAGCTCCGGGTTCGCCTTGTTGAACCCGGCGACGGCCGATGTCAGGCCGGCCTGGGTCGCCGACCGGCACCACACCTGCACCGTGCCGGTCGCGTTCTTCCCGAAGCTCGCGGGCTTCGCGACGACCTTCGGCAGGGTGCCGGAGCACCCGGCCAGGGCGAGGGCCGCCCCGCCGGCGACGCCGCCGACGAGGAACGCACGGCGGTCCACGCCGGTCACCGCGCCAGCGGGAGCCAGACGCGCATCGGCGCGGCTCCCCGGTTCGCCCACGCGTAGTACGGGACCGCGGTGGCGGTGACGTCGTGGACGTCGCGACCGGCCTGGAGGCCCGTGGTGGCGCCCTGCAGACCGGCCACGTCGTCGACGTTGGTCGCGTCGCGGGCTGTGGTCGCGCCTCCCGGCCCGTCCAGACGCTGGTACGGCCAGGCCGGCTGCACGTGCTCGGCCGGGGCGTGCCCCGGGATCCGCAGCGTGACGACGCCGTCGAGCAGGTCGTCGCGGTGTTCCTCGGTGATCGGCGCGTCGGCGTCGACCGTCAGGTCGTCGACCGTGAAGCCCTGCTGGTCCGCCTGCTCGACCGCGTACACGAGCGGGCCGCGCTCGATCGCGACCTGCCCGCGGGCGGCGTCGATGCGGGCGTCGGCGACGTACCGGTGCGGCGTCGTGTCGAAGACGAGCTCGACGGTGTCGCCCGCCGACCACTCGCGGTCGACGACGTGCAGCGTGCCCGCCGTGGGGTTCGCGGACCCGTCCGGACCCGTGACGGTCGTGGTGTCCGACCAGGCCGGGATCCGCAGGCCCAGGGCGAGCGGGCCGTCCTCGGTGACCGTGACACGGACGCGGCCGTCGTGCGGGGAGTCGGTGTCGACGCGCACCGGACCGAGGTCCGCGGTGGCGTACTGGTGGATCTGCAACCCGCCGTCCGTCGCGGTCGCCAGGTAGCCGTCGAGGCTCGCGAAGGTCCGCATGATGTTCGGCGGGCAGCAGGCGCAGTCGAACCAGCCGCGACGCCCGTGGGCGGGGGAGCGGTTCTCGTCCTGGTGGGCGTGGTCGCGCTGCTGCAGCGGGTTCACGTAGAAGTACTCGGTGCCGGCCAGGCTCACCCCGGCGAGGAACGCGTTGTAGAGCAGGCGCTCGATCGCGTCGGCGTACACGGGCTTGCCGGTCGCGAGCAGCAGGCGCCAGGCCCACTGCACCCCGCCGATCGCCGCACAGGTCTCGGCGTAGCCGCGGTCGGTCGGCAGCTCGTACGGGTCGCCGAACGCCTCCCAGTCCCAGCGAGCCCCGAGGCCGCCGGTGATGAACGCCTTCGTCGCCATCATGTCCGCGAACTGCGTCTCGCTCGCGGTGAGGAGCTCGGTGTCCCCGGTCTCGATCGCGACGTCCACGGCACCCGCGGCCAGGTACACGGCGCGGACCGCGTGGCCCTCCACCGTCGTGGCTTCGCGGCTCGGCACCCGGTCGGAGAAGTACGTCGGCTCGCCGCCGGCGCGCTCGATGATCCCGTGGCCCCGGGCATCGACGAACCAGTGCGCCAGGTCGAGGTAGGCGCGGTCGCCGGTCTCGCGGTACAGCTCGACCAGGCCCATCTCGACGACGGGGTGGCCGTCGACGTCGCGGGTCTTCGGCGTGCCGTCCGGGGCGGTGCCGTCGCCGAACGTGCGGACCAGGTGGTCGGCGTTCTTGATCGCGACGTCGAGCAGCCCGGTGTCGCCCGTCGCACGGTGCTGGGCCACGGCCGCCTGGTACAGGTGCCCGGCGCAGTACATCTCGTGGCTCCACTTGAGGTCCGTGTACCGCTCGCCCTTGCCGCGGACCTGCTGCACGGAGTCCAGGTAGCCGTCCTCGGCCTGGGCTCGGGCGTACAGCGCGGTGACCTCGCGCTGCAGGTCGAGCAGGTCCTCGGCGGGGGCACGGCCGTACTCCCACGCCACGGCCTCGAGCCACTTCGTCACGTCGGAGTCCATGAAGATCGGGCCGACGGCCTCGCCCTCCTCGAGCCCCGCGGCGATGCGCAGGTTCCGGAAGTTGCCGGCCGTCTCGAGCTGCTGGTAGCCGCTCCGCACGGCGTCACGGCCGTTGCGCTCCTGTCGGAGCGCCCAGAAGCCGCCCGTGATCCGGGCGTCGCCGGTCGGCAGCGGCCGGAGCGTGAGGTGCGCGTCGGCGGTCGGGAGGACCGGGGTCGCGGTGTGCGCGCCGCGATCGGTCGCGAGCGTGGTGGTCATGTCGCCTCCTTGCGATGTGACTCGGGCCGTCCGGGTCGTCATCGATCCGGAAAACGGTTTCTGCGGTGGACGCTACGACACGGGGCGCACGTCGCGCAAGAGCATTCCGGTGCTTTTGTGTAAGGTCATCGGCACGTCCTGGTCATCGGAAAGGTGGTTGCCGTGACGCTCGAACGCACCGGACAGCCGATCCGGATCACCGACGTGGCGGCGCTCGCCGGAGTGTCGATCGGCACCGCGTCGAAGGCGCTGAACGGCACCGGACAGCTGCGGGACGCCACCCGGCTGCGGGTGAAGGAAGCAGCCGAGAAGCTCGGGTTCGTCGGCGACGCCCGTGCCCGTGCGCTGTCCTCGGGGCGGACCTACACCGTCGGCATGATCACCACCGACTCGTTCGGCCGGTTCTCGATCCCGGTGCTGCTCGGTGCCGAGGACGCCCTGTCCGCCGGGCGTATGGCCGTGCTGCTCTGCGACACCCGCGACGACCACGTGCGCGAGGCCCACTACCTGCGCTCCCTGGCGGCCCGCGGTGTCGACGGCATCATCGTGACCGGCCGCTCCGCCGACGCCCGGCCCCCGATCGACGCGTCCATCCCCGTCGTGTACGCCTTCTCGCCCTCGACCGACGACAGCGACGTGTCGGTCACGCTCGACGACGCCGCCGGTTCGGCACTCGTCGCCTCGCACGTGCACTCGCTCGGGAGGCAGCGGGTCGCGATCGTGACGGGGCCGGCGCGGCACCGGTCGGCAGCGCGTCGCGTCGCCGGTGCCACGTCGGTGCTCGGGTCGCACCTGGTCACCGAGCCGCTGTACGGCGAGTGGTCGGAGCGCTGGGGGCGGCAGGCCGTGGACGTGCTGGCCCGGCAATCGCCCGACGTCGACGCGATCGTCTGTGGCAGCGACCAGATCGCCCGGGGCGTGTGCGACCGGCTGCGGGAGCTCGGGCGCTCGGTGCCGGGAGACGTCGCGGTCACGGGCTTCGATGACTGGGACGTGATGGCGCTCGCCTCGAGGCCGCCGCTGACCACGGTCGACCTGCGGCTCGAGGAGCTCGGACGCGTCGCGGGGCAGGCGCTCCTCGCCCTGATCGACGGCGGGACCGCGGCGTCGGCGGCCGTGACGCCGTCGCTCGTCATCCGCGAGAGCACGGTCGGGGCCTAGGTCGGTCACGACACCCCGTCCGCCGTGGTCGAGTGGTCACGAACCGTCGCTCTGTGCGCCTCCAGCCGACCGTTCGTGACCGCGGGGCGGGGAGGCAACGGGGTGTCGTGACCGTCCCGGGCGCCGCTGTTCGGGGTGTCGCGGGTTCGGCGGGTCGGCGCTCCCGGGTGCGGGGCAGCGAGGGGTCAGGACTCGCGTGGGTGTGGGGCGGCGTGTGGTCGCACATCGTCTTCGCCCTCGTGCGTCGCGCGGTCACGACCCGTCGTGAGTGGGACGTCGAGTGGTCAGGAACGGTCGGCTGCAGGTGCGCCGGACGACGGTTCGTGACCGGTCGGCGGAACTGAGCGGGGAGTTTCGACCGGCGGGGGAAGCGGGCGGACGAGTGGGACGGGCAGGACGGGCGGCGCGCCGCCGCGTTGCGTGTGTGAGCGCTCACGTGCCAGGATGTGAGCGCTCACTGAGGACGACGAGGTTCTGGAGGAACGCATGGGCGACGACCGCCGACAGCGGATCGTGGACGGCCGCACCACGCTCGGGATCGAGCTCGGCTCCACCCGCATCAAGGCCTGTCTGGTGGACGAAGACCTCGTCCCCATCGCAGCCGGGTCCCACGAGTGGGAGAACGAGTACGTCGACGGGCGCTGGACCTACTCACTCGATGCCGTCGAGACCGGACTCCGTGCCGCGTACGCCGCCCTGGTCGCCGACGTCGAGTCGCAGTACCGCGTGACCCCGACGACCTTCCGCGCGGTGGGCGTGAGCGCGATGATGCACGGCTACCTGGCGTTCGACGCCGCGGGCGAGCTGCTCGTGCCGTTCCGCACCTGGCGCAACACCTCCACGGGTCCCGCAGCCGAACGGCTCAGCGACGCCCTCGGGTTCAACATCCCGCTGCGCTGGTCGATCGCGCACCTGTACCAGGCGGTCCTCGACGACGAGCCGCACGTGGCCGAGATCGCCGGTGTGACGACCCTGGCCGGCTACGTCCACCGTCGTCTGACCGGCCGGAACGCGCTGGGTGTCGGTGACGCCAGCGGCATGTTCCCCATCGAGGGCGGCCCCGTCGACAGCGGCCCCGGTGACCCCGGTGCCAAGGACTTCGACCCCGCCATGCTCGCCGCCGCGGAGGACCTGATCGGCCTGCCGGACCTGCGGTCCCTGCTGCCCGAGGTCCTGGTGGCCGGCGCCGAAGCGGGCGAGTTGACCCCCGAGGGAGCGGCCTGGCTCGACCCGACCGGCACGCTCGAACCCGGTGCGCCGCTCTGCCCGCCCGAGGGGGACGCCGGCACCGGCATGGTCGCGACGAACGCGGTCGCTCCGCGCACCGGCAACGTCAGTGTCGGCACGAGCATCTTCGCGATGGTCGTGCTCGAGCAGCCGCTGACCACGGCGCACGAGGAACTCGACGTCGTCACCACCCCGGCCGGGGACGCCGTGGCGATGGTGCACTGCAACAACGGCGCGAGCGAGATCGCGAGCTGGGCCCGGGTGTTCGGGCGCTTCGCCGAGGCCTCGAGCGAGCGGACCGGCGCGACGCCGATCGGCATCGACGACGTCTACGCCACGCTGCTCGCCGAGGCCGTCGCCGACGACACCGACCCGGACGCCGGCGGCCTGCTCTCCTTCAACTACCTGGCGGGCGAACCGGTCACCCACGTCGAGGACGGCCGGCCCCTGCTGCTCCGCACCCCCGGCGCACGCTTCACGCTCGGCAACCTGGTGCGCTCCGAGGTGCACGGCGCCTTCGCGACCCTGGCCATCGGCATGGACGTCCTGCACGGCGAACAGGTGCAGGTGGACCGGATGACTGCGCACGGCGGGCTCTTCCGGACGCCCGGCAGCCCGCAGCGGCTGCTCGCGGCGGCGTTGCGCGTGCCGATCGCGCTCGAGGAGACCGCGGGCGAGGGCGGAGCGTGGGGGATCGCGGTGCTGGCCGCCTACCTCGAGCACACCGACCAGCAGCTCGCCGACTACCTGTCGGACACCGTGTTCGGCGGGGACGCCGTGCACGTGGCCGAACCCGAGCCGGCGGACGTCGCCGGGTTCCAGACGTACCTGGACCGCTACCGGGCGGCACTGCCCGTGCAGGACGTCGCCGCGGCGGCGACCCGCCCCAGCGCGACCACAGGACCGACCGAAGCGACCGACGGCGCCGACCCGCGCCTCCAGACAGAGGAAGTGACCCGATGACGGACGCGATCGACGAGACCACACGCCAGGCGGTGGCGACGACGCGGGAGCGTGTCGCGCGCCTGCACGGCGAACTCGTCCGCTACGGCCTCGTGATCTGGACCGGCGGCAACGTCTCCGAGCGCGTGCCCGGTACGGACCTGTTCGTCATCAAGCCGAGCGGGGTGTCGAGCGACGACCTGACGCCGGAGAACCAGGTCGTCTGCACCCTCGACGGCGTGCCGGCCGAGGGCTGGGGCAACGCGCACGGCCCCTCGAGCGACACCGCTGCGCACGCCTACGTGTACCGGAACATGCCCGAGGTCGGCGGTGTCGTGCACACCCACTCGACGTACGCCACCGCCTGGGCCGCCCGCGCCGAGGCGATCCCGTGCGTGATCACGGCGATGGCGGACGAGTTCGGCGGACCGATCCCGGTCGGCCCGTTCGCGATCATCGGCGACGACTCGATCGGCCACGGCATCGTCGACACCCTGAGCGGTCACCGCAGCCGTGCGGTCCTGATGCAGAACCACGGCGTCTTCACGATCGGCAAGGACGCGAAGGACGCCGTCAAGGCCGCCGTGATGTGCGAGGACGTGGCACGGACCGTCCACATCGCGAAGCAGGGAGGCGAGGTCGTCCCGATCCCCGAAGCAGACATCGATCGACTCTTCGATCGCTACCAGAACGTCTACGGACAGAACCCCGAAGGAGCCATGCGATGACGCAGGACACCACCGTCGACCCCCAGGCCACGCTCGACAGCTACGAGGTCTGGTTCCTCACCGGCTCCCAGGGGCTCTACGGCGAGGAGACCCTGCGCCAGGTCGAGGAGCAGAGCAAGGCCGTCCACGCGGAGCTCGCCGGGCACCTGCCGGTGCAGCTCGTCTGGAAGCCCGTCCTCAAGGACGCCGACGGCATCCGCCGGGCGCTCATCGAGGCGAGCGCCGACGACAAGGTCATCGGTGTCACCACGTGGATGCACACGTTCAGCCCGGCCAAGATGTGGATCGGCGGCCTGCAGGCCCTGACCAAGCCGCTGCTGCACCTGCACACGCAGGCGAACGTCACGCTGCCCTGGGCGGACATCGACTTCGACTTCATGAACCTCAACCAGGCCGCGCACGGCGACCGTGAGTTCGGCTACGCCCTGGCCCGCCTGGGCGTCCGGCACGCCACGGCCGTCGGCCACGTCTCGGACCCGCGCGTCCAGCAGCGCGTCGCGAACTGGACCCGTGCCGCCGCAGGTGCCGCGGCCGTCCGCGAGCTGAAGCTCACCCGCTTCGGCGACAACATGCGCTACGTCGCCGTCACCGAGGGCGACAAGACCGAGGCCGAGATCGAGCTCGGCGTGCAGGTCAACACGTGGGCGGTCAACGAGCTCGCAGCAGCGGTGGACGCCGCAGCAGCGGACACGGCAGCGGTCGACGCGCTCGTGGCGACGTACGAGCGCGACTACGACGTGGACCCGTCACTCCGCAGCGACGGTGGCGAGCGTCACGCCGCGCTCCGCGACGGCGCCGCCATCGAGATCGGCCTCCGCACGCTGCTCGCGCAGAACGGAAGCGCCGCCTTCACCACGAACTTCGAGGACCTCGGCTCGCTCAAGCAGCTGCCGGGCCTGGCCGTGCAGCGCCTGATGGCCGACGGCTACGGCTTCGGCGCCGAGGGCGACTGGAAGACCTCGGTCCTGGTCCGCGCGATGAACGTCGCCGGCGCCGGCCTGCCCGGTGGTGCGAGCCTGATGGAGGACTACACCTACGACCTCACCCCGGGCGCCGAGAAGATCCTCGGGGCGCACATGCTCGAGGTCTCGCCGACGCTCACCACCACGAAGCCGACGCTCGAGATCCACCCGCTCGGCATCGGCGGCAAGGACGACCCGGTCCGCTTGGTCTTCACCGCCGACTCCGGCGAGGCCGTCGTCGTCGCGCTCTCCGACACCCGCGACGGGTTCCGCCTCACCGCGAACGTCGTCGACGTCGTGCCCCCGACCGAGGCCCTGCCGAAGCTTCCCGTCGGCCGTGCGGTCTGGGAGCCCCGGCCGTCGTTCCCCGTCGCCGCCGAGGCCTGGCTCACCGCCGGCGCCGCGCACCACACCGTCATGACGACGGCGGTCGGCCTGCAGGTCGTCGAGGACTTCGCGACGATGGTCGGCACGGAGTTCCTGGTGATCGACGAGCACACCACCGCACGCGGGTTCCGCGACGAGCTGCGTCTCCAGCAGACGTGGCACCGTCTCGACCGCGGCTTCTAGGGGAGTCAGGACCCACGATGGACGACGTGATCGCGGCCGAGCGCACGCGCACGAACTGGGCGGGCAACGTCACCTACCGCGCCTCGGCGCTGGCCCGCCCGACGTCGGTGGACGAGCTCCAGCAGCTCGTCGCCTCGACGCCGCGCCTGACGGCGCTCGGCTCGCGACACTCGTTCAACACCATCGCCGACACGGATGCCGTCCAGGTCTCGCTGTCGGACCTGCCGCCCGTGCTCGACATCGACACGGCCCGGCGGGTGGTCCGTGTGGCCGCGGGCATGACGCACAGCCAGGTCGCGGCCGGACTGGAGGCCCGTGGCTGGGCCCTCGGGAACCTCGCGTCCCTGCCGCACATCTCCACGGCCGGTGCCGTCGCCACGGGGACGCACGGCTCCGGTGTGCGGAACCCGTCGCTCGCGCAGGCGGTGGTCGGCCTCGACGTGGTGCGCGCCTCCGGCGCGCTCGACCACGTCGACGCTGCGTCGCCGGACGGGCTGCTCGACGCCCACCGCGTGGGGATCGGCGCGCTCGGCGTCGTCACCGCGGTGGAGCTCGCGATCGAGCCGACGTTCCAGGTCGCCACGACGGTGCACCTCGACCTGCCGTGGGAGGCCGTGGCCGCGCAGTTCGACCCGGTGATGTCCGACGCGTACTCGGTGTCGATGTTCACGTCGTTCGACGACCGGGGCGCCCGGCAGGTCTGGGTCAAGCACCGCGTCGACGAGGCCGCACCGACGGTCGACCTCGTGGCCCTCGGAGCACGTGCGGCCTCGGGTCCGGTGCACCCGGGTGAGAACGACCCTGCCGGGGTCACCGAGCAGGGCGGCGTGCCAGGGCCGTGGGCCGAGCGGCTGCCGCACTTCCGGTCCTCGTTCACCCCCTCGACCGGGGCCGAGATCCAGGCCGAGTACCTGATCCCCGCGGCCTCGGCCGTGGCGGCACTCGAGGCGCTCCGACCGCTGGCGTCGCTGTTCGCGCCGATCCTCATCGCCGCCGAGGTCCGCGCCATCGCGGCCGACACCGCCTGGCTCGCGCCGTCATCCGGCCGACAGTCGGTCGGTCTGCACTTCACGTTCCGCCGGGACGCCGCCGCCGTGGCCGCGGCGGTCACCCGGATCGAGGACGTCCTCGAGCCCTTCGACCCGCGGCCGCACTGGGGCAAGGTCTCCGCTGCCGGCGCCGAGCGGCTGCACGAGGCGTACCCGCGGCTGTCCGACTTCGCCGCACTCGCCCGTGACCTCGACCCCACGGGGCGGTTCCGCAACGCGTTCCTCGCGCGCATCCTGTCCTGACGCGATTGACAGGTGTCCCGCACCACCGGCTGTGGTGCGGGACACCCGGGTCCTCAGTCCTTGCGGGACAGGTCGATCAGGAGCCTGACCACGGTCACGAGCAAGCTCGCGATCCCCAGCCAGGGCACCCGACGCCTGGACCGATCATCGGCGTCGTTCGACATCGCTGACCTCCTGGTGTCGTCGCCGGCTGACACGAGGAGCTTCGGCCGAGGGATGCGTCGCCGAGCGGGCTCGGCTACCATCGGTTCCGAGCGTTGGAATCGGGATGGTTGATGCATCCCTTGGCTTTCCACTCGGAAGGCGAATCGAGGCCCGGAACTGTTGTCGCAGTCCCGGGCCTCACGCTTTCGCCCAGGTCGCGCTCCGGCGGTGACGCGACCGGAGCCAGCCGACGTGCATGTGTCCGCTGATATGCAGATCGACTCTCACAGGGGATCCCCATCGGATGCCCCGGCGAACCCCCGCTTCGGTACCGGTCGTCCACATGTGAGGACGCAAAGGTCGGGGCATGGCGAACCTCAACCGCATCATCGGCATGGCCTCGAAGGTCATCGACAAGCAGCTCCAGAAGCGTGGGCAGGGGGGAACCGCGCCCGGCGCCGGATCGCAGCAGGGCGGAACCGACTGGCGTGGCATCGTGCGGAGCGCCGCGGACAAGCTGACCGGCGACGACCGGGGCCAGCAGCAGCCGCCGCAGCAGTACGGCCAGCCGCAGCAGTATGGCCAGCCACAGCAGTACGGCCAGCCGCAGCAGTACGGCCAGCCGCAGCAGTACGGCCAGCAGCAGCACGCAGGCACGCCGCAGCACGGGGCCGACGCCGACAAGGTCGCCCTGGCGAAGTACGACTACCTGCTCCGCACCTCGTCGCCGGAGCAGCTCGAACAGGTCCACCACGACGCCTTCGCGCGGCTCACCCCCGGGCAGCGCCAGCAGGTCCGCGACCGCCTGAACTCCGAGCTCCCGCCCCACGAGCACCTGCGCGACGACTCGGCGGGCGGCATGGCCCGTGCGATGACCCGCGGGGAGATGTCGCGTCCGGGTCTGGTCCGACGGGTCCTCGGGGGTTCCGGCCGCTCGGGCAACGCCAACGGCAACGGTCGCGGCCGCGCCGGGGCCTTCGCCGGCGGTGCAGCGGTCGGCGCTGGCGCGATGGCGTTCGGTGGCCTCGCCGCCGCGGTGGCCGGGGGAGCGGTGCTGAGCGCCGCCGCCGGTCCGGTGCTGGCCGGGGCTGCCGACCTCGGCGTGGACTTCGAGGGCATCGCCTCGGGCATGGGTGACCTCGGGCTCGGTGACCTCAGCGGTGGCGTCGAGGGACTCGCCGGTCAGGGTGAGCAGCTCCTCGGTGGCTTCGGTGAGCAGGCGTCCGGTCTCGGCGAGCAGGCGTCGAACCTCGGCAACGACTTCCTCGGTGGGCTCTTCGACCGCTGACACACGACGGTGCGAACGCATCGGGAATAGCGGGACGGCGTCCGGCGCTTGCAATGTTTCGTCGTGCGTCGTCCGACGCACGCGAGATTCGGACGGGCCACCGTCGCGGTGTCAGGATAGATGCCGCCCGGCGGGTGGACCGTTCCGCCGTCGCAGCGACCGCCACCGCGATCGCGCCCCCTTCCCCGAGGAGCAGCCCCGTCATGAGACGCCCCAACCGCCTGACGATCACCGCGGCCGTCGCCGCAGCAGCAGCCCTGGTCCTGACCGGCTGCTCGGGTGGGGGCTCGTCCGACGACGGTGCCGACGGCACGGCCAAGGGCGGCACGCTCAACATCCTGACGCCGCAGACCTCGTTCCACCTCGACCCGGCGACCAGCCAGAGTCTCGGCATCACGTCGATGGGGCTCGTCGCGCGTCGACTCACCACCTGGGACGTCGAGCCGGGCAAGACGGCGAAGGTCGTGCCCGACCTGGCGACCAACACCGGCGTCTCGAGCGACGACGGCAAGACCTGGACCTACACGCTGAAGGACGGCGTCGAGTTCCAGGACGGCACGCCGATCACCACGAAGGACATCAAGTGGGGCATCGAGCGCTCGTTCGCGCCGACGCTGAGCGGTGGCCTGAGCTACCACAAGTCGCTCCTGGTCGGTGGTGACTCCTACAAGGGCCCGTTCGACGGCAAGTCGCTCGACAGCATCGAGACCCCGAACGACAAGACCATCGTCTTCAAGCTCAACGCCGCGTACGGCGACTGGCCGTGGCTCGCGTCGATGCCGGCGTTCACCCCGGTGCCCGAGGGCGACGGCAAGGACACCGGCGCCTACGACCTGAAGCCGGTCGCGTCCGGCCCGTACCAGGTGCAGTCGAACACGCAGGGCTCGCAGGTCACGCTGGTCCGCAACAAGAACTGGAGTGCGAAGACCGACGAGGTCCGCACGGCCGGCCCGTCGAAGATCGTGTTCAAGGAGAGCCAGGACCAGTCCACGGCCACGCAGACCCTGATCGCGGACAACGGCGACGCCAAGAACTCCTTCGGGGCGATCTACCTCGGTGCCGCGGAGCTGAACCAGGTGCGCAGCAACCCGGCCGCCCAGGACCGCCTCGCCACCTCGAAGGCCGGCCCGATCAGCTACATGGCGATCAACACGCAGCGCGGTGCGCTCAAGGACCTCAAGGTCCGACAGGCCCTGCAGTACGCCGTCGACCGCAAGTCGTTCCGGATCGCCGCCGGCGGCGCGATCGCCGGGTCGTACGCCTCGACCCTGATCACCCCGGGCATCGCGGGGCGCCAGGACTACGACCTGTACAAGACGAAGGCCACCGGCGACGTCGACAAGGCGAAGCAGCTGCTCAAGGAGGCCGGTGTCTCGGGCCTGAAGCTGACCCTCGTCACGCAGAACGACCCGACGTACCTCGCCCAGGCGCAGGCGCTGCAGTCCGGCCTGAAGCGTGCCGGGATCACGGTGACGCTCAAGCCGCTCGACTACGACTCCTTCACGCAGGCGACCACCAACGGCACCGACTTCGACCTGTCGCTGTCGAGCTGGCAGCCGGACTTCCCGAGCGCGAACGCCAACCTCCAGCCGCTCTACGCCTCGTCGCAGATCGGTGGCGGCGGCTACAACGTCTCGAAGTACCGCAACCCCGAGGTCGACGCCCTCATCGTGAAGGCGAGCTCGACGGTCGACCAGGACGCCGCGCAGAAGCTCTGGGCCCAGGCCGACCAGAAGATCATGGCCGACGCTCCGGTCGTACCGCTGATCTACGCGAAGCAGTCGTTCCTCGCCGGGTCGAACGTGCAGAACTTCCAGATCGCGGACTTCCCCGCGTACCCGAACTACCTCAAGGTCTCGCTCAAGCAGTGACCGATCCGATCCTGCAGGTCGAGGGGCTCCGCGTCGCGTTCGGCGACGCGGAGCCCGTCGTCCGTAACGTCTCCTTCGACCTGACGCCCGGCCGGGTCCTCGCCCTGGTGGGGGAGTCCGGCTCGGGCAAGTCCGTCAGCGCCATGAGCGTGCTCGGGCTCCTGCCGACGCAGGCCACGGTGTCCGGCAGCGCCCGGTTCCGCGGCGAGGAGCTCATCGGTGCCCCCACCGAGACCGTGCGCGCCGTCCGTGGTGCGGGCATCGGGGTGGTGTTCCAGGAGCCGATGAACTCGTTCACACCGGTCCTGTCGATCGGCACCCAGATCGCCGAGGCCGTCCGGGTACACCCGTCGGGACTCGACCGCGCCGGGGTCCGGGCACGCGTCGACGAACTGCTCCGTGACGCCGGGCTCGCCGACCCCGAGCGCATCCGGAAGGCCTACCCGCACGAACTGTCCGGCGGCCAGCTCCAGCGCGCGATGATCGCGATGGCCCTGGCCGGCGACCCGGTCGCACTCTTCGCCGACGAGCCCACGACCGCCCTCGACGTCACCGTGCAGGCCGGCATCCTCGACCTGCTGCGGCGGCTCGGCCGCGAGCGTTCCCTGGCCGTGTTGCTCATCACCCACGACATGGGCGTGGTGGCGGACGTCGCGGACGACCTGCTGGTGCTGCGTCGCGGCGACCCGGTCGAGCACGGGACCGTCGCCGAGGTCTTCGCACACCCGACCGCCGACTACACGCGCGAGCTCCTCGCGGCCGTCCCCAGCCTGGAGGCGCGTGGAAGCTCCGCCGAGCCGCTCGCGTCGACCGAGACTCGGCCTGCCGGACCGGACGCGGCTCCGGCAAGCCGCAATCTGTCCGCAGACGCGAGCACCGCCTCGGCCCCGGCCGACGTCGACGACGCGAGTCGCGCCTCTCCCCACCGGCACGGCCGGCCCGCCGCTGGCGCGTCGGACCGGAACCGGCGGCGTGGGCCCAGTCCGCTCGTGGCGCGCCTGCGCGACGTCGCCGTGCGGTACTCGCGCCGAGGCGGACCCACCGTGTCCGGTATCGACCTCGACCTGCACGCCGGTGAGACCGTCGGCCTGGTGGGCGAATCCGGTTCCGGCAAGTCGACGATCGGGCGTGCGCTCGCGGGCCTGGTGCCCGTCGTCGCCGGCTCGGTCGAGGTGGACGGCAGCGACCTGCGCACTGCTCGCGGACGCCGGCTGCGCGAACTGCGCAGCCGGGTCGGCATCGTGTTCCAGGACCCGGCATCGTCGCTCAACCCGCGGCAGACCATCGGCTGGAGCATCGCGGAACCGCTGCTCGTGCACGGCACCGACTCCGCAGCCGAACGCGCCGAGCGTGTCCGCGAACTGCTGATCGCCGTGCAGCTCGACCCGACGTGGGCCGAGCGGTTCCCGCACCAGCTGTCCGGCGGCCAGCGGCAGCGAGTCGCCGTCGCGCGTGCGCTCGCGCTGCGGCCGGCACTCGTGATCGCCGACGAACCGACCTCGGCACTCGACGTGACGGTGCAGGCCGCCGTGCTCGACCTGCTCGCCGGCCTGCAGCAGGAGTTCGGCTTCGGCATGCTGCTCATCAGCCACGACCTCGCCGTCGTCCGCCAGCTCGCCGACCAGGTGATCGTGCTGCGCGACGGCCGGATCGTCGAACGGGGGAGCACCGACGCGGTGCTCGACGACCCGCAACAGGACTACACGCGCATGCTCCTCGCCGCAGCGCCCGTCGCCGATCCCGTGCGACAGGCCGCCCGCCGCGAGGCGTGGCGCGCGTGGGAAGGAGTGGCCTCGTGACGGCCAATGTCGTCGACCGACCGGTCGCACCGTCCGGCCGTACGACCGGCTTCCGGGCCGTCGTGCGGCGGGTGCGGCAAGACCGCTGGGCGGTGGCCTCGGCCGTCGTCATCGCGGTGTTCCTGGTGGTCGCCGTGGCGGCCCCGCTCATCGCGAAGGCGTCCGGGCAGGACCCGTACTCGTACGACATCGACGCGCTCAACTCGTTCGGCGCTCCGCGCGGTCCGGGCGGCGGCATCAGCGGCGAGCACTGGTTCGGCGTCGAGCCCCTGACCGGGCGCGACCTGTTCTCGATCGTCACGTACGGCGCGCGGACCTCGCTCGGCATCGGACTCGCCGCCACCCTGGTGTCGATCGTCATCGGCGTGCTCGTCGGCGTCACGACCGGGTTCTTCGGCGGCTGGTACGACCGGGTGCTCTCGCGGGTCGTCGACGTGATCTTCGGGTTCCCGTCGCTCGTGTTCATGATCGCCCTCACCGCGATCGTGCCGTCGTCGTTCCCGAAGCCCGTGCTCGTCGTGCTCGTCATCGGGTTCTTCGGCTGGCCGGCCGTGGCCCGTGTCGTGCGAGGGCAGACGCTGTCGCTCGTCAGCCGGAACTACGTCGTGGCCTCCACCGCGATGGGTGCCGGCCGGTGGCACGTCATCCGCACGCAGCTGCTGCCGAACCTCGCCGCGACCATCACCGTCTACGCGACGATCTCGATCCCGTCGATGATCGGTGCCGAGGCCGCGCTCTCGTTCCTCGCCGTCGGGGTCAACCCGCCGACGCCGTCGTGGGGTCGCAGCATCGGTGACGCCATCGGATGGGTGCAGACCGACCCCATGTACCTCGTGTTCCCCGGAGCCGCACTGTTCCTCATCACCCTCGCCTTCAACGTGCTCGGCGACGCCCTGCGCGACGCCCTCGACCCGCGAGGGGGCACCGCGTGAACGCCGCGACCCTGCGCTTCCTCGCGATCCGCCTGCTCGGTGCGGCGGTCGTGCTGCTCGTCGTCGCGGCCATCACGTACGCGCTCTTCATGCTGCTGCCGACCAACCCGGCGCGGGCGATCTGCGACAAGCCCTGCACCCCGGACCGACTGCGCGAGGTGCAGGCGTTCCTGGGCACCGACAAGCCCTGGCTCGCACAGTTCGGCGCCTACCTGGCCGGCATCTTCACCGGCCGGACCTTCGGCAGCGGCAACAGCGTCATCGAGTGCGCGGCGCCGTGCTTCGGGTACTCGTTCCAGCTGCACGAGAGCGTCACCGAGCTCATCCTCGCGCGCCTGCCCGTCACCGCCTCGATCGCCGTCGGAGCCGCTGTGCTGTGGCTCGTGGCCGGGGTGTTCGGGGGCACCGTCTCGGCGCTGCGTCGCGGCACCTTCGTCGACCGGGCCGTGATGACGGTCGCGGTCGCGGGTGTCTCGTCGCCGGCGTACCTGGTCGGACTGCTCGGCATCCTGCTGTTCGGGTTCGTGCTCGGGATCCTGCCGACGAGCGGCTACGTGGCCTTCGGTGACGACCCGGTCGGCTGGTTCACCCACCTGATCCTGCCGTGGTGCGTGCTGGCCTTCATCAGCGCTGCGATCTACGCCCGGTTGACCCGCGGCGAGATGCTCGAGTCGATGTCGCAGGACTTCGTCCGGACCGCTCGGGCCAAGGGACTGCGCGAGCGCCAGGTCGTCGTGCGGCACGGACTCCGGACGGCGATCCTGCCCGTGGTGACGCTGTTCGGGCTCGACCTCGGGTCGCTGCTCGGCGGTGCAGTCATCACCGAGAAGGTGTTCTCGATGCAGGGTCTCGGCGCGCTGCTGATCGACGCGGTGCACACGCTCGACCTGCAGGTGGTCGTCGGCTTCACGCTGTTCTCGGCGCTGCTGATCGTGACCGCGAACGTGATCGTCGACATCGTCTACGCGTTCGTCGACCCGCGGGTGCGGCGCCGGGCGTAGGGCGCGGTCGGCCCGCGCACCGTGCGGGGCGCGCTGGTCCGTGCGAGGTTGCCCGCTCCGTGCTGCACTACGGCGCCGCACCGAGCGGGTAGCCCGTCACGGTCCGACGAACCCTGCACCGTGCGTCTGCGCCGGGCCCGGCTCGCCCCGCCCTGCGACGGCTGCCCGCCCCGCCCTGCCCCGGCTGCCCGCCTGCCCGCCTGCCCGGCTGCCTCAGGCCGGGCGCCCCACGAACCGGTAGACCGAGCCGTCGTCGGTCCGCGTCAGCACACCGAGGTCCACCGCATCCCGGCGCACGATGGACACGTCGGCCGCCAGCATGCCGATCGCGGCGTTCAGCACGGCCTCCGGCACGGCGCGGTCACGCCCGAGGCGCTCGAACACGAGCTCCACGATCCGGACGGACAGCGCATGTCGTTCGACGTCCTTCACCGGCATCCGCTCGATCCGGTCGAACTCGAGCACCGCTGCCGGCGACTGCAATCGCTGGAGTTCCCGTGCCGTCCGACCGAGCACCGCGGCGTCGGGGCCGTCGTCGGTGACCCAGTCGAACGAGCCGACCGCCGCCCGGGTGCGGTCGTCGGCGGGGGCTCCGGCGAACACCGCCGCACGGAGGGCCGGGGACGCCAGGACGGAGACGACCTGACGCGCCCGGCCGACCACCCGGGCGACGTCCATCAGAAGTACGTGATGCCGTGCGGCGTCCGCGGCGGCAACAGCATCGCGCGGAGCAGCTCCACCGACGCCGGGTCCGCAGCGCGGACCAGGCCGGCGGCCGCCAGGGTGACGGGGGAGACCGAGCCGATCAGCACCGCACCGAGCTCCGCGACGTCGAGCTGGACGTCAGACCCGGCCACGTCGACGTCGTCGGCGACGCGCGTGACGGTGCCACGGGCCTCCTGGACGTCCAGCCGGTACGTGCCGGTCGTGTGGCCGAGCGCATCGGTGACCGCGAGTGTCAGCGAGCCGTCGGTGGCGAACGGCCTCGACTCGAGCACCGCCGCCACGTCGAGCACGCGCAGCCAGACGTGGTCCTCCTCGTGGTCGACGTCGTACGCACGGTTGTCGCCGAGCGCCGCGACGATCGGGTCGTCGAGGCGGGACCGGTTGTACTTCACGACGTCGTTGAGGTCGACCGACAGCAGGAACTCCCACAGGGCGGTGTAGGCCCGGTCGTCCGCGTAGACCAGGTCGACGATCTCGAGCGCGGTGTCGGAACCGCTGGTCTCCTTGACGCGCCAGGTGACGTAGCCGTCGATGTCGTCCGAACCGTCGGGCCGGTGCACGGCAGCGCGGACGTCCTTCGCCTTCTGGCCGTCGGGGCCACGCAGGCCGAAGACGACGTCCCAGGTGCCGGTGTTGCGGAGCATGGAGCCGGGGGTGCGGGCGTGGAAGCGGTCGAAGACGGCTTTGCCCGGGCCGTCGGCGAGCCACTGCGGCGTCACGACCGACACCGTGCCGGAGGTCGGCGCCAGCAGGGGGAGCGCGCGTTCGCGGCGGACGTGGATCGCGCGCTCGCGGATGGCGCTGCCGAAGCCGAAGCGGCGGTAGATGGTGCCCTCGGACGCGGTCAGCGACGCCACGGCGTAGCCCTCGGCGACGCCCCGCTCGAGCGCGTGCGTCATCATCCGGCGCAGGATGCCGCGGCGGCGTTCGGTCGGACGGACGGTGACCGCGGAGATCGCCTGGGTGTCGACGGAGGACCCGTCTCCCCAGCTCAGCGCCTTGCGGAACCAGGTGAAGGTGCCGGCCGGCCAGGTCTCGTCGACGGACCCCGGGAACGGCTTCCGCACGTAGACCCCGAGGAAGGTCTCTTCGTCGGCGATGAAGTGCGACGCCATGCGGGCTGCGCCCTCGGCGTCGGGGTCGGCTTCGTGGAAGCCCATCCCGACGGCCTGCATCCACGGTGCCGTCTCGGCGTTCGGTGCCCCCTTGCCGTCCGTCCCGGGCGCGAACTCGCGCAGCTCGTAGCGGTCGTCGAATGCATCGTTGCTCACGTTCCGACACTATCGGGACCGGGTGACGTCGCGACAGCCGGGTGGTCTGCATGGGGTCACGCGCCGGGAGTTGGGTGTCGGGGTGCGGGGTGCGGGGTGCGGGGCGCACGGTGCGGGGTTCGTCGTGCGGGGCGGTGGGCGGTGTGCGGTGGGTGCGGGGCGCACGGTGCGGGGTTCGTGGGTCAGGGCGGTGGAGGTGGCTCGGTGCGGGGTTGTGGCGGGGCACGGGGCGGGCAAGTTCGCACGGGTCGGGCGATCCGGCACGGTGCGCAGGCGCGACGAACCGGCACCGCGCGACGAACCCTGCACCGCACGACGAACCCTGCACCGCACGACGAACCCGGCGCGGTGCGGTTCCGTGGTCGCGTCCTGGGGGCT
This sequence comes from Curtobacterium sp. MEB011, assembly GCF_030209655.1. Taxonomy (NCBI): domain Bacteria; kingdom Bacillati; phylum Actinomycetota; class Actinomycetes; order Micrococcales; family Microbacteriaceae; genus Curtobacterium; species Curtobacterium sp. MEB011. The sequence goes on along the minus strand of NZ_JARVRN010000003.1, from coordinate 6,188 downwards.
CGACCGAAGCCGCACGGTGCGGGGTTCGTGGGCCGGGGCGGTGGAGGTGGCTCGGTGCGGGGTTGTGGCGGGGCACGGGGCGGGCAGGTTCGCACGGGTCGGGCGATCCGGCACGGTGCGGCTCTGCTGCTCTGCGGCAGGAGCTCGCACCGGGAGCGGGAACGCGCACGGAGTCTCCCGCGCTGCACGGTGCGCAGGCGCGACGAACCTGCACCGCACGACGAACCCCGCACCGTGCGACGGGCGGTGCCGTGTCAGTCGGTCGCGCCCCGCGGGGGATCGACGAGCAGTCCGACGCGGTCGGCCAGGTAGTCGGCGAGGGGGACGGCGGCGCCGGCCGTCGGGGACCACCGGACGGAGGGCACGTCGTCGGCGACGAAGAGCACGCCGTCGGCGGCGACCAGGGTCTCGTCGACGGGGATCGGGACGGCGCCGTGGTTGACCGTCTCACCGGCGGCGAAGTGTCCCTTCGCGGCGGCGGCACGGTAGGCGCGACGGACCTCGGCGGAGACCGACTGGTACTGCGAACGACCGGGTTCGGTGACCCGGGTGATCGACCCGGTGGCCCAGACACCGCCGGCGGTCTCGGGGGACGACCCGATCAGGAGCGCTCCGACCCGCCACACCCGCCCGAGCGGCCGCATGGTGGGGTCACGACGGATCCCGAGGACGGCCTTCGGCTGGACGTACTCGCCGAGCGCTTCGTCGGGGACGTCCGCGGCGCGGAGCCGTCGGGCCGCTGCGTCGAGGAGCTCCCGCGCCCGCTGCACTCCGTCCGTCACGTCCACCGAGCCTAGACCGGGTGGGGGTCGTGGTCTCGGTGGTGCTCCGTTCGACGTGGTGTGCTGCGCTGCGACGCCCGCGGCCGGTGCCCGCCCGACGACGACGAGCGGTGCTGACGAAGCCCGCGGTCATCATGACCGCGCCGTACGTCAGGAGCACGCCGGCGACCAGCGGGATGAGCCAGCTGCGCGATCCGTTGACGAGCTGGTTGACCAGGCCGATCTCCGGGACGCTGTACCAGAGGACACCGCGGATCTGCACGGCGGTGACGGGGGCGGGGTCGGCCTCGGCGTTGTTGTCGCCCTTGAGGACGAAGGTCCGTCCGCCGTCCGACGACGAGGACACCGACACCACGCGGTGGCTGATGACCGCGGGCTGGCCGGAGACGATCTGGTAGGTGACGACGTCGCCGACCTGGATGTCCTCGACCGGGGTCGGCCGGACCACGAGCAGGGTGCCCGGGGGGAGTGTCGGCTCCATCGACTGCGTCAGGACGGTGAGCGGCATCGACCCCGTGGCCTTCGGGACGACGATCAGCACGACGGCCAGCGCAGCCACGATGAGCAGGAGCCCGGTGCTGAGCCCGAACGCGACGGCGCGGACGACCGCTCGCCACCCGGTGTGTGGGGCGGGGGTGCTCATGCGCCGCATCGGATCGCCGCCCCGTTGTCCTGCGTGAAGAGCGTGACCTTGCCGGTGCCCGCGACGGTCGAGGTGGGGTTGCCGGCGCTGTCGAGCACCTTGACGGTGACGGTGAGCGTGCCCGAGGTGCCGGCGCTCGCGGGGACGTCCGGCGGTGCGATCGTGATGAACGCGGAGTAGTCCTGCGCCTTCTTCCCGACCGGGGTCGAGCCGACGAAGGCCCCGTACCAGGTGTCCTGCGGGCGGTTCGCGGCGTCCCAGCGCACCTCGACGTACCAGCCGCCGTGGTCGGTGCAGACCAGCGACGGGGTGGTGTCGACGGTCGCCGCCGGGGTGGTCAGCGTGAAGCTGCCGGTGACGACGCCCGAGCTCCAGGTGCCGCTCGTGACGGTGAGGCCGACGTTCACTGTGGTGGTCGCACCGGCCGGGGCCGACGACTGCAGGGTGCTGCGCGTGCACCAGATCGCGGAGGCCCCGGCGGCGAGCTTCGCGCTCATGCTCGGCAGCGACGCCCAGGTTCCGCTGACGGATCCGGTTCCGACGGCCGTGCTCGTGGTGCAGGCCGTGGTCGAGGCGACCGGCCAGGCGACGACGGTGACGGCCTTGGCGAGTGCGGTGGAGCTGCCGGAGGCGACCGAGACCGTGGTGGTGGCGGTGCCGCCGAGGGTGCCCGAGTCGGTCAGGGTGATCGGCTTCGTCGTCGAGGTGACGCTCGCCGAGAAGGCGGTGGTGAGTGCGCTCGTGCCGCCGATCGACGCCGTGACGGTGCCGACCGTCGTGCTCGCCGCGGTGGTGCCCGAGGCGCTCCACAAGGCCCACGCGGCACTCGAGGTGCCACCGACGAACACGGCGGTGAGGAGCACGGCGACGAGGAGCCGGAGGCGGCGGTTCATGCGGCGACCTGCGTTCCGGTGACGGTGAGGGTGAAGTCGGTGGTTGCGCCGGCGACGGTCTGCGGGGCGTCGGCGTCGAGGGCCATCTCGAGGCATGCGATGCCGCTGCCCCCGGCCGGCAGGGTGACGACACCTGAGCCCGTGTCGAAGGTGGCGAGCCGCGCGCTCGTGCCGGTGAGCCCGGGCACGCACTTCGCGGTCGACGACACCATCGCGAGGTGGAGCGTCAGCTCACCGGACGCCGCCGCGACGGATGACTTCGAGGACGTCGTCGTGACGCGCACGGAGAGCGGGATCGACCCGGTGTTCCGCATGGTGAACGTGCCGGTGGTGCTGGTGCCCGGCCCGAGGACCGCGGTGTTCATCGCCGTCGTGCCGCCGACGGTGATGGTCGCCGTCGCGGAGCGCACGGTGGTGGCGGCCGTGCTGGCCGTGCCGTTCCAGAGTGCGTAGGTGCCGCCGACGCCGAGGAGCGCCGTGCCGACCGCGACGACCAGGCCGAGCGCGACCGGCCACACCCAGCGGTGGCGTCGGGAGGCGCGGTGGCGTCCCGTCGTCCGCGGTGTGGCGGTCATGTCCCTGCTCCTGGTCGTCGTGGTCGGTGGGGTGGGGGCGATCGGTGGGTCAGGAACCGATCGCGGTCTGGGTCAGCGTGAAGGCGAGCGCGCTGAGGTTGAGCGATCCGCCCTGACCGGTGGTCGCGGCGGCGGGCAGCGTCACGGTGAAGACGACCTTGACCGTCGAGGTGGACGACGACGGCGAGACGACGAAGGTGTTCGCGTTCGACGAGGACTGCACGATCGAGGCGCTCGTCGACGTGACGGCCAGCGTCTTCGTCGTGGCGGCGATCAGCGCGCTGTCACCGGTGATGCTCTGGTTGGCGTAGGTCAGGTTGGCCTTGAGGTCCTGGCCGGTCGCGCCGATGTTCAGCGTCTGCGTGAACTGGAACGTGTTGCCCGGCACCATCAGCGCCTTCGTCGGGTCGATCGCGGCGGAACGACCGTTCGTGATGTCGGTCCAGGCGCCGTCGTTGTTGGCGCTGAGCGTCAGGGTGCCGGCGCTCACCGCGGACGCGGCGCTCGAGGCGCTGGCGTTCCAGAGGGCGAACGTGCCGGCACCGCCGAGGAGGAGTGCGACGCCTGCTGCGCCGGCGATGGCACCGGTGACGATCTTGTGCATGGAGTGGTTCCGTTCCTGCGTGCCTGGGCGCGCTGAAGCCCACCGGGGACGTTCGGGTGTCCTGCCCGGTGGGGAGGTTGTCATCGACCCAGTGGTTGGAAGGGGTCGCGGCTGACCGGTGCCGAGAACGGTCGCCGGGCCTCTGAGCGCAGGGACTGCTGCTCGGGCGGGCTGGACTCGCTCTGGGGACGACGTTAGCTGTCCCCCAAAGTGCGGACAAGCGAGAACGAGCGTTCACCGGGACCCCAGAACGGGGGGCATTTGAGTCCTCGTGTTGGAGGACATGGTTTGTACCCCGATTTCTGGGTGTGCGCTCCGTGCGGACAGGGGAAACCCGGAAGGAATGCCGGTACGGGTGGCGTCGTTGCACCGTCCGGCGGAAACGAGGAGGGCCCATGGACATCGTGCGTTGGTTGTTCGACGCGCAGATCGTCATCGGCGACCAGACGGTGCTGTGGCGTGAGGTGATCGGCAACGTCTTCGGGTTGCTCAGCGCCCTCGGCGGCATGCGTCGCAAGGTCTGGGCCTGGCCGGTCGGACTGGTCGGCAACGCCCTGCTCTTCACCGTCTTCATGGGTGCGCTGTTCGACACCCCCAACCCCGTCAACCTGCTCGGCCAGGCGGGCCGTCAGGTCATGTTCATCATCGTGAGCGTCTACGGCTGGTACCGGTGGACGCACCGCCCCGAGGACGCGACGACCGTGATCGACCCGCACTGGGCCTCCTGGCGGTCCCGCCTGCTGCTCGTCGTCGGCCTGGTCGGCGGCACCGCCCTGCTGACCCCCGTCTTCCGCGCGCTCGGATCCTACGAACCGGTGTGGAGCGACGCCTGGATCTTCGTCGGCTCGCTGCTCGCCACCTACGGCATGGCCAAGGGGTGGGTCGAGTTCTGGCTCATCTGGGTGGCGGTCGACCTGGTCGGCGTGCCGCTGCTGTTCTCCGCCGGGTACTACGCATCGGGGCTGATGTACGTCTTCTACGGCGTCTTCACCCTGACCGGGTTCTTCGTGTGGATGCGCCAGCGGGTCCGCCCGCCGGCGGCGCCGATCACCGTCGGCTGACGGCCTGGGGGCACGGCCCCCGCTCTGGGACGAGACAAACGGCCCGCGATGCGCTGCAATGGTCGGATGGAACCCCTGCACGGCGAACGCGTCGAGGACGACGAGTCCCTCGCAGAGCGCACCGTGCGCGCAGCCATCCGCGCGTACCGGTTGCACCCGTTCGACGACGTCGACGCCGCGGTCATCGCCGACGTCGCCGGCGTTCCGCTCGAGACGGTCGAGCGGCTGTTCCCGACCTGGCACGCCCTGCTGCTGGTCACCTACGACCGGTGGGTGCGGCTGCGCGGGACCCGACGGAAGGCCCCGCCGACGTGCATGATCGAGCACGTCCGCCTGACCCTCGCCGAGGACGTCGCCGATCCGGGCCTCGTCCGGGTCCTCGCCGGACTGATCACCGTGGCCAGCTCGGAGTCCGGGTTCGCCGAACTGTTCCGCAAGCGGTTCGAGGAGTACGCCGAGCAGCTGACCGTCGGGCTGCAGCGCGACTTCGACAAGGGCGCCGAAGAGGCCGGGATCCCCGCGTACCAGGCGGCGACACAGCTGCTCGCGATGTACGAGGGGCTGCAGATCCAGATGCTCGTCCGCCCGCACATCGACGTCCTGGTCGAGTTCGACCGTGCGGCCGACACCCTGCGTCAGGGGTGGAAGCGGCATGCCGTTCCCTCGTGGGACCTCGACGAGACGCCTGTCCGCGTCTGAGGGCCGCGAGCGCGAACGCGAGCGCACCGCGAACGAGCGCGCACCGCGAACGCAAGCGGATCGCGAGCGGACTCGCGCATACGGAAACTGCTTGCCAATTTGGAAAGTACTTGCCATACTGGTGTCAACGAGAGGGGACACCATGGACCACACCACCGCACGACCCGGACCCGCCGAGGCGGCCCGACTGCTCGACCAGGCGGACCGGATCGGCCGACGCGCGCACGACGCCGTCCGCTGGCCGTACGTCACGTTCATCACCGCGCTCGGCGTCGCGACGTCGCTCGGCACGCTCGGCATGGGACTCACGACGGGGGACGCGTTCGCCGCGGTCTACGTCGGTACCCTCGTCGCGCTGTTCGCCCTGGTGGTGTTCTTCATGGTGAGCATCCGCGGCCGCTCGGCCTTCGCCCGGAGCCGCCGCTGGACCGTCTACATCGCCAGCTGGGCGGTCACCTACCTGGCGGCGATCGCCGTGGTCGGGTGGGTGCACGGCTCGGTGCTCTGGTCGGGCATCACCTCGGGGCTCGTCCTGCTGGTCGCGCTCGTCTGTGCGGCTCGTGAGGCCCGCTCGTGAGCACCACGGAACGGACGCACCCGCGGCACGAGCTCGACGACCTGCTGCAGCACCCGGTGCGCTTCTCGGTGATCGCCGCCCTGACCCGCGCCGGCACGCTGGGGTTCCGCGAGGTGCGGGACGCGGTCGAGGTCAGTGACTCGGTGCTGAGCAAGCAGGTGTCCGCGCTCGAGGCGGCCGGCTACGTGTCGGTGGGGAAGGGCTTCGTGGGCAAGACGCCCCGGACGTCGATCACCCTGACCGCCTCGGGCCGGGCCGTCTGGGCCGCCCACCTGGACGCGCTCCGCCGCATCGCCGCCGGCTGACCGGCGGCGCGAGCGCTGCGGGCGCTCGCGCCGCCGGTCAGCCCTGTCT